>DASYQE010000086.1:0-93486 GCA_036005805.1 Candidatus Polarisedimenticolia bacterium | reverse complement strand
GCAGCCAGGAGGGATCGAACGCCTCGGCCACCGGGCGTCCGTCCATGTCCTCCCCCACCGGCAGCCCGACGAGCCTCAGGAGTGTCGGGGCGATGTCGAGCAGCGACACCTCGTCCAGCTCGACGCCGCGGCGGAACGCCGGGCCGTTGAAGACGGCGATGCCGTACTGGCGGTGCCAGTCGGCGGCGATGCCGTACCCGGGACGCGATTCGGTGCGCGGCCGGTTGTCCCCGGTCCTGAAACCGTGGTCCGAAAGCACCACGACGGTCGCGGGGGCGATTCCGTCGAGCAGGCGCCCAAGGAGCCGGTCCGCCTCCTCGTATTCGGCGTCCACCGCCCGCCCGAAGCGGCGCTGCCCGGCTGCATCGATCCCCTGGAGCGGCGGCGGGGCGTACGGCATGAACAGGTGCGCCACGGTGTCGGTCCCCTCGAAGTAAACGGCCGTGAGGTCCGGATGGTGCCGTGTCTCGAGGGCCAGCGCCGCCGCGGTGTAGGTCCGCCCCGAGGCGATGGCCGTCCTGAGCTCGTCCACGAGCCGCGCCTCCTTGTCCGACAGGCCCGACAGGTCCCCCGCGTTCCTGACATAAGGCTCGAGGTCGGCCGGCGTGATGGCGTCGGGAGCGACGGTCGCGGCGACCACCGCGTCGTCATCGGACGGCGGTGAAACCTTGCCGCGACGATCGCGCTCCTCCACCGGGCGCACGCCGATGAGCTGGTAGGCGACCCGGTCGGAGACGATGTAGCCGTTCACCTGCTCCGCGGGCGCGGTCGCCCACCAGCCGGTGACCCCCACCGAGAGCCCGCGCTCGCTCAGGATGTTCCAGAACGCCTTGACCCGCCGCTGGGCCGACGAGACCGGCGCTTCCTCGCCGTCGCGGCCGGTCGAGACGACGAAGTCCAGGATGCCGTGACGCTGCGGCACGACCCCGGTGGCCATGCTCGTCCACAGCACCGGGGACAGCATCGGCGAGATGGTCCGCAGCCGCGATCGCACTCCCTCCTTCACCAGCTGATCGAGATGGGGCATGCGGCCCGCGCGGCGCAACGGGTCGATGACGTTCCAGTCGGCGCCGTCGAACCCGACCACGAGAACACGCCCGGCGGGGAGCGGTCCCGCCGCGACCTCGGGGGCTCCGGAGTGGCGCAGGCGGATGCGTCCGACCTCGCACGACTGCAGCACCAGCCCTTCGTCGCGCAGGCGGTCGGCGAGGGCGCGGCCGATGGCGTCCTGGACGCCGCTGGTCCTTTCTCCCGAGACCTCGGAGTAGGAGGCGGAGCCAATCGCCTGCCGCAGCGCCTCGCGCGCCCAGAGCACGACCCCCTGCTGCTCGTAGCGCGGGCCGAGCCGGCGGTGCAGCTCGAAGAGGCGGTCGTCGTCCACGCGGTACCGCAGGAGCAGGTCCGCGTCGACGTCGCTCCCGTCCCGGGTGCGCAAAGGCTGTGTCCCGATGCGCCCCGGGATCGACAGGGTGACGGCGCGGACCGGGTAGGACGACAGGCGCAGGAGACCCGGCGGGACGAGATGCCACCCCGGCGCGGCCCGCACGGGCTCGACGAAACCGAGCGGCGAGTCGAGGACCGCCGCCCGGCCGTCGTCGTCAGGAACGCGCTTCAGGCCGCAGAGCAGCCAGATCGCCGCGGCCAGCGCGCCCAGGCCGGCGACGATGCGCCGGCGTCGATCGATTGGGATCCCCATGTGGCGCGGCGCGGAGGGGAATCCCCCCTCCCGCGCCGCGGGGAGATCTTAGGTCCCTTCGGACCAGGAGGACAGGTAGGCCTTCTGCTCGTCGGTCAGCTGGTCGATGGTGACCCCCATCGAGGCCAGCTTCAGGCGGGCGATCTCCCGGTCGATGTTCAGGGGAACGGCGTGGACCTTCTTCGCCAGCCCCTTCCCTTCCTTGACCAGGTATTCGAGCGACAGCGCCTGGTTGGCGAACGACATGTCCATGACCGCCGCCGGGTGCCCTTCCGCGGCCGCCAGGTTGATGAGGCGCCCCTCCCCGAGGAGGTTGATCCGGTGGCCGTTCTTCAGGACGTACTTGTCGACGTAGTCCCGAATCCGCTCCTTCTTCCCGCCCGCGAGCTTCTCGAGCGCCGGGATGTCGATCTCGACGTTGAAATGCCCCGAGTTGGCGACGACCGCTCCGTCCTTCATCGCCTGGAAGTGCTCACCACGCAGGACGTGCTTGTTGCCGGTGAGGGTCAGGAAGACGTCGCCGATCTTCGCCGCGTCGGCCATCGGCATCACCTGGAAGCCGTCCATCACCGCCTCGATCGCCTTCACCGGCTCGACCTCGGTGACGATCACGTGGCCGCCCAGCCCGGCGGCGCGCTGCGCCACGCCGCGGCCGCACCAGCCGTAGCCGACCACGACAACCTTCGTCCCCGCGATCAGCAGGTTGGTGGCCCGCACGATGCCGTCGAGGGTGCTCTGGCCGGTGCCGTAGCGGTTGTCGAAGAAGTGCTTGGTCATGGCGTCGTTGACCGCGATGATCGGGTAGCTCAGGACGCCGTCGTTCGCCATGCTGGTGAGGCGGATGACGCCGGTCGTGGTCTCCTCGGTGCCGGCGAAAACGCCCGCGAGCAGGTCGCGGCGCTTGCTGTGCAGCAGGTTCACGAGGTCGGCGCCGTCGTCCATCGTCACCTGGGGCGCCGGGTCGAGCGTCGAAGCCATGTGCTTGTAGTAGGTGTCGTTGTCCTCGCCCTTGATGGCGAAGGTCGGGATGCCGTACTCGGCGGCGAGCGCCGCGGCGACTTCATCCTGGGTGGAGAGCGGGTTGCTGGCGCACAGGCGCGCCTCGGCGCCGCCGGCGGCGAGCGCACGCATCAGGTTCGCGGTTTCGGAGGTGACGTGCAGGCAGGCCGCGATCTTCAGCCCCTTGAGCGGCTTCTCGCGCTCGAACCGCTCGCGGATGGCGCGGAGGACCGGCATCTGGGCGTCGGCCCACTCGACGCGGCTCTTCCCCTTGGCCGCCTGGTTCAGATCCCTCACTTCGCTCGCCGTCGTGCGCGCCACGTCCCCCTCCTCGTTTCCCGTGTGAGCCGCCGCGGTTTCGCGGCGGACGTGTCCTCTCGATCGAAACGTCTTCTTCCGGCCGGAACGGACTTTAGCCCGCGGCGACCGTCGCCGCGCCGACCCCGGCGGCGCGCCGCAGCGCCTCCGCCTTGTCGGTCTTCTCCCAGGTGAATCCCGGCCCGCTGCGCCCGAAGTGGCCGTACGCCGCCGTCGGCAGGTAGACGGGACGGCGCAGGTCGAGCGACTCGATGATCTCGCGCGGCTTGAGCCCGAAGTGCTCGCGCACCAGCGGCACCATCTTCTCGTCGGCGATCTTCCCGGTGCCGAAGGTGTCCACCATGATCGACACCGGGTCGGCGACGCCGATGGCGTAGGCGATCTGCACCTCGGCCCGCTCGGCGAGGCCCGACGCCACCAGGTTCTTGGCGATGTAGCGCGCCATGTAGGCGGCGGAGCGATCGACCTTCGTCGGGTCCTTCCCCGAGAAGGCGCCGCCGCCGTGCGGCGCGTAGCCGCCGTAGGTGTCGACGATGATCTTGCGGCCGGTCAGGCCCGTGTCCCCCTGAGGCCCGCCGACCACGAACCGGCCGGTCGGGTTGATGTGAATGGCGGTCTTCCCGTCGCGCAGCGACTCGGGGATGACGGGCCGGATGACGTGCGCTTCGATGTCGCGGCGCAGGTCCTCGGTCTTGATCTCGGGAGCGTGCTGGCTGCTGACGACGACGGCGTCGACGCGGACCGGCTTCACGCCGTCGTATTCCACCGTCACCTGCGTCTTGCCGTCCGGCCGCAGGTACGCAAGCGTGCCGTCGCGGCGGACCTCCGACAGGCGCTGCGCCAGGCGGTGCGCCGTCTGGATTGGCAACGGCATCAGCTCGGGGGTCTCGCGGCAGGCGAAGCCGAACATCATGCCCTGGTCGCCCGCGCCGCCGGTGTCCACCCCCATGGCGATGTCCGGGGACTGCTTGTCGATGGCCGTCAGAATGCCGCAGGTCTCGCCGTCATAGCCGTACTTGGCGCGGGTGTAGCCGACCCGGCGGATGGTGTCGCGCACGACCGCAGCGACGTCCACGCTGGCGGTGGTGGTCATCTCCCCCGCCACCACGGCCAGCCCGGTGGTGACCAGGGTCTCGATGGCGACGCGCGACTTCGGGTCCTGCTTGAGGACCTCGTCGAGGAGGGCGTCGGAGATCTGGTCGGCGATTTTGTCGGGATGCCCCTCGGTCACCGACTCCGACGTGAACAGATGCCTGCCCTGGCCCATGAGCGAACCCCTCCCCCTTTTCGCCAAAAGAGGGAAAGGATAAGGGAGTCGCCGCTTTCAAGTCAACGAAATCGCACCGATCCCTTGCCCAGCACATCCTCCAGCGCGAGCGTCAGATCGCGGCTCGGCGACACCTTGAGGGCGCCGGCGGTCTTGAGGGTGGCGCGGAACCCCTCCGGCCGGGTCACCTCGAGGAACACCGGGCACGGCCCGGGCCGGTCGGACAGGAGCGTCCGGAGCCTTTCCGCCAGCCCCGGCTCGAGCCCCTCGTCCGGCAGGCTCAGGACCACCTCGCGCGCCTTCTTTTCCTCCGCCTGCTGCAGCGGCAGCAGGGTCTCGGCGATGATGCGGCGGCGGTCCTCGTCCACCTCCACCGTGCCGGTCACGAGCAGGGCGGCGTCCTCTTCGATGAGCGAGCGCTGCCGCGCGAAGGCCTCGGGGAAGACGATCACTTCGACCGATCCCTCCAGGTCGGCGAGGTTGAACACCGCCATCGCGTCGCCTTTCTTGGTGCGGCGCTTCTTGAGGGCGGAGACCAGGCCGGCGAGGGTCGCCGGGCCCGGGCGCTGCACGTCCATGAGGCTCACGCTCGTGTGCGAGACCAGCCCGCGGAAGCGCGGGGCCTCGTCCTGCAGCGGGTGGCCCGACAGGTAGAACCCGAGCGTCTCCTTCTCGCCGGCGAGGAGCTGCGCGCGCGGCCATTCCTCGGCGGCGCCCAGCGCCGCCTCGACGGGAGCGGCGCCGGCCGCGCCGAAGAGTCCCCCCTGCCCGGTCTCGCGATCGCTTCTCGCCTTCTGGGCCGACTCCATCGCCCGGTCCACGCCGGCGAACAGGGTCGCGCGCGAGGTCCCCAGGCTGTCGAGCGCCCCCGCCTTGATGAGCGACTCGACCACGCGCTTGTTGAGGACGCGCCCGTCCACCTCGCGGCACAGGCCGGTGATCGATTCGATGCGTCCGAGGCGGCGCCGGGCCTCGAGGATGGTGTGCACCGCCGTCTCCCCGACGTTCTTCACCGCGCCGAGCCCGAAGCGCAGCCCGTCCTCCTCGACGGTGAAGTCGAGCTCCGAGCGGTTGAGATCGGGGGGCAGCACCGGGATCGCCATGGCGCGGCAGGCCCCGATGTACTTGACGATGTTGTCGGTGTTCTCCTTTTCCGCCGTCAGCAGGGCCGCCATGAAGTGGCGCGGGTGGTGCACCTTGAGCCAGGCGGTCTGGTAGGCGACCAGCGCGTACGCGGTCGAGTGCGAGCGGTTGAAGCCGTAGCCCGCGAAGTACTCCATCAGCTCGAAGATCTTCTTCGCATCCTTCTCGCCGATCTTCCGCTCCTTCGCCCCGGCGACGAACTTGTCGCGCTGCGCCGCCATGACGTCGCGCTTTTTCTTCCCCATGGCGCGGCGCAGGAGATCGGCCTCGCCGAGCGAGAACCCGGCGAGCTCCGAGGCGATCTTCATGACCTGCTCCTGGTAGACGATGACGCCGTAGGTGACGCCGAGGACCCCCTCGAGCTGCGGCACGGCATACTCGATCGGCTTGCGGCCGTGGCGGCGCTCGATGAAGTCGTCGATCATCCCCGAGCCGATCGGCCCCGGCCGGAACAGCGCGTTGAGCGCGATGAGGTCCTCGAAGCGGTCCGGCTTGAGCTTGCGCAGGATGTCCTTCATCCCCGACGACTCGAACTGGAACACGCCGTCGGTCTTCGCGGCCGCGAACAGGGCGTAGGTCTCCGGGTCGTCGAGCGGCAGGTGATCGAGGTCGGGGGCTCCGCCCTGGTCGCGCTTCAGGGCCGCGACGCAGTCGGACAGGAGCGTCAGCGTCTTCAGCCCGAGGAAGTCCATCTTGAGGAGGCCGATGGCGCCGATCTCGTCCATGGCGTACTGCGTGACGATTTCGCTGTCCTTGGTGCGGCCGAGCGGCGAGAACTCGACGATCGGCCTCGGCGAGATGACCACGCCGGCGGCGTGCACCGAGGCGTGCCGCGTCAGCCCCTCGAGGCGCTTCGACACGTCGAGGAGCTGCCGGATGCGGTCCTCCTTCTCGTAGAGCGCCTTGAGCGGGGGCGACTCCTCGAGGGCCCGCTCGATGGTCATGTCGAGCGCCGCCGGCACCATCTTGGCGATCTTGTCGCAGTCGCCGAAGGGGATGTCGAGACCGCGGCCGGCGTCGCGGATGACCGCCTTCGCGCCCATGGTCGCGAAGGTGATGATCTGCGCCACGTTGTCGCGGCCGTACTTCTCACGCACGTAGTCGATGACCCGCCCGCGCCCGCGGATGCAGAAGTCGATGTCGATATCCGGCATGGTGATGCGCTCGGGATTGAGGAAGCGTTCGAACAGCAGGTCGTACTCCAGCGGATCGATGTCGGTGATGCGCAGGCAGTAGGCGACGAGCGAGCCGGCCGCCGAGCCGCGCCCCGGCCCGACCGGGATGCCGTGGTCGCGCGCGTGCTTGATGAAGTCCCAGACGATGAGGAAGTAGCCCGGGAACTTCATCCGGCCGATCATGTCGATCTCGAACTCGAGGCGCTCGCGGTACTTCTCGATCGGCATGCGCCGCGCCCCCGCCGGTCCCTGGCGGCGCCAGGACTCGAGCCGCTCCTCGAAGCCGGCGAGCGTGACCGCGCGGAAATACGCCTCGATCGACGTGCCCTCCGGCACCTGGAAGTCCGGCAGGAAGAGCCCGCCCTTGTCGATCGTCAGGTTGCAGCGCTCGGCGACCAGCAGGGTGTTCTCGATCGCGTCGGGCAGGTCCTTGAAGAGGGCGCGCATCTCCGCCGCCGGCTTGAGGTAGTGCTCGCTCGTGAAGCGCATGCGGTCGGCGTCCTTGACCGTCCGCCCGGTCTGGATGCAGATGAGGACGTCGTGCGCGAAGTGATCCTCCTTGCGCAGGAAATGGCAGTCGTTGGTGGCGAGGAGCGGGATGTCGAGACGCCGCCCCATCTCGATGAGCACCTCGTTGAGCGCCTTCTCCTCCGGGATGCCCTGGTCCTGGATCTCGAGGAAGAAGTTCTCGGGCCCGAACAGCTCGCGGTACTCGGAGGCGACCTCCTCGGCGCGCTTCCGGTCGCCCTGCAGGACCGCCTGCGGGATCTCGCCGCCGAGACAGGTGGAGGTTGCGATGAGCCCCTTCGCGTGCCGGCCCAGGACGTCGCGGTCGATGCGGGGCCGGTAGTAGTAGCCCTCGAGCCAGCCGGCCGTCGAGAGCTTCATCAAGTTGCGGTACCCCTCCTGGTCGCGCGCCAGCAGGAGCAGGTGGTAGTAGGGCTTCTTGCCCGGCCCCATCGGGGTGCGGTCGTGGCGGCTCTTCGGGGCGAGATAGGTTTCGCAGCCGAGGATCGGCTTGATGCCCTTCTCCGCCGCCGCCTCGAAGAACGGGATGGCGCCGAAGAGATTCCCGTGGTCGGTGATGGCCAGGGCCGGCATGCCGAGGTTGGCCGCCTGCTCCACCATCTCGTCGAGCTTCTGCGCCCCGTCGAGGAGCGAGTACTGGGAATGGTTGTGCAGGTGAACGAAGCGCCCGTCGTCCTTCATCGTGCTGCTCGCACTCGCTTCATCGCGCTACTCCCACTCGATGGTAGCCGGGGGCTTGCTCGACACGTCGTACACCACCCGGTTGATGCCGCGCACCTCGTTGACGATGCGCGCCGAGACCTTCGCCAGGAAGTCGTGCGGCAGGCGGGCCCAGTCGGCGGTCATGAAGTCGTCCGTGGTCACGGCGCGCAAAGCGCACACGTTCTCGTAGGTGCGGCCGTCGCCCATGACGCCGACCGACTGCACCGGCAGGAGCACCACAAATGCCTGCGCCGTGGCGTCGTAGAGATCGGCCGCGCGCAATTCCTCGATGAAGATGGCGTCGGCCCGGCGCAGCAGATCGAGCCGCGGCCGGGTGACCTCTCCGAGCACGCGCACCGCCAGCCCCGGACCCGGGAACGGGTGCCGTCCGACGAATCGCCGGTCGAGGCCCAGCTCGAGCCCGACGCGGCGCACCTCGTCCTTGAAGAGGTAGCGCAGCGGCTCGACGAGCTTGAGGCGCATGCCGGCGGGCAGCCCGCCGACGTTGTGGTGCGTCTTGATCACCGCCGACGGCCCCTTGTTCGAGGTCGATTCGATCAGGTCGGGATAAAGGGTCCCCTGGGCCAGGAAATCGACCGGCCCGGCCGCCTGCGCCTCCCGGTCGAAGACGTCGATGAAGACGCGGCCGATCTCCTTCCGCTTGCGCTCCGGGTCGGTCACGCCCTGGAGCGCGGCGAGAAAGGCGTCGGCCGCGTCCACCCGCCGCACCGGCAGGTGGAAGCCGTCGCGGAAGGAGCGCACCACCTCGTCCCCTTCGTTCTCGCGCAGCAGGCCGTTGTCCACGAACAGGCACTGCAGCCGGGAGCCGAGAGCCTTGTGGATGAGGAGCGCCGCCACGGCGGAGTCGACGCCGCCGGACAGCCCGGCGATGACCCTCCCGGTTCCGACCCGCTCCCGCACCGCGGCGACCGCCTCCTCGATGAACGAAGTCAGCCGCCACGACTCGCCGCAGCCGCAGATGGTGCGCAGGAAGGCGGCCAGGAGGAGCCGGCCGTGCTCCGTGTGCGACACCTCCGGGTGGAACTGCAGCGCGTACAGGCGGCGACGGTCGTCGGCCATGGCGGCGATCGGCGCGTTGGTGCTGCGCCCGAGGGCGACGAAGCCAGGCGGCGGCGCGAGGATCGAATCGCCGTGGCTCATCCAGACGCGCTGCGTCTTCGGGGTGTCGGAGAAGATCGGCGACGGCGCCGTGATGTCGAAATCGGACGGACCGAACTCCCGCTCCGGGACCCGCTCGACGCGTCCCCCGAGCTGGTACGCCATCAGCTGCATGCCGTAGCACAGGCCGAGCACCGGGATGCCGAGCTCGTAGACCCTGGGGTCCATCCGCGGCGCGTTCGGCTCGTACACCGAGTCGGGCCCGCCGGACAGGATGATCCCCTTCGGCTTGAGCGTCCGCAGCCGCTCCACCGGCACGTCGAAGGGCAGCAGCTCCGAGAAGACGTGCAGCTCGCGCACGCGCCGCGCGATGAGCTGGCTGAACTGCGATCCGAAATCGAGCACCACGATGGTCTCGCGGTGCTCCCCCGGGTGCCGTTCCTGCTGCGACGTCGAGGTCACTTTCTCCTCCGGGCGCGCGAGCGCGCCAGCCGGTGCACCATCCGCTCGAAGGCGTTCGCCGGATCCTTCGCTCCGCCCCCCTTGATGCCGCGATCGGTCTCGAGGCACAGGGCGACCGCTTCGCGCAGGGTCGCCTCGGGCACCGGACCGATCTCGTCACGCATGCGTTCCACCTGTCCCGGCTTCAGGGCGTAGAGCGCCGGGAGCTCGCGCGGCGCCGTGCGGCGGTCGGAAGCCGCCTTCGCCTTGAGCGCGGTGCGCGCGTACCAGGCGAACGCCCCGAGCACCATCGGTCCCTCTTCCCCCGCTTCGAGGAGCGCCCGCAGCCCCGCGATGGCGGCGCCGCGATCCCCCCGCAGGGCCTGGCGCGCCGCCTGGAAGGCGTCCCCGACGCGCGGCACCTCGGCGAGGATGGCGAGGTCGCCGGCCTGCACCGGCCGCGGCGCCCCGATGGCGCTCATCATCTTCTGCAGCTCGGCGTCGAGCCGCTTCAACCCGGCCGCCATCAGCCCGGCGGCGATGGCGTCCGCCAGCTCCTGCGACAGTCCGTAGCCCCGCGCCTGCAGGCGGTCGCGCGCCCAGGCGGCCACCGCCGACTCGTCGGCGAGCGGCGCGCATTCGACGACCGTCGCGGCCGCGGCGAGTGTCTTGAAGAGGGAGCGGCGCTGGTCGAACGAGGCGTCGCTGAAGACGAGACACGTGCGCGGGTTCGGGTTGGCGGCGTACTCCTTCAGGGCCTCGAGGCCGTCCGGCTTCAAGGCGTCCGCCTCGCGCACCACGACCAGCCGCCGTCCCGGCCCCATCGGATAGGTGGAGGCGAGATCGACGACGGCGTGGAGGCTCGTCTCGGGGCCGCGGAAGGCCTCGCGGTTGAGTCCCGCCGCCTGCTCGTCGAGCGCGGCGTGATCGAGGAGCGCAAGCGCCTCGTCGTGGAACCACGACTCTTCGCCGACCAGCAGGTACAGCGGGTCGACGGTCCCGCGCGTCAGCGCCTGCCGCAGCCGGGCGAAGGTCAGCCGCGCCATGTCGGCCTCACCTCCATCGCCACCTCAGAATCCCTCCAGAATGGAGGTGACGACGCTGCGCGCGAAGTCGGTCGCCACCTCGTCGATGGCGACGATCTCCTGGTCGGTGAAGGTGATCGAGGTCTCCGGCACGTCGTACTGCCGCTTGAACAGGAAATGATCGTCCTCCCACAGGACCTTGTCGGTCGCCGCCTGCTGCAGGACGACCCGCGCGGTGATGAGGATCTCGTAGCGCCGGGCGCGCCCCTGCTCGTTCAGGATGACCGGCGTGGTGGTGTAGGTGAACAGGGTGCCGTTGAGGACGGCGTCGGCGCCCTCCTCGCCCGGCAGGATGCGCACGCGGCCGCGCGAGGTGAACTCGTCCACCACGTGCTCGGTCACCCGCTGCTCCAGCTCGGGGCGGCTCGTCTTGTTCTCGAAGATCGGGATGCCGATCGACTTCACGGTCGGCGGCAGGGTCGACCCGTGGCCGGAGAGGTGGTAGCCGCAGCCCGTGAGCACCGCCGCGCAGAGCAGCGCGCCCAGGGCTGGGCTGAGGGAAACGGCAAGCCCGGGTTTCTCGCACATCCGGGCTGGGCCCGCGGGGGCGCGACGCGGCATCGGAGCGCATTATAACCTCCGCTTCGACGCTCCCCTTTCGGCCGTTGGGCTACTGGACGACGAGGTTGAGCAGGCGGCCCGGAAGATAGATGGTCTTGCGGAGGTCCTTTCCTTCGAGGTGCGTGGCGATGCGGGCGTCGGCGCGGGCGCGCGACACCGCGTCCGCCTCGGGGGCGTCTTTCGCCACCCGGACGTGGCCGCGCAGCCGCCCGTTCACCTGCACGACGAGATCGATCTCGTCCTCGGTCAGCCAGAACGGATCGGCCTCGGGCCACGGCTCCTTCAGGACGCTGGTGCTCCCGCCCATCCCCTCCCACAGCGCCTCGGACACGTGCGGCGCCAGCGGCTGCAGCAGGAGCGCCAGCGTGCGCCCCGCTTCCTTGAGGTAGGGCTCGTCACCGGCCCGCTCCTGGCGCGCGACATCGGCCGTCTCGTTGAGCAGCTCCATGAGCGACGAGACCGGCGTGTTGAGATGCAGGCGCCGGTCGAGGTCGTGCGTCACCTTCTGGATGGTGCGATGCACCTTGCGGCGCAGCCCCGCGCGGCGGGGCTCGTCGGCCCCGTCCTTCGGCCCCGGGTCGCGCGCCGCCGCCAGCGCCGAGGCGCGCGGCGCGAACAGCCTCCACACCCGCTCGAGGAAGCGGAAGCAGCCCTCGACTCCCTGGTCGTCCCACTCCAGGTCCTTCTCGGGCGGGGCCGCGAACAGGGTGAAGAGTCGCGTGGTGTCGGCGCCGTAGCGGCGGATGAGCTCGTCGGGGTCCACGATGTTCCCCTTGGACTTCGACATCGCCGTGCCGCCCTTGAGCACCATCCCCTGGCACATCATCTGGACGACCGGCTCGTCGAAGGTCACGAGCCCCAGGTCGCGCAGCACGCGCGTGAAGAAGCGGGCGTAGATGAGGTGCAGGTGCGCCTGGTTGATGCCGCCGATGTACAGGTCGATCGGGAACCAGGCGGCGACGATGGCGGGGTCGAACGGCGCCTTCGTGTTGCGCGCGTCGCAGTAGCGGTAGAAGTACCACGACGAGTCGATGAACGTGTCCATCGTGTCGGTCTCGCGCCGGGCGCTTCCGCCGCAGCGCGGGCAGGTCGTCGTGACGAACGAGGCCGACTGCGCCAGGGGCGAGCCGCCGGTGCCGGTGAGCGGCACGTCCTCCGGCAGGATCACCGGGAGGTCCTGGTCCGGGACCGGCACGACGCCGTCACGGTCGCAGTAAAGGACCGGGATCGGCGTGCCCCAGTAGCGCTGCCGCGAGATCCCCCAGTCGAGCAGGCGGTACTGGATCGATTCCCTGGCCCGGCCGTCCTTCGCGCCGTCAGCCACCATGCGGGCGCGCGCGGTCGCCGAGCCGAGTCCGTTGTACGGACCGGAGTTGACCAGAACACCGTCCGCGGTCATCGCCGCGGTCGGAATGCCGCCAGCATCGCGCCGCGGCGGGATCGTCCCGGAGCCGGCCCGAGACTCCACGACGACGCGGACGTTGAGTCCGTACCGGGTCGCGAACTCGAAGTCGCGCTCGTCGTGCCCCGGCACCGCCATGATGGCGCCGGTGCCGTAACCCATCAGCACGAAGTTCCCGGCCCACAGCGGAATGGACTCGCCGCTGTAGGGATTTCTCACCTGGAGGCCCGTGTCGACGCCGCGCTTGGCGGTCTCCTCTTCGTGCCCCTGCTCGCGCCGCGCGGCCACCTCGCGCCGGAGCTCCTCGAGCGCGGCCGCCTGCGGCGATCCCGCGGGAACGCGGGCGAGGATCGGGTGCCCGCGAGCGACGACCGAGAAAGTGGCCCCGTAGATGGTGTCGAGCCGCGTCGTGAAGATCTCGATCCCGTCGGCGGCTGAATCACCGCCGGCGGCGACCAGCGGGAACCGGACGATCGCACCGATGCTGCGGCCGATCCAGTTCTCCTGGATGCTGCGCACCGCCTCGGGCCAGGCCGGCAGACGATCGAGACCCGCCACCAGCTCCTCCGAGTAACGGGAGATGCGCAGGAACCACTGGTCGAGCTCGCGCTTGCCGACCACCGAATCGCAGCGCCAGCATTTCCCGCCCTCCACCTGCTCGTTGGCGAGGACGGTCTTGCACGAGTCGCACCAGTTCACCTCGCGCCGGCTGCGGTAGGCCAGGTCGCGCTCCAGCATGCGCAGGAAGAACCACTGGTTCCAGCGGTAGTAGTCCGGCCGGTGCGCGGCGATCTCGCGCCCCCAGTCGTAGCCGAAGCCGAGCCTGCGCAGCTGCGCGCGCATCGTGGCGATGTTGTCGGTCGTCCACTTCGCCGGGGGGATGCCGCGCTGGATGGCGGCGTTCTCCGCCGGCATGCCGAACGAGTCCCACCCCATCGGGTGGAGCACCGCGTCGCCGCGCATGCGACGGAAGCGGGCCACGGCGTCGCCGATCGAATAGTTGCGCACGTGCCCCATGTGCAGCCGGCCCGACGGGTACGGCAGCATCTCGAGAGCGTAGTACTTGCGGCCCGTGGGGCGCTGCGGGGCGCTCCAGAGGCGCTCCCGTTCCCAGCGCTCCTGCCAGGAGCGCTCCAAAGCATCGAACTGATCGCGATAGTCGCCGTTCATGGAGGCGGGATTCTAACAGCAACGGGCGGCCCCGAGCCCGGCCCACCGACGGGGCCGCGCCGTTTCACACTTGTAAGTGATCGGCCGGACCCCGCGTCCGGCGCGGCCTTCCCGGTTTCCTCCCTCGCGCCCCACTTGCAGGTCTGTCATCGCAACCTATATTCGCCACCGCTTCGCGGGGGATTTCCGGACATGAGAGCCGAGGCGTTCGCCAGGTCTGAAACCGGCCCGGAGAGAGTCGGTGAGCCGATCCTCGATCCGCTGGCGCTCCTCGCCTCCCCCGGCCCGGCCGGACCGGCGGTCGGGGCCATTCTTCAGGAGCTGGCGCCGGATCAGATCCGGGGCCTGCTCGATCGCCTGGTCCACCACCGCGTCGACGGACTGGCGTGGCGCACCCTCGCCGGTCTCCCCGCCGACGGCATCGACGATTGGCTGCGCGCCACCCTGCGGCGGCGCCACCAGACGCGCGCCGCCGCCACCCTCGCCCAGGGGCTGGCCCTCGCCGAGCTTCTGGAAGGGCTCGATCGCGCCGGCATCCCCGTGGTGGTGCAGCGGGGCCTGCGCGTCGTGGAATGGATCTATAAGGATGCGGGCGCCCGCCCCTTCGAGGATCACGATCTTCTGATCCTCCCCAGGGACGCCGCCGGGGCGGCCGCGGTCCTGTCCCGCCTGGGCTACGAGGCGATCGGACCGTCCCTGTTCCGCCGCACCACGGTCCTCGTGGACCTGCACACCGATCCTCTGGGCGCCGCGCGCCGCCCCAGCCGCGCGCGCGTCTTCCCGTTCGACCTCGAGGCCCTCTTCGCGAGCGCCCGCCCCGGCTACGTGGCCGGCGGGCCGGCGCTCCTGCTGCGATCCGAGGACGACCTGGTGCTCATGGCGATGCACGTCGTCAAGCACTCCTTCGACCGCCTGGTCCGCACCGCCGATCTCGCGCACCTGCTCGCCCTCGAAGGGCGCGCCCTGTCGTGGGAGCGCGTGCGCGAGACGGCCGAGCGCGCCCGCGCCTTCCGCCTGGTCACGCTGGCCCTCGGGGCGCTCCTGCCCTTCGGCGTCGAGCCGCCGGCGCCCTTCCGGCTCGAGGAACCGCCGGGCGGGCTCACCGGGCTCCTGCTGCAGCGGGTGCAGGCCCTGCGACCTCTTCCCTACGGTGGTGAAGTGCTGATGGCCCTGCAGGCCCCCCGCTTCGCGGATCGCCTGCGGTTTCTCTTCGACGCGCTCGTCCCCGAGGGGGAAACCGGGCCGGGGCTGGCGCGATTCGCCTCGGCGCCGCGGCGCGGCGTGGTCGTCTTCGAGGAGGCGGTGCGCGAGCGGCGTGCGCGCCGGCAGGCCCGATGAGCCGGACGATCGGCGCCGACTCCATCCTGGTGGCTGCGCCCGACGTGGTGGCGCGCGATATCGCCGGCCAGCACCTGATCGTGCCGATCCGTTCGGGGATCGCCGGGATCGACTGCCTGTTCACCGCCGACGAGGTCGGCTCGTTCCTCTACGCGCGTCTCGACGGACGGCGCGACGCCGCAGCCCTCGCCTCTCTGGTCGCGGAGGAGTTCGACGTGGCGGAGGAGCGGGCGCTCGTGGACGTGCTGGAGTTCCTCGAGGCGCTGTGCGAGGCGGGCCTCGCCCGCAGGGAGGATCGTCGTTGAGCTGCGCCGAGGCGAGCTACAACACATTCGGGTCGCGTCTCATGGCGGCGACCGGCCGGGCCCGCGTGCCGCTCAGCGGCTCGCTCGAGCTGACCTTCCGCTGCAACCTGCGCTGCGTCCATTGCTACATCCCGGATTTCTCCGGCCGCGGCGAGATGACGACCGCGGAGATCCGCCGCATCCTCGACGAGACCGCCGACGCCGGCTGCCTGTGGATGCTCCTGACCGGCGGCGAGGTCCTGAGCCGCGCGGATTTCCCGGAGATCTACCGCCACGCCAAGGGGCGCGGCATGCTCCTGACCGTCTTCACCAACGGCACGCTCCTCGACGATCGCATCGCCGACCTGTTCGCGGAGTACCCGCCCCTCGGCGTCGAGATCACCCTCTACGGGATGTCGGACGACACCTACTTGCGGACGACCGGCATGCCGGGGCGCTTCCGCCGGGTGCGGGAGGCCGTGGAGCGGCTGCACGCCCGGCGGGTGAAGCTGACGCTCAAGGCGGTCGCCATGCAGGGGCTGGTCGAAGAGCTGCCGACCATGCGCGCCTGGGCCGACTCGCTCGGGCTGCCCTTCCGCTACGACGGCACCATCCACGGTCGCCTCGACGGCTCGATGCAGCCGGTCGCGGCGCGGGCCACACCCTCGGACATCGTCGGGCTCGACGCGGCCGATCCGGAGCGCCGCGCGCACTGGCAGCGGTTCTACGACCGGTTCGTCCGGACCACGCCGAAGACCGACCGGCTGCTTTCGTGCGGCGCCGGACTGCAGTCGTTCCACGTGGATCCGCGCGGCTGGCTGTGGTCGTGCGAGGCGCTGCCGCTGGACGGCTACGATCTGCGCAACGGCTCCTTCCTCGAAGGCTGGAACGGGGTTGTCGGCGCCGTGCGCGAGCGCCCCGCCGCCCCGGAGAACGTCTGCGTCCGCTGCGAGCTCAAATCCCTGTGCGATCGCTGTCCCGCGACGGCGATCCTGGAGACCGGCAGCCCCGACGGGTGGATCCCCCACTTCTGCGAGCTGACGCACCGGCGTGCCGCGCTCCTCGAAGGAGAAGCGGGCGACCCGGCCCGGGCGGCGCGCTTTCTCGCGCACGCCGACAAGGTCGCCTCCGGCTGGACGCCCGAGGGCGTGACCCTGCCCCGTGCCAGCCGGCGGCCCGCTCCGTCCGGCGCCGGTACGGCGTGCGCCGCCGGAGGGTGCGCCACCGGCTGCAGCAAGACGGCTCGTCCGTCCGCCTCCCAGTCCCCGAACCTGCTCAGCATCGAACGCCCGTCCCCTGCGGAGACCGCCCGATGATCCCGAGGAAGCCGTCCGATCCTTCGTCGCGCCGCGCCTACCAGCCGCCGCGCCTGACCCGTGTCCACCTGGTGCCCGACGAGGCGGTCCTCGCCTCGTGCAAGACAGTCACCACCCAGGGACCTCTCGGCGCGTCCGAGAAGTGCACCGGCACCCCGGCGCTCTGCTCGCACAGTGGCTCCTGACGCGTCGGGCCCGCTGGTTCTGCAGATCGCCGGCCTCGGACTCGAGGTGACGCCGGCCGAGCCCGGGATCCGTCTCGTCACCGACGCGGCCCACGAGCCGTTCCTGTCGCGCGACGCCGGTCTCGACTGCGCCTCGGTCGTGCTCGCGCCCTTGCCGTCGCCGCGGCCGCCGAAGAAGGCGGCGCGCACGGTGTTCGACACCGGCTCGGTGTGGCGTCTCGAGGAGACGCACGCCGGGCATCTCCTGACGCTGCGCTCGCCGATCTACGGCCACAATCCCTATCTCGCGGTGGAGTTCGACCACGACTACGCGGTGGGACACGGCGAGACGGTGGACGGCGGTCCGCACCTGGCCGGCGACACCATGCACCCGTTCGTCTACCCGTTCGATGAGGTGGTCTTCCTGGCGCGCCTGGCGCGCGGGCGCGGCGTGCTGGTGCACGCGTGCGGCCTCGTGCACCGCGGCCGCGGCATCCTGCTGCTCGGCACGAGCGGCTCCGGCAAGAGCACCTCGGCGCGCCTGTGGTCCGGACGCCCCGCCACGACCCTCCTGTCGGACGATCGCATCGTGATCCGCGCCGACGCGGCGGGTCCGCGCATCTACGGCACCCCGTGGCACGGCGAGGCCGGGATCGAGTCGCCCGGCTCGGCGCCGCTCGACGCGGTCTTCATCCTCGAACAGGCCCCGCGCAACCGGGTGATCGATCTGCCGCCCTCGGCGGCGGTGGCGCAGATGATGGTGCGCGCCTTCCCGGCCCTGTGGGAGCGCGAGGGCCTGGAGTTCGCGGTCCGCTTCCTGTCGCATCTCGCCGAGCAGGTGCCGGTGCGACGCCTGCAGTTTCTCCCCGATGCCTCGGCGGTCGACTGCGTGCTGGCCTCGCTCGGCGGCCCGGCCGCGGACACCGGGGAGGCGTCTTGAGCGAGAGACCTCCCGAAGTCGTCCTGCTGGCGGAGCGCCAGGGGGTCGTCTTCGTCGCGGCGCCGCGCGGCCTCGGCGGCGCCCCGCTGCCACGCCGGCTGCCGGACGGCACGGCGATCGTGGTCCTGCCCGCCACCGAGGACGAGGTGCGCGCGGCGGAGCTGCACCCGCCGGACGATCCGGACTCGTGGCCGCAGGCGATTCCGCGCCCCGACCTGCTCGCGCCCGCGCTCTCCCGCCTGCTGCACGGCGAGTACGACGAGATGGTGCTGCTGCGCGGGCGCGACGGGGTGAAGGGAATCCTCATCGGCTCCGACGGCCAGAAGCATCCGTTCCCGGTGGCGCCGCGCGACGCGCTGGGCCTGATGGCGGCCCTGTTCCGCTGCGCCCCCCGGGGCGTCGTGCCTCTCGCCGGGGCGCAGCGGGCGGCACGGCTGCTGCTGTCGGTCCGGCCCGGACCGCGGCCCCACGAGTTCCGGCTGCGCATCGCCGGGACGGTCGGCGAAGCACCCCGCGAGCTGCCCGATCTCGGCTTCTCGGCGTCGCTGCTCGAAGTGGTCGCCGAAGCGCTCGACCGCCCGTCGGGCTTCGTCGGCGTAGCCGCCGGGTCCGCGTCAGGATGCACCCTGACGCTCGACCGTATGGCGGAGCTCCTGGTCGCGGGCGGCCGGCGCGGCGGCCGCATCGGCGCCCGCGCCGCCGGGCCGCTGCCGTGGCTCGGCGAGCGGCTCTCCGACTGGCCTTTCCCGGAAAGCCTGCGCGCCGTG
Organism: Candidatus Polarisedimenticolia bacterium; assembly: GCA_036005805.1. Taxonomy (GTDB): domain Bacteria; phylum Acidobacteriota; class Polarisedimenticolia; order Gp22-AA2; family Gp22-AA2; genus DASRAU01. Next base: position 75,071 of record DASYQE010000086.1, on the reverse strand, counting down.
GCCCCCGATTTCGTGCTGATCGAAACGCTTCATGACGGACGCGATGCCGCGCTCGCCGCCCGGCTCGCCGCCGGCGGAGCGCTGGTGCTCGCGGGCCTGCCGCCGGGAGAGCCGGAAGCCAGCGCGCGCCGGGTGCGCAGCCTGTTCGAGTCGGCGGCACTCCCCGGCGTGCCGGTGGCGGTCCTGTCGCAGGGGCTCGTCCGCACCGTGTGCCGCGCCTGCCGGACGACCACGACGCTCTCGCCCGAGCGGGCGCTGCGCCTGGGCTTCCACCGCCGCGACATGGAGGACATCGAAAGACGCGGCGGCCTCGCCGTGCCGCGCGGCGCCGGCTGCGACGCCTGCGCCCGGACCGGCGCCGAGGGTGTCACCGGTGTCTTCGCCTGGTCCGGCCTCGACGGCCTCGATCGCGGCCTGCCGACCCTGCGTGAAGAAGGCTGGCGGCGGGTCATGGACGGGAACGTGCTGTTCGAGGATGTCCTGGTCCTTCCCGGGGATGCCGGCTCGATGCGATCGCTGCGCGAAGTGTCCGCCCTCGCGGGCGCACCGCGCGGCGTCCGCCCGCCCATCGTGGCGGCCGTCCTCGAGCCGCGCGCCGAAGGGCCCGCCTCGGAAGCGGCCGCCGCCGCGGCCGCGGTCCCGACCGAGGAGGAAGCCCTGCGGCTCGACGCGCTGTGGCGCGACGCGGCGCAGGGAACGAACCGGGGCCGGGAGCTGTCCGATCTCGCGCGCACCCTCGCGGGGCGCTCCGCCCCGGGAGCGCAGCGACCCGAAGCGCCGCAGGCCGCGCTGCCGTCGCTCCTCATCGCCTCGTCGCGCGCCAGCGACGCGGCCCGCCACGCCATCAACTGCGCCCTCATCGCCGGCGGGCTTGCAGCGGGCCTCGGCGCCGGGGAGGACGGCCCCGCCACGGCGCTGCTGGCGCTGGTGCACGACGCGGAGCTCGCTCCCGCCACGCTCGAGCGGCTGGGCGTGGGAGGAGCGGAGATGCGCGGACGCATCGACGAGGTGCGCGCCCTGCTCGACCCGGGCGCCCCGGCGACCGAACGCAGCCGCGCCGACCTCCGCATCCAGGCGGTCGCCCTCGCGTCACTCGCCGAGCGCCTGCAGCAGGGCGGACGGGAGCGCGGGCTCGACCTGCACGACGTGACGTCGCTGGTGATGGCGCAGCACGGTCAGCGCTTCAGCCCGCTGCTGTTCCGGGCGCTTTTGCGTGCCGTGCCGATCTACCCGATCGGCTGCCTCGTGGAGCTGTCGAGCGGCGACGTGGCCCGCGTCGTCACCCAGAACGAGGAAAACCACTTCCGCCCGCGCGTCGAGATCGCCTCCGGCGCCGTCGGCGCCGAGCGCCGCTTCGTCGACCTGGCGCGCGCGCCGTTCCTGCACATCCGCCACCGCGTCACACCCACGGAGCGATCGTGAGCGCCGCGCGCCTGGATCGCGAAGCCATGCCGGGATCGCCGCGGCCCGAGGCGCCCGGCGCGCTCGAGACCGAACCGGTCCTCGAGGCGCTCCTGCAGGGCGGCCTCGACGTGTCGCTGCCGGTGCGCGGCGACAGCATGCGGCCGACGCTCGTCCCGGGCGACCGGATCGTCGTCGCCCCCTGTCTCGGTCTCCCCCGCCCCGGCGAGATCCTGGTGCGCCGCGACGCCGCGGGGATCGTCGCGCACCGCCTGGTCACCGTGGTCCTGGAGGACGGGCGACGCCTCTACCGCACGCAGGGGGACAACGAGCCGGGCCTCGACGCCGGCTGCCGGCGCGAGGAGCTGCTCGGCCGCGTGGTGGCGGTCCTCCGCGAGGGGCGCACCCTGCCCATCGACGATTCCGCCGCCGCGCGCCGCCGCGCCCTGTTCCGCCTGGCCATCCGCCGGCGCCGCCCGCGCCTGCTGCGCCGGGCCGCCGTCCTCGCCACGCTGGCCCTGCTCGGGGGCGCCGCCACCGCCGAGGCGCGCGCCGCCGTCGGCCCGTTCGCGCAGGCGGTGACCACCTTCGCCCCGGCTCCCGACTACCGCTTCGCCCCCGGCGACGTCCTGTCCCTGCGCATCTGGGACGGCGAGAAGATCGACGAGCAGCAGCTCACCGTGCAGAGCGACGGCACCGCCTTCCTGCCGATCCTCGGGCTCGGGTCGATCGCCGTCGGCGGCAAGACCGCCATCGACGCCAAGAAGGACATCGAAGGGCGTCTCTCGCGCATCTACAAGGAAATCTACACGGAGCTCCTGGTCCTGCGTTACGCGGGCCACCGGGTTCACCTCATGGGCGAGGTGAAGACGACGGCGCGCACCGACAGCGGCCCCGGCGACTGGGCGCTCGAGGGTCCGACCCGCCTGGTGTCGTTCCTGGCGGAGCACGGCGGCCCCTCGCCGGAGGCCGACCTGATGCGCGTGCAGATCGTCAAGCGCGACGGGACCCAGCAGGACGTCAACCTCTTCAAGGCGGTGTTCCACCACAGCGACGCGGACAACCCGGCCCTCGAGGACGGCGACTTCGTCTTCCTGCCGTCGCTGCAGATGGGGATGCGCAAGGTGTACGTCCTGGGCGAGGTCAACCAGCCGGGGGTCGTGACCATCTTCGACCGCATGACGCTGATCGAGGCGATCGCGCGCGCCGGGGGCCTCAGCCTGCGCTCGAACCCGAAGGAGGTCGTCCTCATCAAGCGGCGCGCCGACGGCAAGCCGGATCTCAAGGCGGCGAACCTCAAGGAGCTGTTCAAGACCGGGGACCTGAAGGACGACTTCGAGCTCGAGCCCGGCGACATCATCTACGTCTCGAAGGGCTTCCTGGCGCACCTGCACGACGTCTTCTCGATCATCGCGCCGGCTCTCGACACCATCGAATCGCTCTACATCATCGACGACTTCAAGAACGGGGACTGACGTGAGCGCCGGCGACAACCTGAACCTGCAGGACTACCTGCGCATCCTGAGGCGGCGCGCGCGCGTCGTGGCCGGGTGCTGCCTCCTCATGGGTCTGCTGACGCTCCTGCTGACCCCGCGGGCGCAGACCAGCTACGAGGCGGCGGCGCGGGTCAAGTGGACCCGCACCGACAACGTCGCGGGACTGTTCCTCGAGACCTTCTCGTGGAGCCCGGGGGACGACCTCGCGACCCAGGCGCAGATCATCGCCAGCAAGCCGGTGGCGCTGCAGGCGGCACAGCGGCTCGGCCGCATCGATCCCGGCGTCGCCCTGCCCGAGGTCCTCGCCGACCGCGTGCTGTCGGCGCGGCTCGACGGGGTGATCGCCTCCTACACGGCGCGGCCGATCGAGAACACCAGCCTCATCGAGATCCGCTCCGCCTGCGGCTCGCCCGACGAGGCGGTCGCCATCGCCAATGCCGTCATGCAGGAGTACATCACCCTGCACACCCTCGAGCGCAACCGCCAGGCCATCGACGCACGCCAGTTCGTCGAGACGCAGGTGGACGAGGTCGGGCGGCGGCTCTCCGAGGCGGAGGAGCGGCTCGCCGCCTTCAAGGAGCAGAACGTCGGCGCGAAGAACCCCGACGCGAAGGAGGTGCAGTTCTTCCAGGACGAGGCGGGCAAGAGCGAGGCGCGCATCGTCGCGCTCCAGACCCTGCTGCAGAGCCTGTCGGCGGGAGGCGACGACGGCAGCCCGGATCTCCTCCTCGTCGATCTCCAGGAGGACGGTCTCGAGTCGCTGCGCCAGGAGATCCTCAAGCTCCAGGACCGCCGCCACCAGCTCGAGGCCTTCATGAAATCGGACGCGCCCGAGGTGGCGAAGGTCGGCGATCAGATCACCCGCCTCTACGACCGGCTGCGCCGCGAGGCGCGCTCCGCCCTCGACCTGGCGAACGCGCGCAAGACCCTCCTCGACGACAAGCTGTCCCGCTTCCCGCGCACCGAGCAGCGCCTGCTGCAGCTGCAGCGCGAGGTGCAGGTGAACGCCGAGGCGTACGAGATGCTCAGCCGCAAGCGCCAGGAGGCGCTCATCCGCGAGGCGGACAAGGTGACCGAGCTGTCGGTCGTCGAGACCGCGACGCGCGCCGAGGCGCGCCACGCTCCGGGGCGGCTGCTGCGGTCCCTCGTCGGCCTCGTGGTCGGGCTGCTGCTCGGTCTGGTCGCGGCGTTCGCCGTCGAGAGCCTCGACACCTCCATCGGCAGCATCGAGGACGTCGAGCAGTACCTGGGGCTGTCGGTCATCGGCGTCGTGCCGCACATGGACGGCGACAGCCTGCGCAAGGACATCGTGCAGCGCCAGCCGGCGCTGGCCTCCGACCCCGGGCTCGAGGGCTTCACCAGCCTCGTCACCCAGTTCGCGCCGCAGTCGCCGGTGGCGGAGGCCTTCCGGTCGCTGCGGACCAACCTGGAGTTCTCGCGGCTCGGCAAGGCGGGACGGACGTTCCTGTTCACCTCCGCTTCGCCCGGCGAGGGGAAATCCACCACGGTCGCCAACCTCGGCGTGGCGATGGCGCAGATGGGGATGCGGACCCTCGTGTGGGACTGCGATCTCCGGAGTCCGACGCTCAACCGCATGTTCGGCGTGGCGCGCGAGCCGGGGTTCACCCACGTCGTGCTCGGCATGGCGCGGCTCGACGACGTGCTGCACCGCTTCTCGGACGTCTTCCTCGGGCGCATCGACATGAAGGCGCTGCAGACCTCCGCCGGGCTCGAGAACCTGCACGTGCTCACCGCCGGGGCGCTGCCGCCGAACCCCTCGGAGCTGCTGTCGTCGCCGCTGTTCAACGACTTCGTGGTGGAAGTGGCCTCGCGCTTCGACGTCATCCTGATCGACGCGCCGCCGGTGCTGCCGGTGACCGACGCGGCCATCCTGTCGACGCGCGTGGACGGCGTGGTGCTGGTCTACCAGCTCGGGCGGATCAGCCGCGCGGCGCTGAAGCGCGCCAAGGTGCACCTCGACACGGTGCGCGCCACCATCCGCGGCATCGTGCTGAACGACGTCCGTGCGGAGGTCTCCTCGTACACGCCCGAGATGGCCTATCTCAACGCGGCGTACGCTCCCGACGCGCCGCGGCGTCCCGCCGCCGCGGCCCGCAGCGGTCCCCCGTCGATCGCCGCCTTCGGGAGGCGCGGCTCGAGCGCCTAGACAGGAGAGGAACGCGATGCCCTCCGCGCCCCTCCGCCCGCTCGCCCGGCTGCTGGCGCCGCTCGCCACCCTGGCGCTGGCGGTGCCGCTGGCTGTCTACATCGGCCGCGCGCCGCTGTCGCAGCCGCTTCTCGCCGCGGCGGCCGTGCTGCTGTTCGCCGCCGCGTTCGCGCATGCCGAGGCGGGGCTCGTCATCCTGGTCGCGTCGATGCTCCTGTCCCCCGAGATCCCCCTCGGCGCCGCCGGCTCCGGCGGCGGGCTCGAGGCGTCGCGCAACGTCATCCTGCGCACCGAGGACCTGGTGCTGCTGCTCGTCGGCCTCGGCTGGCTGGCGCGCATGGCGATCCACAAGGACCTCGGCGCCATCCGCCGCTCGCGCCTCAACACCGCCATCGCGCTGTACGTCGCCTGCTGCCTCGGCTCGACCCTCCTCGGGATCGAGGCCGGACGCGTGAAGCCCCTCGTCGGGCTCTGCTACGTCGCCAAGTACGTCGAGTACTTCTTCATCTTCTTCATGACGCTCAACCACGTCCGCACCCCGGAGCGGCTGCGGCGGATCCTCACGGCGCTGCTCGCGACGGCGGCGATCATCGTGGTCTACGCCTGGTGGCAGGTCCCGCGCGGCCTCCGGCCCTCGGCCCCGTTCGAAGGGGGGCAGGGGGAGCCGAACACCCTCGGCGGGTATCTCGTCCTGATCACGGCGATCGCCTCGGCGCTGGCGCTGCACGCCCCGGCCGTGCCGTGGCGCCGCGCCGCGGGCGTTCTGGCCCTCCTCGCCGTCCCGCCGCTGGTGCTGACGCTGTCACGCTCCTCGTGGCTGGGACTTCTGGCCGCCTTCGCCGTGCTGCTGGGCCTGTCGCCGCGGCGCGGGCGCCTCGCGGCCTGCGGCGCGGTCGGCGCGGCGGTGCTCTTCCTCCTCCTGCCGTCGCGCGTCGAGGATCGGTTGCGCTACACCTTCACGCCCGAAGGCACCGAGGCGGTCCAGGTCGGCCGGGTGCACCTCGACCCCTCGTCGTCGGCGCGGCTGCACTCCTGGGAATCGGCGCTCACCGGCTTCGAGCGCCACCCCATCCTCGGCTGGGGGGTCACCGGCTACGGCTTCCTCGACGCGCAGTACTTCCGCGTCCTGGTCGAGATCGGCGCGGTCGGGATGCTGTGCTTCCTGGCGCTGCTCTCCGGCTGCGGCCGCCTGTTCGTGGCGCTGCGGCGGGAGGCGGCCGATCCGCTGCACCGGGCGCTCGGACTCGGCCTCCTCGCCGGGTTCGCGGGCCTGTGCGCCCACGCCGTCGGGACCAACACCTTCCTGCTCATCCGCATCATGGAGCCCTTCTGGATGTTCACCGCGCTCGCCGCGGCAGCGCTCGAGCTGGAGCGGACCGCCCGGGAGACCGACGCGAAGCCTCTGCTGCGGGTGGCGGCATGAGCCCTGGCGTGTCGATCCCGGCCCCGGGGGCGGGCGAGCGCCGCGCCGCCGCGCGCGGCGTGGCGTGGAGCGGCGTCGAGGCGGCCGCCTCGGCCTGCGTCGCGCTGCTGATGACGCCCCTCGTCCTGCGCACCTGCGGCATCGAAGGGCTCGGGATGTGGGGAGCCGCCTGGTCGGTGGCCCACACCGCGGGGCTTCTCGATCTCGGGGTCGGATCGGCCTACGGCCGCTTCGCGGCCCAGGCGCTGGCGCGCGGCGACCACCGCGATCTCAACGCCACCCTCGCCGTCGGCGTCGGCTTCCAGGGGGGCGTGTCGCTGCTGATCCTCACGCTCGCGGCCTTCCTCGGACCGTCCCTCCTCGATCGCATCCTCCCCCCCGCGGAGCGCCCGGCCGCGTCCGGGTTCGTGCTGGGTGCGACGCTTCTCACCGTGCTCCTGCGCGGCACCTTCTCGGCCTATCGCGGCGTGGTCGCCGGGGCGCAGCGTCTCGATCTCCTGGCGCGCATCGGCGCCGTCGGGGCGATCGGCGAAGGGCTGCTGTCGGCGACGCTCCTGCTCCTCGGGTACGGCCTGCGCGGTCCGGCGATGGCCGCCGTCTTCGGGGCGGTCTCGGTCACGCTGATGGAGGCGGTCGCGGCGCACAAGCTCTGCGCCGGGCTCGCGGTGCGTCCTTTCCAGGCGTCGCGCGATCACTACGCGCGCGTCCTCGCCTTCGGCGGACAGGTGCAGGTCACGCGCGCCTTCGAGGTCCTGGGCGGGCACGCGCCGCGGCTCATCCTGGTCGCGGGACCGGGGCTCGCGGCCGCGGGAGCGTACGAGATCGCCGCGCGGCTCGGCGGACTGGCCGGCACGGCGGCGTCGCTGCCCCTCAAGGTGCTGATGCCGCTCGCGGGACATCTCGAGGTGCGGGACGACCTGCGGCGCCTGCGCGATCTGCTGGCCCGGTCGACGCGCTACGTCACGCTTCTCGCGCTGCCGCCCGTGATCGCGCTCCTGCTGTTTCCCGATCTGCTCGTCCTCGCCTGGACCGGGCGCGTCGCCCCCGCGGGAACGGTGGCGACGGCGCGTCTCGTCGTCCTGGCGGTGGCGGCGATGGTCGTCGTCTCCCCCCTGCGGCTGCTCCTGCGCGCCAGCGGGCGCGCCGGGCTCGAAGCGGCGGCGACCGCGGCCGGGGCGCTGGTCCAGCTCGCTGCGGCGGCCGGGCTGGCGCGGCGCTTCGGCGCACCCGGCGTCGGCCTGGCAACGCTCACCGGGTCGCTCGTCGGCCTCGGGCTCGTCGCGTGCGGAGGGCGGCGCTCGCGCTCCCTCGCCCTCACGACCGTCGACGCGGCCCGCGCCGCCGCTCCCCCGCTCGCCGCGGGCCTCGGAGCGCTGCTGGTCGGATGGCTCGCGGCGCTGCTCCTGCCGGCGCCGGTCGCCGCCGGACGCGCCGACGCTTTCGCGGAGCTGGTCCTGCGTCTGCTGCCTTCGGGCGTGGTCTTTGCCGGGCTGGCCTGGTGGGGTCGGGCCGCCTGCTCCGACGACATGCTGCTCCTGCGCGACGCGGTGCGCCGCCCCGCTCCTTCCAGCCGGGGGACGCCGTGAAGGTGCTCCTGTCGCGCGCCTTCAACCCGGCCTTCGAGGCGCTGCCGGAATACCTCGCTTCGGCCCTGCGAAGTCTTGGCCACGACGTGGCCCTCTTCGACCATCGGCGGTTCCTGGTGCCGGGACGACTGCGCCGCCGTGTCGCGCTCCTCGAACGCCTCGACCGCGCGCGGCTCAACCGGGCGTTCCTCGCGGCGGCGCGGCGTCACGGCGCGGCGCTGGTCATCGTCAACCAGGGGATGAATCTCGAGCCCGCCGGCATCCTCCGGCTGCGCGACGCCGGCGTGCGCGTGGTCAACTGGTTCTCCGATTTCCCCGCCGAGTTCGATCTCGGGATGCGCACCGCGCCGGCCTATGACGCCTTCCACCTCGGGTCCTCCTGGGCCGTCGAGCGGCACCGGGCGGCGGGTCACCGTCACGCGGCGTGGCTGCCGTTCGCCTGCGATCCGGAGACGCATCACCCCGCCGGCCCGCCGCCGCAGCGCTGTGACCAGGGCCGCCGCATCGTCTTCACAGGCTCCCACTATCCCGAGCGCCAGGTGCTGCTGCGACACCTGCGGGGGCTTCCCGTGGACGTCTACGGCCCGGGCTGGGAGGCGGCGCGTCACGACGATCACCTGGTCCCGATGCTGCGCGGCGGGGCGCTGCGGCCCGAGGCGTGGCGGCGCCTCTACAGCGAGGCCGCGGCCGTTCTGAACATCCACTATGGCGCGCTCGGACCTGCGAGCGTGTCGGGCGAGATGGCCAACACCCGCGCCTTCGAAATCCCGGCGTGCGGCGCGCTGCAGATCGCCGACCGCCGCCGCGATCTCCAGGCGCTCTTCCGCGAGGGCGAGCACTGGCTCGGGTTCTCGAGCGGCGAGGAGCTGCGCGCCGTGATCGAGACCGCGCTCACCGACGAGTCGCTGGCGCGGCGCATCGCCGCCGCGGGCCGGCGCGCCGTCCTGAACGGGCACACCTATGCCGACCGGGCGCGCGTCCTCCTCGGAGAGGCGGAGGCGTTCGCCCTGCCGGTTCCGACCGCCTGGTCCTCCCCGGTGGAGTCGTTCCGTGGGAGCAGGAGGGTGGCGTGAGACCGATCCGGGTGCTGCACGTCGTCGAAGCGCTCGGCCTCGGAGGCCTCGAACAGGTGGTCGCGTCCCTCGTGCGCCACGCCTCGCCCGGCATCCGCACCGAGGTCCTGGCCCTGGTTTCGGGAGGTCCCCTGCAGCGCGAGATCGAAGCGGCCGGGGCGCGGGTGCGCCGGCTGGCGCTGCGCGACTACTACCCCGGGAGCGTCTGGCGGGTGGCGCGGGCGGTGCGGGCGGCGCAGCCCGACATCCTGCACACCCACGGCCACTTCGCCGGAACCGCGGGACGCCTCGCGGCGCGCCTCGCCGGGCTGCGGGGCCTCGTGCACCATCTGCACACCTCGGACACGACGCTCCGGCCGCGCCATCGCCGCCTCGAACGGCTGCTGGCCAGAGGCACCGGGAGGATCCTGTGCTGCTCCGCCGCGGTGGCGCGCCACGCGCGGAACGATCTCGGTCTTCCGGAGGATCGGACCGTCGTCATCAGGAACGGCATCGACCCCGCTGCGCCCGTGGACAGGGACCAGGCGCGCGCCCTGCTCGCCTCCGCGATCCGCGACCCGATCGTCGGGTGTGTCGGCGGTCTCGCTCCGCACAAGGGACAGGCGGTCCTGCTGCGCGCCGTGGCCTCGCTCGGCGCTTCCGCCGACGGCCCCTCCCTCGTCTGCGTCGGCGAGGGGCCCGAGCGTCCCGCCCTCGAGGCGCTGGCAAGCGAGCTCGGGATCGCGCCTCGGGTCCACTGGCTCGGGCTGCGTCACGATGCGCGCGCGCTCCTTCCGGCGTTCACGCTGCTGGCGGCGCCGTCGCTCGGACGGGAAGGTCTCGGGTTGTCGGTGCTCGAAGGCATGGACGCCGGCCTGCCGATCGTGGCCAGCCGCCTCGGCGGACTGCCGGAGGTGGTCGAGGACGGCGTCACCGGACAGCTCGTGCCCGAGGGGGATCCGGCCGCGCTCGCGGCGGCGATCGCCTCCCTGCTCGGCGATCCGGCCCGGGCCCGGGCGTGGGGGGAGGCGGGGCGCCGGCGCGTCGCGCGCGAGTTCCGCGCCGCCGACATGACGACGCGGGTCGAAGCGGAATACGAAGCCGTCCTCGGACAGGTGACCCGTGCGGCGTGAGCGGCGCGTCGTCCTCTTCGTGAGCGAGCGCGCCGATTTTTTCGGCGGCGGCCAGCGCAGCCTCTTCGACCTGGCCCACGCCCTGCGGTCCGCGCCCGATCGGACCGCCGGCACCAACGCCATCTTCCGCTACGAGCCGCTGGTGCTCCTCCCCGGCGACGGACCCCTCGCGGCCGCGTGCTCACGGGCCGGGATCGCGACCACCTTCCTGCCCCTGCCCCCCGTCGCGGGGGGCCTGCTCTTCGCGGCGCCGCGCGCCCTGGCCTCGCTGGCGCGGCTGGCGCACCGGCACGACGTCGCCCTGCTCCACAGCGATTCGCCGCGCACCGCCCTGTACGCCGGGACGGCGGCCGGACTGCTCGATCGGCCTCACCTCTGGCACGTGCGCGCCTCGCGACCCTCGTCGGAGTTCGCCGACGCGGCGCTTCTGGCGCTGTCGGACCAGGTGGTCGCGGTGTCGCGCGCCGCGGCCCGCCGCAGCGCGGCGCTCTCGAGCTCGCCGCGGGTTCGCGTCGTCCCGACCGGCCTCATGCCCCCGGCGTGCCGGCCGAGGTCCGAGGCGCGCGCCCTCCTGCGCGTGCCGCAAGACGCTTACGTGGCCGGCGTGGTGGGGCGCGTCGAAGCCGACAAGGGAATCGAAGAAGCCGTGGCGGCGCTTCCCGTCCTCCGGACGCTCCGCCCGGACGCGCACCTGGTCTTCGTCGGTCCGGTGGACGAAGCCTCGGCCCCGGCACGCGAGCTGCGGCGCTTCGCCGAGAAGCACGGGGTCGGCCCCGCGGTGCACCTGGCCGGCGGTCACGACGACGCGGCGACGCTCCTGTCCGCTTTCGACGTGCTGCTCCACCCATCGCGGCACGAGGCCCTGCCGCGCGCGGTTCTCGAAGCGCTGCACGCGGGAACCCCGATCATCGCGGCGGCCGTCGGCGGCGTCCCCGAAGCGATCGAGGATGGCCGGAGCGGTCTGCTGGTGCCTCCGCGGGACGCCGCGCGCCTCGGCGAAGCGGCCGTCCGCCTCGCCCGGGATCCTCGGCTCGCGGCGGCGCTCGCCGCCGCCGGGCGCGCGAGGGCGCGATCGCTCTTCTCCCTGGAACACATGACCGGAGCCGTCACGGGGATCTACGACGAGCTGCTCGGCGAGGCCGACTCCACAGGACACCGGGAGGCCGCATGACCCGGCTCGACGCGCAGCTCCTGGTTCCGGCCCGCCCCTGCCCCCTGTGCGCCCGGCGCGACCCGGCCGTGCCACGCAGCACGGCGCACACGGCCGTGGGAGATCCGCGCGCCCTGCGGTGCCGCGGGTGCGGGCTCGTCTTCCTCGACCCGGTCCCGGCCGAAGCCTACGAGACGGGGGCCTATGGATCCGACTACTACGCTCCCTGGCAGGGACGCGAAGAGCAGGCCCGCCGCCGGATGTGGCGCCGGCGCCTCGAGGCGCTCTCGCGCCGCGGGGCGCGCGGCACGCTGCTCGACGTCGGCTGCGGCGACGGCCTGTTCCTCGAAACGGCCCAGCAGCAGGGATGGCGGGGCGACGGGATCGAGTTCTCTCCCGAGGGCGCGCGCCGCGCCGCGGCCCGCCTGCGGCGCCCGATCGCCGTCGGTGACCTGGCGACGCGCGCGCTCCTTCCCGGGCCGTACGACGTCGTGACCCTCTGGCACGTCCTCGAGCACCTGCCCGAGCCGCGCCCGATGCTGGAGGCGGCTCGCCGTCGCCTGCGTCCCGGCGGGACGCTGGTCGTGGCGGTGCCGAACACCGACAACCTGCCGATGCGCGCCGCCTACCGGGTGGCGCGCGGACGCCCGCTCCCGCTGTGGGAGCCGGGAGCGCGGGAGCCGCACGTCAGCCATTTCACTCCGGCGACGCTGCGCGCCATCCTGGCCCGCGCCGGTTTCGAGATCCTCGCGGTCGAACCCGACCGCTGCGCCCTGACCCCGGCCAAGCGGCTGATCGATGCCGCGGCCGCCATCCTGTCTTCTCTCGGCGGCACGCTTCTGACCGACGCCATCGCCGCCTTCGCCCGGAGGCCCGCATGAACCCGCTCCTGGAGCTGCCGACCGTCACGCCGCCCCCCGATTCGTTCATCGCCGATCGCCTGTGGGCGGCGGCGCGCGGCACCGTGCTCGCGGCGCGCGCCCCCTTCCTGCTCGCGGCGGCTCTCCTGCGCCGGCGCGTGACGCCGCCGGCCACGACGCTGGTGCACCGCCTGCTGGTGCTGCGCACCGATCGGATCGGCGACATGGTGCTCAGCACCGGCGCGCTGGCCGATCTCAAGGGACACTTCCGGCACGCGCGGCTCACGGTGCTCGCCCCCGAGGGGCCGCTGCAAGTCCTGCACGGCCACCCGGCCGTGGACGCGCTCGTGCCGCTGCGGGGCGGTGCGCTGCCCCACGAGCTCATCGGCAAGGTGGACCTGGCGATCGACCTGACGCCGGACGAGCGGCTGCTCGGGGCGCGCCTCGCGGCGGCGACGAAGGCGCCCTGGCGCGCGGGTTTCGCGGCCGCCGGCCGCCAGGCGTTCTTCACCCTGCCGACGGCCCCGGCGCGAAGGGATCGGCACATCGTCGATCTGAACCGCGACCTCCTTTTCGCCCTCGGGGTGCCCGCGCCGGTCTCGGAGCCGCGGCTCTACCTGCAGGCGGCGGAGCAGGCGGCGGCCCAGGCGCGGATCGCCGCGCTCGGCGCGGCCGCCCCGCGCGTCGTCGTCCATCCCGGGGCGCACTACGAGTCGCAGCGCTGGGCCGCGGAGCGCTTCGCCGAGGTGATTGCCCGGCTCACCGAGCGCATCGGCGCCGCATGCCTCGTCGTCGCCGGCCCCGGCGAGGAGGCCCTCGCCGAGGCGATCGGCGCCGCCACCCCCGACGCGCTCCTCACCGGCCCGCTCGACGTGCGCGGGTTGATGGGCGTGATCGCCGTCGCCGACCTCTTCCTCGGCAACAACTCGGGGCCGCTGCACATCGCGGCGGCGCTGGGGGTGCCGACGCTGTCCCTCTCGGGTCCGACCGATCCGCGCCGCTTCGCGCCGCGGCGGCCGGAGGATCTCGTCCTGCGTCTCGACCTGCCCTGCTCGCCGTGCAACCGGGGGCGCTGCTGGCATCAGACCTGCCTCGCCGGCATCCCCGCGGACGCGGTCGCGGCGCGCGCGCAGGCCCTGCTGCAGACGACACTCGAACAGGCCGCGTGAACGGCCTGGCGATGACCGGACCCGGCTTCCGCGCGGCGGAACCCAGGCGGCCGATGGCCGTCCTGCACGTGATCACGCGGCTGGAGCGCGGCGGATCCTCCGACTGCACGCTCTGGCAGGCGATCGGCGCGGCCCGCCGCGGACATCACGTGACCCTCGCGTGCGGACCGTCGAGCGCCGAAGCGCCGCTTCTCGCGAGGGCCCGGCGAGAACCGGGAATCGACTTCATGACGCTGCCGACGCTGGGGCGTCCCGTCCGTCCCGGGGCCGATCTGCGAGCCTTCTTCGACATCCTGGCGCTCCTGCACCGTCGCCGGTACGACGTCATCCACCTGCACACCTCGAAAGCCGGAGCGCTCGGCCGGCTCGCGGCCGCGCTTCTCGGGCAGCGCCGCCGCGTCGTGCACCAGCCGCACGGGCACCTGTTCTACGGCTACTACGGACGCCTCGGGGATGCGCTGGTGCTCTTCGCGGAACGTCTGCTGGCGCCGCTCGCGGCGCGCCAGCTCGCCCTCACGGCGCGCGGGGCGCGCGAGCACCTGGCCCGCGGCGTCGGCCGCGAGCAGCAGTTCCGCGTCATCCCTTCCGGCGTCGAGATGCGCCCGCTGCGCGACGCGGCGCGTGGGCGCGACGCCGCCCGCCGGCGTCTCGGGTACGCCCCGGGCGACCTGGTGGTGATGTCGCTCGCCCGCCTCGAGCCGATCAAGGGCGCCCCGCTGACGCTGCGCGCCTTCGCGCGCGCCGCCACCGACCGCCCGGCGCTGCGCCTGCACCTGGCCGGGGACGGACCGCTGCTCGAGGCGCTGCGCGCCGAAGCGGCGGCGCTGGGCATAGGCTCCCGCGTCCGTCTCGACGGTCGGTGGGGCTCTCCGCACGATCTCCTTCCCGCCGCCGACCTCTTCGTCCTCGCGCCGCGCAACGAAGGCATGGGCCGCGCCGTCGTCGAAGCCCTCGCCCTCGGCGTCCCGGTCATCGCCACGAGCGTCGGCGGCCTCCCCGAGGTGCTGCAGGAAGGCGCGTCCGGCGTCCTCGTCCCTCCCGACGACGAGCTGGCTCTCGCCGCAGCCCTCGCCCGCCTGGCCGACGACCAGGCCTCGAGGAGCGAGCTGGGCCGGCGCGGCCGGGCCCGCGCCGTCGAATACGGCGCAGGGAGGATGGTGCACCGCGTGCTGAATCTCTACCGGGAAATCGCCGCATGAGCACGGACGGAGCCTGCGATCGCTTCGGTTCGGCCGGCGGCGCCCATGAGGCTCTACGGCGGCGAGGTCAACGTTGCGGGCGCGTGATCCGATCCCTATGTTGCGAGGTGGGTCTTCCCGTGCGGAGGGACGTTTGATTCTCGCGGCGCACCAGCCCCAGTACCTGCCGTGGCTCGGCTATTTCGACAAAATGGCCCGCGCCGACCGGTTCGTGCTGCTCGACACGGTGCAGTACAAGAAGAACGAATGGCAGAATCGTAATCGCATCCGCAGGGCCTCCGGCTGGCAGTGGCTCACCGTCCCGGTGCACGCCCGTTTCCCCGCCCGCTTCCACGAGGTGGAGGCCGACGAGACGGCCCCGTGGCGCCGCAAGCACCTCGCCACGCTGCGCCAGGCGTACGCCCGGGCTCCGCACAGGGAGACCATCCTGCCGGCCCTGGAGCGTCTGCTGCAGCGGCCGCTCCGGCGTCTCGCCGAGCTGAACATCGAGGGCATCCGGCTCCTCGCCGACCTCTTCGAGGTGCGCACCGAGACCATCCTCGCGTCGACGCTCGCGGGCATTCCCGACGGGCCGGACGCGCGCCTCATCGCGCTGTGCCGCCGCTTCGGCGCCGACCAGTACCTCGCCGGCGCCGGCGGACGCGACTACATGGACCTCGCCGCCTGGCAGCGCGCCGGCATCACCGTCACGTTCCAGGACTTCCACGGACCGGTGTACGCGCAGTGCCATCCCGGGTTCGAGGCGAACCTGTCGGCGGTCGACTACCTCGTCCACTGCGGGCCGGGGCCGATCCTGCGCGCCGCCGCCCCGCTGCGGGAGGCCGCGTGAACCCGGGCGGAGGCCGCATGAGCATCCTGGCGATCGGGGCGCACCCGGACGACATCGAGTTCGGCTGCGGCGGGACGCTCATCAAGTACGGCCGCAAGAACGCGCACATCGAGCTTCTGGTCATGACCGACGGGGCGCGCGGCGGCTCCCCCAAGGTGCGCCGCCGCGAGCAGAACGACGCGGCGCAGGTGCTCGGGGCGAAGCACGTCCACTGGGGCGGCTACCGCGACACGCTCCTCCCCTCCGTGCGGCACCTGATCGACCGGATGGAGTCCATCCTGAAAAAGTCCCGCCCCGACTTCATCTTCGTCAACTACCCCGAGGACACGCACCAGGATCACCGCCTGGTGGCGCGCGCCGCCATCTCCGCCACCCGCTGGGCGCGCAACGTGCTGTTCTACGAGGGGCCGACGACGGTCAACTTCACCCCGACCGTCTTCATCGACATCGGCGGCGAGATGGATCGCAAGATCGAGGCGCTGCACCGCCACCAGAGCCAGATCGGCAAGACCCGCATCGAGGGGACGCCGATCAGCGAGATCGCCCAGGCCTCGGCGCACTTCCGCGGCGTGCAGGGACGGGTCCGCTGGGCCGAGGGGTTCGCGCCGCTGCGCCTGTTCATCAACGTCACCGGCCACCCGGAGACGCGCTCGGAGCCCGAGGAGGAGGCGGCGTGAAATCCCCCGCCCTGCGTCCCAAGAGCGCCGAGCGGCCCGCCGCCGCGGAGCCCTGGCCGGCCCTGAGACGGCCCGCGCTCGTGGTGCCGCATGCCCGCCCGTTCCTCGGGGTGGACGAGGAGGCGGCGGCCCTGCGCGTCCTCCGATCGGCCCGCCTCGCTCCCGGAGCCGAGGCGGCGCGGTTCGAGGGACTCCTGAGCCGCCTGGCCGGCGCGGCCGATGCCGTGGCGCTCAACTCCGGGACGACCGCGCTGACGCTGGCGCTGCGCGCCCTCGGGGTGCGCGACGGGGACGGCGTCGTCGTCCCTTCCTGGACCTGCGCCGCGCTCCTGCACGCCGTGGCGGGAGCGGGGGGACGACCCATCGTCTGCGACGTCGATCCCGACACGCTGGCGCTGGACCCCGACAGCCTGCGGAAAGGACCCGCGGCCGCGGCCCGCGCCGTCGTGCTGGTGCACCCGTTTGGTCTTCCGATTCCGGTCGAGCCGTACCGCGCGGCGGGGCGGGCCGTCATCGAGGACTGCGCCCAGTCCCCCGGCGCCCGCCTGCAGGGGCGGCCGGTCGGCAGCGCGGGAGACGCGTCGGTGTTCTCCTTCGGCCCCACGAAGCTCCTGACGTGCGGGGGCCCGGGAGGCGGGCTCGCCAGCGGCGATCCGTCGATCGTGCGCACCGCGCGCGATCTCGCCGGCCACGACGAGAAGGATGACGCCGTGCTGCGTCTCAACGGCCTGATGGGCGACCTGCACGCCGCGGTCGCGGCCGTGCAGGTCGGCCGGCTCGCCGTCGTCGTGACCCGCCGCCGCGCCATCGTGGAGCGCTACGAAGAGGCTTTCCAGGGCCTCGGCTCGCGGCCGCGGCTGCACCCGACCGCCCAGCCGGTCTTCCATCGCTACCTGCTCGGCCTGCCGGGGCGCGCCGGCGAACTGATCGATCGCCTGCGCAAGGCGGGGATCCAGGCCCGCCTCCCCGTGCACCGGCCGCTGCACCGCCTGGTCGGCGGCAGCGCTCCCTGTCCCGGAGCCGACGAGGCGCAGGGCCGCTGGGTCTCGCTGCCGCTCTCGGCGGCCTTCAGCAGCGCGGAGGTGGATCGCGTGATCGGCGAGGTGACGGCGTGCCTGTCGTCGCGCTCCTGACCGCGGCCGTCTGGTTCCTGCTTCGCCCTCCCGCCGCCGGCCCGGCGGAGATCGCCGCCGCCGCCTTTCTCGCCGCCTACGGCCTGACGCCAGGAGCGCGGCTCATGGCCATCGGCGCCGGCGCGCTCGACCACCCGGAGGCGCGCAAGCCGCATCTCATCCCGACCCCGCGTCTCGGCGGCGTCGCCGTGGTCACCGCCTTCCTGCTCGTGCTCGGCCGCCGGGCGCTCGACGATCGCGAGCTGCTCGCCATCGCGCTCGCCGCCCTCGCGCTGATGACCGCCGGCGCGATCGACGACACGCGCGGGCTGTCGGCGCGCCTGCGGCTGGTGCTCCAGATCGGCTGCGGCCTCTTCGTCATGGCGGCCGGGGTGCGGCTGCACCTGGTGCCGGGCGCGGCCGGGACGGCCATCGACGCGATCCTGACCCTCCTGTGGATCGTCGGGCTCACCAACGCCTACAACTTCATCGACGGCATCGACGGGCTCGCCGCGGGGCTCGGCGCCCTCATCGCCGTCCTCCTCGGGATCTCCGCCGCGGCCGGCGGCCAGGTGGTGCTGCTGCCGGCGGCGGCCGCACTCGCCGGGGCGCTCCTCGGCTTCCTGCCGCACAACCTGCGCCCGCACGGTCGCCCGGCGTCGATCTTCCTGGGCGACTCGGGCAGCGCCAGCGTCGGCTTCCTGCTCGCGGCCCTGGCGATCAAGGAGGACTGGGCCGAGAAGGATCCGCTGGCGGCCCTGGCCACGCCGATCCTCATCTTCAGCGTCCTCATCTACGACATGGTGCAGACGACGCTCGCGCGCATCGTCTCGGGGCGGGTGCGCACCTTCCGCCAGTGGATCGACTACACCGGCCGCGATCACATCCACCACCGCTTCGCCGAGGTGCTGGGTGGTTCGCGCCGGGCGCTCGCCCTCATCCTGACGCTGGCGCTGGGGGTCGGGCTGTCGGCGCTGGGGCTGAGGCACGCCGGCAGCGGCCTCGCGGTCATCCTGATCCTCCACGCGGTGCTGGTGCTGCTCGTGGTCGAGATCCTCGTCGGGGCGGCCCGCCGCCGGCACGCTCCGCTGGCGCCGCCCGCGGCCGCGCTCGGCGAGGAGCGCGGATGAGCGCACCCGACCACCGCCGCGGGACGGGCAAAGCACTGCTCGCGGCGTTCGACTTCCCGCCGATCATCGGGGGCGAGGCGACGCTTTACCACGGCCTCGCGCGCCACCTGCCGCCCGGAGAGGTCGTCGTCTGGGCGCCGCGGCTCGCGGGCGACCGGGACATCGACGCGTCCCTGCTCTGCCGCGTCGAGCGCGGGCGGGTGCCGGCGCACGGCGGGACCGGCCGGCGCATGGCGCGCGGTCTCCTGGCCGGGGCGCATCTCACGCGCCTGCTGCTGCGACACCGGGTGCGCTATCTCCTGTGCGGCCAGGTGCTGTCGCTCGGCGTGCCGATGCGGCTGCTCGCCTCCGCGTTCCACCTGCCCTACGCCGTCTTCGTCCACGGGGCCGATGTCTTCGATTTCCACGACCGTCCCGTCTGGGCGGGACTCATCCGCTGGGTTCTGGCGGGAGCCGACGCGGTGATCGTCAACAGCCGGTTCACCTCCGGGCTCCTGTCGCGCCACTACCCGGGGGCGGCGAGCCGCATCGTCATCCTGCCGATGGGCGTCGACGTGCCGAAAGCCTCGTCCGCGAGCGACGTGGCGTCGCTGCGGCAGCGTTACGGGCTCGGAGACGGACCGGTCCTCCTGACCGTGGCGCGGCTGGTCGAGGCCAAGGGGCACGACATGGTGATCGCGGCGCTGCCCGCCATGCTGCGCCGGCATCCCGGCCTGCGCTATCTCATCGTCGGGGACGGCCCGCACCGCGAGGCCCTCGCGGCCAGGGCCGCGCGCGCCGGCGTCGCCGACGCCGTGGTTTTCGCCGGCCGCGTCCCCGATCACGAGCGCGCGGCGCACTACGGACTCGGCACGATCTTCGTCCTGCTCAGCCGCAGCACCGGACGCTACGACGGTCTCGAAGGCTTCGGCCTGGCGCTTCTCGAAGCCAGCAGCCACGGCCTGCCGGTGATCGGCGGCCGCACCGGAGGCATCCCCGAAGCGGTGCGCGACGGCGGCAGCGGGCTCATCCTGCCGGCCGAGGATCCCGCGGCGCTGGCGGAGGCGATCACGGCGCTGCTCGACGACCCCCACCGGCGCCGCCGCCTGGGAGAGTACGGCCGCCGCTTCGCGGCGGAGCATGCCTGGAAGCGCACCGCCGCGGCCGTGCGGGCGCTGTGGCACTCACCTTTGGACGAGGAGACGACGCCGGAGCGGCCGGAGGCCGCGGCGGTCGTCGGAGGGAGGGCGGAGCGATGTGCGGCATCGCCGGCGCCTTAAGCCTCGACGGACAGCCGATCGGCCATGACGCGGTGCGCGCCATGACCGACGCGCTCTCCCATCGCGGCCCGGACGAGGGGGCGGTGCGCCTGCTCGGGGCGGGGGCCGGGTTCGGCCGCGCCGCCGCGGCGCTCGGCCATCGGCGCCTCAAGGTGATCGACCTGTCCTCGGCGGCGGCGCAACCGATGCGCGATGCGCAGGACAACGGCTGCCTCGTCTACAACGGCGAGCTGTACAACACTGCGGCGCTGCGGCGCGAGCTGCTCGACGCCGGGCGCACCTTCCGCTCCCGATCCGACACCGAGGTGGTGCTGCACGCCCTGCTCCACTGGGGACCGGAGGAGGCGCTGTCCCGCTTCAACGGCATGTTCGCACTGGCCTTCTGGGACAACCGCGAACGCCGCATCGTCCTGGCGCGCGACCGCTTCGGCGAGAAGCCGCTCTTCTACGCCGAAAGCGACGGCCGGCTCCTGTTCGCGTCGGAGATCGACGCGCTCCTGGCGCACGGAGGCGTGGAGACGGACATCGACCCCGAGGCGGTGGAGCTGTACCTGACGTTCGGATGGATCCCGGCGCCGTGGACCATTTACCGGGGCGTGCGCAAGCTGCCGCACGCGGCGTACCTCAGCGCCGACACCGAGGGAGGCTCGCGGCTGCGGCGCTACTACCGCCTCGAGGAGCGCCTGCAGTCGGCCCCCGCGAGCCCTCCGGAGGAAGCCGTGCGCGAGACCCTCGCCGCGGCCGTGAAGGCACGGCTGGAGTCGGACGTGCCGCTGGGCGCCTACCTCTCGGGGGGCATCGACTCGTCGGCGGTCGTCACCTTCATGTCGCGCTTCCTGCCGGAGTCGCCCCGGACCTATTCGATCGCGCTCCCCGGCTGCGGCTGGTTCGACGAGGGACCGGAGGCGCGGCGCCTGGCGGGAGAGCTGGCGACGCATCACACCGAGGTGGTCCTCGACGTGGCGCGGCTGCGGGACGAGATCCCGACGGCCCTGGGCTCTTTCGGCGAGCCGTTCGCCGATTCGAGCGCCCTGCCGTGCTCGGCCATCGCCCGCGTGGCGCGCACCGGGCTGACCGTGGCGCTCTCGGGGGACGGCGGCGACGAGCTCTTCGGCGGCTACAGGCTCTACCGGGCCCTCGCCGCGTCGCGGCACGTGGCGCGCCTGCCGCCGGCGGCGCGCGCGTTGATCGCCGCGGTCCTGCGCCCGCTCCCGGCGCGCCATGGCGGCGGCGTCGGCGGCACGGTGCACCGGGCGCGCAAGCTCCTCGCCGGGCTCGGTTCGGATCTCGCGGCGACGCACGCCGCCTGGATGGCGATCCTGCCCGCCGAGGCGCGGCGCGCGCTGCGGCCGGGTGTGGCCGACCGCGATCTCGGCCGCTCCCTCGTCGAGGAACGCCACCGCCGCTTCGGGCGCGGTCTCGACGGCGTGCTCGCGGTCGAGGTCGATCTGCCGCTGCCGGACGACATGCTCGCCAAGGTCGATCGCACCAGCATGCGCCACGCGCTCGAGGTGCGGGCCCCCTTCCTGGATCCGGCGCTCGTCGAGCTGGCGCTGTCGCGCCCGGCGTCCGATCACTTCTCCCCCTCGTCCGGCAAGCGTCTCCTGCGCCGCTCGCTGCGGGGGATCGTCCCCGACCGCATCCTCGACGCGCCCAAGCGCGGCTTCGAGGTGCCGGTGGGCGACTGGATGACCGGCCCGCTGGCGGCGCATTTCCGCGAGGTGGTGAGCCGCCCGGCGCTGGAGGAGGCGGGCGGCATCGCCGCGCCCGCGGTCGAGCGCTGGATGACCGAGCACTCGGCGCGGCGCGCCGACCACGGCCGCATCCTGTGGGCGCTGTACGTCCTGTGCCACTGGCACCGGGTGATCCGCCCGGGCCAGCAGAAGACGCGCCGGATCGACACCGTGCCCCGGCTGGGATTGGTCTCCGGCGCCGCGCTATCCTGACGCCTTCGCGCGGGAGCGGTCCCGCGTGAAACCCCGCCGGCCGCGCCCGCGGACCGGCCCTTTCGCGGGAGGTTTCCGATGCGCGGCGTGTTCGTCGTCCTGGCCCTGGCTCTGGTTCTCCTGGCGCTCCCGGCCCGTGGGGCCGCCGACGAGGCGGTCCGTCCGGTGCGGGTGATGAACTTTCCGCAGGTGCAGCGGGTGCAGGGGGAGGTCACGGTGCCTTTGGCGATCCCGCACTCCCAGCTCATCAGCCTGAAGGATCTGACCGTGCCGCCGGTCGAGCCCTCCGAGCGCGGCCGCCTCATCGACGGCGGCGTGGTGACGGCCGAGGGCTACACCGGCATCGTCCTGAGCCTGAGCGGCCGCGCCGCCGGCCGGGCCCTCAAGGCCGGAGAGGTCGGGGCGTATCTCATTCCCGACGAGGAGACGGTCACGCGGGCCTACGAGGAGGACGGCCTGCTGCAGTTCCCGCTCGAAATCCGCGCCGCCCTGACCCAGGGCACCGACCGGATGCACGCCTCACAGCAGGCGCGCCAGACGCTCGCCTTCCCTCGTTACCGGGTGCGCCTGTTCAACACCACCGACAAGACGGTGAACGTCAACCTGTTCGCTTACGTGACTCAGTGAGCGCCTTCGCGCGCGATCCCCTCTTTCAGGGCGGCGGCGAGCATCTCCTGGCGTGAGGTCGTCTGCGGGAAGCGCTGGTCCACCAGGTCGCGGCCCCGTGAAAGCTCGGCCTTGAAGATCTCCAGCACCTGGCCGCTGCGCAGCGCCTGGGCGAAGCGATCGGGGTTGTAGAGCTTCAGATCGGAGAGCATCAGGCGGGCGAGGCGGGCGATCTCCTCCTCCGGCCGACCGCCGCGCGGCGCAGCCTGCTGATGCAGCGCGTCGAGGCCGAAGTCGGAGCCCTCCCAGTCCTTCCCGGTCGCGGCCTCCGCATCGTCGGACTCGGGCTCCGGAAGCGCCGGCAGCATGTCGCGCAGCGACGCGCGCAGCGCTTCCTCCGCCATCCCCTCCTCGAGGAAGACGTCGGCGCCGTAGGCCATCGCGGTATCGCGGTTGAACAGGTCGGCCGAGAGATCCGAGCCGAGGAGCGCGACCTTCGTGTCCTTGAGATGCGGGCTGCCTTTCACGCCTTCGCAGATCGCCACGCCCGACAGGCCTCCGAGGTGCACGCTGGCCACGATGGCGATCGGGTGGCGCGCCACCACCGCCTTGAAGGCGGCGGTGCCGTCGTCGGCCGTCTCCACGCGGCAGCCGAGCTCCGCCAGGATCGGCCGGAGGAGGCTGCGGACCGGACGTCCGGCGTCGGCCAGGAGGACCAGCGGCGCATCGCCGCCCACCGGGGCGAACGGCGTCCCGGCGGGACGCACCGCCGCGGCGGCCGACGGCCGCGAACCAGTTGCCCTCGGAGTCGGGCGATCGGCGTCGGGCGGCCCGCCGCTTTCGGCGGAGGCGAACGTGTGGCCGCAGCGGGCGCAGCGCATCTTCGACCCGGGGCGGACGCGGGTGTCGTCCACGCGGAACTGCCGTCGGCAGGACGGGCAGCCGACGATCATGCCGCACGCTCCCGGGGCGCCGCGGGGCGCGATTCGAGGCTGGCGATCCGGCGCCGCAGCAGGGCGTTCTGCAGCGTCAGCCCGGCCTGCGACAGGAAGATCTCCAGCGGCCGCAGGTCGTCGAACGGCTCGCCGCTGACCGCGTTGTCGCCGTAGAGGATGCCGAAGACTTCCTGTCCGCCGTGCACCGGCAGCACCGCGGCGCTCTTCGGCTCAGGCGGGCCGAGCCGGGCGCGCAGCGCCCCGTTCGCGGCGTCGTCGGGGACCGGGGCCACCGAGGATTCGCCGCGATCGACCGCGGCCTTGAGGATCGAGCCGGCCTCGAGCGGGAAGGTGGCGCCGCGCATCCGCTCGTCCACCGGCTTCCCGAACGCGCCGCGGCAGACGGCGCGCCCGTCGGCCACGCCGAACAGGGCCGCCCGCTCGAAATACTCGGAGGCCAGCCGCAGCACCAGCAGCGACACGTCCCCGGCCGGCTCCGCCTGCAGCTCGCCGATGAGGCCGCGCAGGAGCTGCAGTGGATCGGCGACCCGCACCGTCCGGCCGCCGGCGGACCAGTCGATCTGCGCCAGCTGGTCCGACAGGCACAGGGTCGAGCCGAGCTGCACGCAGAAGTCGCGCACCCGGACTCCCACGTCCTCGAACGGTGTGAGCGCCAGGTCCGGCAGCGCCAGGTAGCCGGTCGCGCCGGCGCTTTGAGCCATGACGGCGGCGCTCGGGTGCCGCAGCTCGCCGATCATCACCGCGAGAAGCCCGGGGACGGCGCCGCGCAGGTTGCGCACCAGCTCGATGGCTCCGCCCCACCCGGTCTTCGTCGAGTCGGGCAGCACCAGGTCGCAGACCAGGAAGAAGGCGGTGCCGCGCGCCGCGAGATCGCGCCCGGCCGCTTCGCCGCGGGCCGCCGACTCACAGGTCAGGACTTCGAAGCCCACGTGCTGCAGCTCTTCACGCAGCGCCAGGGTCAGGAACGATCGCTCGCTCACCAGGAGCACCTGGCGCGGCACGCCCGGCGCGGTCCCCTCGGTCCAGCGCGGCGCCGCCTGCGGCAGGCCGCCGAGGATGGCCTCCGGCTCGAGCCCGGCCGCCTCCTCGGGAGGCGGGTCCGACTCGTCCACCTCGAAGCGGAACTCTCCCTCCTGGAGCAGCACGAAGGAGCGGACCAGGTCGCGCAGCTCTTCGCGGACGATGCGATCGAGTGTTTCCTGCGACAGCGCGCCGAGTCCGACGAGCGCGGCCGCCAGCGACTCGCCCGTCCTCGCGACCAGCGCGCGCGCCGGCTCGACGGCGGCCGGGGCGACGAGGCCACGGGCGATCAGCAGCTCGTCGAGCGGGGGCCGTCCGGCACCCAGGCTCGCGTCGCAGACGAGACCGTGGCGGAAGCGGACGCGTCGCTCGCCCTCCTGGTCGCTGAGGATGAGCGTGCCCGACTGGCGGCTCAGGTGGACGACCTGCAGGATATCCGGAAAGGAGAGATCTTCGAGACTGCCGACGACGCTCAAGAGAACTCGTCTCCTTGCCCGCCGCGCGCGCGCGGAGGGTCGCGGCCCGCCCCAAAACGGCGCAATCGGGCCGCGCGGCGGGGACGCGGCCTTGGACCAATCTATTCTTTTGCGGGGGGACCGCCAGCGGCGGGAGGGGCGATGACGCTTTCGTGATCGCCTTTCGGCGCGGCTTCGTCGAGGCGCTTGCGGATGGCGTCGAGGATGCCGTTGACGAACTGTCCCGACTCCTCGCCGCCATAGCGCTTCGCGACCTCGATCGCCTCGTCGATGACGACGATCCGGGGGGTCTCCGGCTCGTGCAGGAACTCGAAGACGGCGAGGCGCAGGACCGCCCGGTCCACCGTGCCGAGACGCTCCAGGCGCCAGTTCTCGATGCCTTCGCGCAACAGCGCGTCCACCTCGTCTTTCGAGTCGGTCGCGCCGAGCGCCAGGCGGGTCGCGAAGCGGCGCACGTCGTCGGGCACCGGCTCCTCGTGGCGCCAGAAGCCGTCGATGACCTCGGGCATCGGCATGCCGCCGACCTCCGCCTGGTAGAGCATCTGCAGGGCGAACTCGCGGGCCTGGTGGCGCGACGCCATGGCGGTCCTAATCCTTCCGCGCGGCGGAAGCGGTGGTGGGTGTCGCCGCCGGCGAAGCGGGCGCCGCGGCCGCGGGGAGGCGCCGCAGCAGGCTGGCCATCTCGATGGCGGCCACCGCCGCGTCCCAGCCGCGGTTGCCCGCCTTCCCGCCGGCCCGATCGATCGCCTGCTCGAGGTTCTCGGCGGCGATCACCCCCCAGGTGACGGGCACCCCGGTGTCGAGCGCCGCGAGCGACACGCCGCGGGAGGCGTCCGCGACGACCTGGTCGAAGTGGACGGTGTCGCCCCGGATGACGCAGCCGAGCGCCACGACCGCCTCGACCGTGCCGGAGGCGGCCAGACGCCGCGCCGCGATCGGGATCTCCAGCGCTCCCGGCACGCGCACGAGCGTGACGTCGGCATCGCGCACGCCGTGCCGGCGCAGCGCGTCGAGCGCCGCCGCGACGAGGCGCTCGACCATGTAGTCGTTGAACCGGGCGGCGACCACGCCGAGGCGCATGCCGGCGCCGTCGAAGTGGCCGCTGATCTCGTTCGGGGACATGGATTCTCCGAGGGAGCGCCATCGTAGTGAGCGCTCCCGGGGGTGTCAAGGAGACGGGGGTTCAGGACGGCAGGCAGGGCCGGAGGATCTCCGACCAGGCGGGGGCGAAGGTCGCCTTCAGGACGATGTCGGCGAGCAGCAGCGCGAGCGCGACACCGAGGAGCCGCCGGTCGGCCGGCTCGGAGAACAGCCGCTCCGGCCGTCCGCGCAGGCGCACCAGGAGCGGGCGCGCCAGCACCGCGCCGAGGATCACGAAGGCGACGACGCGGACGATGGCATACGGCGGCCAGCCGAGGAGCCCGGCGGTCATCGGGTGCGGCCCCGAGGCGAGCGCCCCGACGTAGTACGACATGTAGCCGACGAGCACCGCGCCCATGAGCAGGCCGAGGAGCCCGCCGCTCGCGAGCGTGGCGACAGCGAAGATCCCGGCGTGCAGCAGGTGCTGCGGGACGAAGCGGGCCGGGTCCGACTCGCGCCCCTGTCCCGAAAAGATGAAGGCGAACATCTCGTCGCGATACGCGGGGCCCATCACCACGCCCGCTCCCGCCGTCGCTGGATCGCGGGCGGTGTGGGTGATGAGCGAGGCGGAGAGGCTCGCGGCCCACAAGAGCGCCGCGGTGATCGCCGCGGCGCGGCGTCCCTGCGCCACGCAGCGGGCGAAGACCGGGTAGACGGCGAGCGTCGCCAGGACCGGGAGGGCGATGCGTCCGGCCGCGGGCGACGCGGCGGCGAGGGCGAACGCCAGGAAGACGGCGACCGGCGCGAGCAGCGCCGGCAGGACCAGCGGCAGGAGCCGGGGCGGGCGGCGGACGGCGTGCCCGGAGGCGTCCCCCCGGGTCATCGCTTGCGCGGCGGTCCGTCGACGTCGAGGAAGTCGCGGAGCTCGGCGACGCGCGCCTCGATCGCCTTCTCGCTCAGCGCGGCCAGGCGGCGGAGGCTGAAGTCCTCGACGCAGAACGAGGCCATGGCCGTGCCGTAGAGCATCGCCTGGCGCATCGCCGGGCCGCCGACTTTCTTCTCGCGCGCCAGGAAGCCCATGAAGCCGCCGGCGAAGGAATCCCCCGCCCCGGTCGGATCGACCGGGCGCTCCACCGGGTAGGCGGGGACCGCGAAGTAGTGTCCCCCCTGGAACAGCGCGGCGCCGAACTCGCCCCGCTTGATGACCAGGAACTTGAGGCCGAGATCCATGAGGCGACGGGCCGCGGCCACCGTGTTCAGCTCTCCGGCGAGCAGCCGCGCCTCGGAATCGTTGATGACCAGCCCGTGCACGGAGCCCAGGAGCCGCTTCAGGCTGTCGCTCTTCCTCTCGATCCAGAAGTTCATCGTGTCGCAGGCGACGAACTCCGGCTTCACCTCGCCCAGGACCTGCTGCTGCAGATCGGGATCGATGTTGCCGAGGAACAGGAAGGGCGCGCCCTTGTCCTGCCGGCGTATCTTCGGGCGGAACGACTCGAAGACGTTCAGGTGCGTGGCGTGGGTCGTGCGGTCGTTGAGGTCGTCGGAATACTCGCCGCTCCAGCGGAAGGTCTCGCCGTCCGCCACCTCCAGGCCCGAGACGTCCACGCCGCGCGACTTGAAGAGCCGGATCGGCTCGTCGCCGAAGTCCTTCCCCACGACCGCCACCAGGCGCACCGGCGTGAAGTACGACGCGGCGACCGAGAAGTACGTGGCCGAGCCGCCGAGCACCTCGTCCACCTTGCCGTAGGGAGTCTTGACGGTGTCGAACGCGACCGAGCCGACGACGAGCAGGGACATGTCTTGAGAATCTCCGGGTGAAAAGGTCAGTCGAGCCGCGTTCCCGCGATCGGGCGCAGGCGCTCCTTCGCCGCGGCGGGGATACGGGCGCGATCGGTGAGGATGGCCTGCGCCAGGGCGCTGCCGCACGGACAGGTGCGCCTGTCCGGCAGGGACGCCAGCGTGCGCGTGACGATCGCCTCGGCGTTCTTGGCGTTGTCGTGCAGGCGGGCGACGATCTCCTCCACGGTGACCGCCGCCTCGTCCTCCTTCCAGCAGTCGAAATCGGTGACCATGGCCATCGTCGCGTAGCAGATCTCCGCCTCGCGCGCCAGCTTCGCCTCCTGCACGTTGGTCATGCCGATGACGTCCACGTTCCAGGAGCGGTACAGGTGTGACTCGGCGCGCGTCGAGAACTGCGGCCCCTCGACGCACAGGTAGGTGCCGCCGTCGTGCAGGCGCACCTTCACACCCTCGGCCGACCGCCGCATCACGCCGCGCAGCTCGGAGCACACCGGATCGGCGAAGGAGACGTGCGCCACGACGCCGCCGCCGAAGAAGGTGGCGGTGCGGTGGCGCGTCCAGTCGATGAACTGGTCCGGCAGCACCACGTCCAGCGGGTGCAGGTTCTCCTTCATGCTGCCGACGGCGGAGACCGAGACCAGCCGCTCGACCCCGAGCATCTTGAAGCCGGCGATGTTGGCGCGGAAATTCAGCTCGGTCGGCAGCAGGCGGTGGCCCCGACCGTGCCTCGCCAGGAACACGATGGGCCGGCCGCCGATGACGCCCTTGATGTAGGCGTCGGACGGCTCTCCGAACGGGGTGTCGACGCGGATCTCCTCCACCTTTTCGAGAACGGCCATGGAATAGAGGCCGCTGCCCCCGATGACTCCGAGCGGCGCGCTCATACCGTCTTCCGCCGCGGGACCACCAGCAGCCGGCCGCGCGGTCCGCCCTTGTCCACGACCAGCAGCGACTGGGCCCCGGCCGAAAACGTAATCGCCAGGGGCTTGAGCGACCCCGCGGCCCGTGCGGCCGTCTTCAGGGCGGCCTTGCAGCGGGCTTCGACCTGCCGGGCGCGGCGCCGCGCCTCCAAGGCTCGCGCTCCCTGCTGCCGGAGGAAATGCAGCGCCGCCAGCCGCGCCAGACGCGCGAACGCGGGGTCGGGAGGCAGGGTCAGGATGAGGCGTTCCGGGCGCGCACTCACGGGAGGCCGAATCCTAGTGCGCCCTTCGCGGCACTGTCAACCATCCGACAGCGCCTCGGCGGGTTGCGGCTCTCCCGGGCGGTCCCTAGATTCGCCCTGATGGGACGAGCCGCGGGAAAGGGTGTGCCGTTTCTGGACCCGGGGGAACGGCGCTTCACGATCTTCGCGATCGCGCTGAGCGTCGCGGCGATCGGCGTCTCTTTGCCTTTTCTCATCCCGGCGCGGCACCTGCTCGCCGCCTCGGTGATGCCGCTCACCTGCTTCGGCCTGTTCATCGCCCTGTCGTGGTTCTTCTCGTTCTCGCTCTTCCCGCGCGCCACGCTGTCGATCTCGCTCGACATGACCTACATGCTGACGGCGCTCGCCGTCCTGCCGCCGCCGCTGCCGCTGGCGGTGGCCCTGATCGGCGGCATCGCCGGGGCGCTGCTGCGGCGCCTCGACCCCGAGTGCACTCGCCACTCGTACTGGGCCGGGGCGGCGCTCAACACCGGCAGCCTGGTGATGGCGGCCTGGGCGGGCCAGTGGGCGGCGCGCACGCTCGCGACCGAGTGGCCGGTGAACGAGGCGACCTGGGGCACGGTCGGCACCATCGCGACCCTCTACGCCGCCTATAGCCTGGCCAACCTCGCGGTGATGGTGACCGCGGTCGCCCTCAAGGGCGAGCCGGTCTTCCCGTACATCGGGCACTACCTGCGCCTCCTGCCGACGCTCGAGATCTACGCCATCCCGCTGGCCCTCGGGCTGGCCCTGCTGTACGCGGCCTCCGGCGTCGGCGGCTTCGCGCCGCTCGGGGGCACCATCCTGTTCGCCGCGGCGCTGCTCAAGAAGCTCACGCGCGCCCGCACCGAGCTGAGCCGCGCCCTCGAGCAGGTGCAGTCACGCACCCGCGAGCTGAAGACCGTCAACACCATCGGCCGGGAGATCAGCAGCAGCCTCGACCCTCAGGTGGTTTTTTCGCGCATCGCCTTCCACCTGACGCGCATCCTCGACGCGCCGTACCTGATCCTGTCGCTGCGGCAGCGCGGGGCGATCGAGACCTACGTCGAGTTCGTGGCGCGCGACGGGCGCGTGCAGCCGCGCCAGGAGCGGCCGCTCGGCGAAGGGTTCACCCACTGGGTGGTCGAGGCGAGGCGTCCGCTGATGCTCACCGATCTGCACGCGGAGAAGGACTCGCTGCCCTGCGCGCCCGTGGTCCTCGACCCCGAGGTGCGCGCCATCCTCGCGGCGCCCCTGCCGGTGGAGCACGGCAACGAGGCGATCGGCGTGCTGTGCGTGCAGAGCCCGCGCATCGGCGCCTACGGCGTGGAGCACGTCTCGGTGCTGACCACCGTGGCGCAGCAGGCGGCGGTGGCGATCGACAACGCGCGCAACTACCAGCTCGCGACCGTGGACCAGCTCACGCATCTCTACCTGCGCGACTTCTTCCGCCGCAAGCTCCGGGAGGAGCAGGCGCGCGCCCTGCGCTACGGCAGCGGCTTCGCCGTGGTGATGGTGGACCTCGACCGCTTCAAGCAGATCAACGACCGGCTCGGCCACCTCGCGGGGGATCGCTACCTGAACAAGGTCGGGGCGGTGGTGCGCGACACGATGCGGGCCGCCGACATTCCCTGCCGCTGGGGCGGCGAGGAGTTCGCCGTGCTGCTCCCCGAGACCGACCGGGACGGCGCCCGCTCCATCGCCGAGAGGCTGCAGGCGCGCATCGGCGGCCTGCGCACGATGATCGGCGACTCCGTCGTCCAGACCACCGTCAGCGTCGGCATCGCCTGCTACCCCCAGGACACCGTGGACGGCTCGCTCGACGTGCTGCTCGAGCGGGCCGACAAGGCGCTGTACGCGGCGAAGCAGGCGGGACGCGATCGCATCGTCGTCGCCGACGAGCTGCCGCCGCGTCCCGGAAAAGCCGCCTAGGAGCCTAGGCTTCGAGGAAGCTCAGCAGGGGGCGGCCGACGCGCGCCTCGAACTGCTGCTGCAGCGAGGGGGCGGGACCGGCCGGCGCGTCCACCAGCACCTTCTCGACGCGCGCCAGCGGGAAGAAGAGCGTGCTCGCCTCCTGCGGCTCGCCCGTTCCCGCCTGCCGGACCCAGTCGTCGAACGAGTTCAGGTCGGTCCCGCGCAGCAAGAGACCCGTCGCGTCGAGCGCCTGGACGATGCCCCAGTAGCGCTCGCGCGGGTTCTGCAAGTAGACGATGACGACCGACGGCGGCTTGAGGAACGGCAGGACGAGCGTCACGACACCCCCGCCATCGGCCGCACGCCCTGCGGATCGGGGATGAGCCGCGCCTCGGTCTTCGCCTGCACCGCCTCGATCGTGGTGTCGGGCGCGATCTCGCGCAGGACCAGCCCTTGCGGCGTGACATCGATCACCGCCAGCTCGGTGATGATGCGGTGCACCACCGCCACGCCGGTCAGCGGCAGGCGACAGGTCTTGAGGATCTTCGGCTCCCCTTCCTTGGTGGTGTGGGTCATCATCACCACCACGCGCTTCGCCCCGGCGACGAGGTCCATCGCGCCCCCCATCCCCTTCACCATCTTGCCCGGCACCATCCAGTTCGCCAGGTTCCCCGCCTCGTCCACCTCCATGCCGCCGAGGATGCTGACATCGACGTGACCGCCGCGGATCATCCCGAACGAGTCGGCGCTGCTGAAGTACGAGCAGCCGGGCGTCTCGCTCACCGTCTGCTTGCCGGCGTTGATGAGATCGGGATCGACGTCCGCATCGAGCGGGAACGGCCCGACGCCCAGCATGCCATTTTCCGACTGGAAGGTGACCTGCATGCCCTCCGGGACGTGGTTGGCCACCTGGGTCGGCATGCCGATGCCGAGGTTGACGTAGTCGCCGTCGTGGAGCTCAGCGGCGGCCCGCGTCACGAGTCGTTCGCTGCTCGATCCGCTTTTCATAGTGGGTCCCCTGGAAGATGCGCTGCACGAAGATCCCCGGCGTGTGGACGTGGTCCGGGTCGATGGCTCCCGGCTCCACGAGCTGCTCCACCTCGGCGATGGTGATCCGGCCGGCGGTCGCCATCATGGGAGAAAAGTTGCGCGTCGTCTTCCGGTAGACGAGGTTGCCGTGCCGGTCGCCCCGCCACGCCTTGACGAAGGCGAAATCCGCGGTCAGGCCGCGCTCCATGACGTAGTGGCGACCGTCGAATGCGCGCGTCTCCTTCCCCTCGGCCACCTGCGTGCCGAAACCGGTCGGCGTGAAGAAGGCGGGGATGCCGGCGCCTCCGGCGCGGATGCGCTCGGCGAAGGTCCCCTGCGGGACCAGCTCCACCTCCAGCTCGCCGGAGAGGAACTGCTTCTCGAACAGCTCGTTCCCGCCGACGTAGGTGGAGATCATCTTGCGCACCTGCCGCTTCTGCAGCAGCAGGCCGATGCCGAAATCGCCGACGCCCGCGTTGTTGGACATCACCGTGAGCCCGCTCGTGCCGCGGCGCACCAGCGCCGCGATGAGGTGCTCCGGGATGCCGCAGACCCCGAACCCGCCCATCATGATGGAGGCGCCGTTCCGCACATCGGCGATCGCCTCGTCCGCGTCGCGCACCACCTTGTTCATGTCGCCTCGCTCTGCCGGCCACGGGTGCGCAGCTCGACCAGGACGCCGCCGGTCCGCTTCGGATGCAGGAAGGCCACCCGCGAACCTTCCGCCCCCGGCCGCGCCCCGCCGCCGACGATCTCGTGCCCCGCCGCCTCGAGCCTGTGCAGCGCGGCGTCGAGATCGTCCACCTCGAAGCAGAGATGGTGCACTCCTTCGCCGCGCTTCTCGAGATGGCGCGCCAGGGTCGCGTCATCGCGCAAGGGCTCCAGCAGCTCGAGGCGCGTCCGTCCCGCCGGCAGGAAGGCGGCCCGCACCCCTTCGGTCGAAACCTCTTCCGTTCCCGCGTGCTCGAGTCCGAGGAGATCGCGATAGAACGGCAGCCGCTCGTCCAGACGCCGCACCGCGATGCCGATGTGATCGAGCACCGCGCCCCCCGGACCCTCGAGGAGGGCCGACGCCGCGGTGTAGGGATCGACCGACCGGTCGGCCACCTTCTCCTCCCACTCCAGGAGGGCGCGGCGCGCCGGGGCGTCGGCCGCCAGGCGCTCCAGCACGCGCCCCTTGAGGATGTCGTGCAGCCGCAGGCGCAGACCTTCGCGACGGCGGGTGGCGCGCTCGCCGCTTTTCTGCAGCCACGCGGTGTGGCGCTCGACCGCGGCGAGCAGCGTCTCGACCCCGCTCCCGTCGCTCGCGACCGTGCGGACGATCGGCGGCTTCCACGGCCGCGTCCCGCCGAGCGCCAGCATCCCCTCGAGATCGGAGGCGAGCCGGTCGGCGCCGGCGTGGTCGGCCTTGTTGACGACGAAGACGTCGGCGATCTCGAGGAGCCCCGCCTTGATCGCCTGCACCTCGTCCCCCTGCCCGGGCGTCAGCACGACGAGCACGGTGTCGGCCACCCGCACGACGTCGATCTCGTCCTGGCCCACGCCGACCGTCTCGATCAGGATCGGATCGAAGCCTCCGGCATCGAGCAGATCGACGGCGTCGCGCGTGGCGCGCGACAGGCCGCCGAACTGGCCGCGGCTGGCCATCGAGCGGATGAACACGCCCTCGTCGAGGGTGTGCTCCATCATCCTGATGCGGTCGCCGAGGATGGCGCCGCCGGAGAAGGCGCTCGACGGATCGACGGCGACCACCCCGACCTTGCGGCCGGCTTTGCGGTGATGGGCGATGAGGCGGTTGACCAGGGTGCTCTTGCCGGCGCCGGGAGGCCCGGTGACGCCGAGGATCGCCGCCCGGCCGGTGCGGCCGTAGATCTCCTGGAGGAGCGCGATGCCTTCGGAGCGGCCCGCCTCCACCAGGCTGATGGCGCGCGCCAGCGCCAGCGGCTCGCCGCGCTCGACGCGCTCCCGGAGCTCCTGGCTCACGGAGTCTGGCCTGAGGCTCGGCCGATCAGGTGGCGGGCGATGACCAGGCGCTGGATCTCGGAGGTGCCTTCACCGATGGTGGTGATCTTCGCGTCGCGGTATTTCTGCTCGACGGGATAGTCCTTCACGTAGCCGTAGCCGCCGTGGATCTGCACCGCCCGATCGCAGACGCGCACCGCGGTCTCGGAGGCGTACAGCTTGGCCATCGCCGACGCGAGATTGGTGTCCTGTCCGGCCGCCCGCAGCGAGGCGGCCCGCTGCACCAGCAGCCGCGCCGCGTCGATCTCCGTGGCGCTGTCGGCGAGCATCCACTGCACCGCCTGGAACTCGGCGATCGCCCGGCCGAACTGCTGTCGCTTGCGCGCATACCCGACGGCCTGCTCGAACGCCCCCTGCGCGATGCCGACCGCAAGCGATCCGATGCCGATGCGGCCGCCGTCGAGGATGCGCAGCGCATCGATGAACCCCTCGCCCTCCCGGCCGACCAGGTGGCTCGCCGGGACGCGGCAGTTGTCCATGACGATCTCGGACGTATCGGAGGCGCGGCAGCCCATCTTGTCTTCCTTGCGGCCGGGGCGCCATCCGGGAAGCCCCTTCTCCAGCGCGAAGGCGGAGATGCCGTGCTTGCCCTTCGACTTGTCGGTGACCGCGAAGACCACGGCGACATCGCAGACCGAGCCGTGCGTCGCGAAGGTCTTGCTGCCATTGAGGACGTAATGGTCGCCGTCCTTCACCGCCGTCGTGCGCGTGCCCGAGGCGTCGCTGCCGGCGGTCGGCTCGGTGAGGCTCCAGGCGCCAATCTTCTCGCCGCGCGCCAGGGGCACCAGCCAGCGCTTCTTCTGCTCTTCGTTGCCGGCCAGGTAGATGTGATTGCTGCAGAGCGAATTGTGGGCGGCGACCGAAAGCGCGATGGCGCCGTCGACGCGCGCCAGCTCTTCGATGATGAGGGCGAAGTCAGGATAGGTCAGCCCGGCACCACCGTATTCCGGGGGAAAGACCACGCCGAGCAGCCCCATCTCCCCGAGCCTCTGCATCAGGTCGAGAGGGAACTCCTGGGTCTCGTCGAGGCGGCGCGAGCGCGGGGCAATCTCCCGTTCGGCGAACTCACGAACGGTGCGGCGGGTCAGCTCCTGCTCTTCGCTGAGGCTGAAATCCAACCGAAGCTCCTGAAAAAGAGGCGGGAAACCGGCCGCGAAGGCGAATTCTATTGCACGCCTATGGCGCGATCAAGTTGATGAGCCGGATCGCCTCCGGCCGGGCTTCGACTTCGCGCTTCCCGGACAGGCCGTTTCTGTGGCTGGCATATAAGTGACTGTAAATTAAGGTTTTATTTATGTCATATTTTTACTTGAGATTACTTGACAACGTTACGCTCATGTTTTATCTTCCTCATCGCTTGAAGGACTCATTCGAAGGAGGTTCAATCAAATGCTGACTGTGTCCCGTTGGGAGCCCTACCGCGACATGCTGACCTTCCAGAACAGGCTCAACCGCCTGCTCGGAGACTCCGTCCAGGCCTGGAACAGCCCGGAAGGGGTCGGCTCGTGGGTTCCTCCGGTGGACGTCGTCGAGGAGCCGGAGCGGCTGGTGTTCCGCGCCGAGATCCCCGGGGTGTCCAAGGAGGACATCGACATCAAGCTGGAGAACGGCACGCTGACCCTGCGTGGCGAGAAGAAGATGGAGCAGGAGGTTCAAGGGGAGACGACGCACCGCGTCGAGCGGTTCTACGGCTCCTTCACGCGCAGCTTCGCGCTTCCCGCCACCATCGACGCCGGCAGGATCCAGGCGCGCTACAAGGATGGTGTCCTGGAGCTGGTGCTGCCGAAGGCCGAGGTGGCGAAGCCCCGCAAGATCGAGATCGTCGCGTCGTAACGACCGGAGACCGTGACGAGGCGCCGGATCCGCCAGGGTCCGGCGTCTTTTTTTTCGGGCGAGCCGCCGCGTGGCTCAGGCGCCCATCGCGGCGCGCAGCCGGTCGGCGGCGGCGTCGATCTCGGTGGGGCCGACCTCGTAGCAGGTGACCGCCCGGACTTTGCGCTCGCCCGCCACGAGGCACAGCACACCGGACTGCCGCCAACGCCCGGCGATCTCCGCTCCCCCGGGGCCTCCCGGCGCCGCCTCGAAGATCACGATGTTGGTGTGCACGCGCGCCGGATCGGCCACCAGTCCCGGGATGGCGGCTATCCGCTGCGCGAGACGCTGCGCCAGCGCGTGATCGTCGGCGAGCCGGTCCACCTGCTTCTCCAGGGCGATGATCCCGGCCGCGGCGATCACCCCGACCTGCCGCATGCCTCCCCCGAGGCGCTTGCGCACCCGCCAGGCCTCGTCGATGAAATCGGCCGGTCCGGCGAGGATGGATCCGATCGGCGCGCCCAGCCCCTTCGAGAGACACACCATCACCGAGTCGCACGGGCCCGCCAGCTCGGCGGCGCTCGTTGACAGCGCGACCGCGGCGTTGAAGAGACGCGCGCCGTCGAGGTGCACCCGCAGCCGGTGCTCGCGCGCCACGGTCCCGATCGCCTCGACCTCCGTCTGCGACGCGATCGTCCCGCCGGCGAAGTTGTGCGGGTTCTCGAGGGCGAAGAGGCCGGTCCGGGCGACGTAGGCGGTCGGGGGCCGGATGGCCGCCCGATACTGCCCGGCGGTCGGCATCCCGTCCTGCGAAGGGATGGGCCGCGCCAGGACTCCCGAGAAGGCGGCCATCTGCGCCATCTCGTAGTCCAGGATGTGGCTGCGATCCTCGAGCACGACTTCCTGTCCCGGGCGGGTCCAGAGGTTGATGGCGATCTGGTTGCCCATGGTGCCGCTGGGGACGAAGAGGGCGGCCTGCTTGCCGAGCCTTTCCGCCGCCCGCTCTTCCAGGAGCCGGACGGTCGGGTCTTCACGATAAACGTCGTCGCCGACCTCCGCCTCCGCCATGGCCCGCCGCATCGCGGCGGTGGGGCGGGTGATGGTGTCGCTGCGCAGGTCGATGACGGACCCGGTCATGGCGGCATCGTACACGACGCTATAATCCCGCCGCCATGAGGCGCGCCGCTGCGGACTGACAGGGTCGCGACGCCGCGGATCGCCGCGGCGGCGGCCGCCTTCCTGCTCCTCGCCGGCGCGACCGCGTGCCGCGGCGGCTCCCGCCCGAGCGTCGTGCTCATCACCATCGACACCCTGCGCGCCGACCACCTCGGCTGCTACGGCTATGCCCGCGCCACCTCGCCCCACCTCGACGCGCTGGCGCAGCAGGGACTGGTCTTCGAGCGCGCCACGACGACGCTGCCGCGCACCACGCAGGGGGTCGGCTCGATCCTCACCGGCCGCTATCCGAAATCGCACGGGGCGCGCGGCCTTTTCATGCGTCTCCCCGAAACCAACCTGACGCTGGCGGAAGCGCTGAAGAGCGCGGGATACGCCACCGCCGCCGCCGTCTCCAACACCTTCCTGCGCCCCGGCCAGGGGTTCGAGCAGGGCTTCGACCGCTACGACAATCCGGAGGCGCGCTGGGACGGCGATTCCGCCGCGGCGGTGACCGAGTCGGCGGTGCGGCTGCTCGACTCTCTGACGGCGCAGCACCAGCCCTTCTTCCTGTGGGTGCACTACCTCGACCCGCACTGGCGCTACGAGCCCGGGGCGCCGTGGGACACCGCCTTCGATCCCGGCTTCACCGGGCCGCTGACCGTCTACGCCGACCTCGACGCGCACCGGTTCACCAAGGGACGGCTCATCTTCGATCCGCCGATCGACGCGCGGCAGAAGCAGCACATCGTCGCCCTGTACGACGGCGAGATCGCCCGCACCGATGCCGCGCTGGCTCCCCTGCTCGAGCGGCTCGACCGCCTTCCCGGTCCCCTGCTCACGGTCGTGACCTCCGATCACGGCGAGAGCCTCGGCGAGCATGGCTATCACTTCGCGCACGGCGAGACCCTCTACGAGGGATCACTGCGCATCCCGCTCCTGTTCCGCTTCCCGGGGAGGCTCGCCGCCGCATCGAGGAGCTCCGTCCTGGCTGAGAACATCGACATCGCGCCGACCATCCTGGCGCTCGCCGGAGTGGATCGTCTGCAGGGCGTGGAAGGGCGGCCGCTCGTGACCACGGGCCCGGCGGGCGCGAACAAGAACGCGGGAGTCATGGTCCCGGTCGCGGCGGGACGCCCCTTCGTCCACGCGGAGAGCGACTTCCAGCTCATCCATCCCGAGAACCCGCGCTTCTACATCCGCGGGCTGTGCGGCCACTGGACCTCGGCGGGCGACGGGCGCTACAAGCTCATCCTGATCCCGACTCCCGGCAAGGAGATCCTCGAGCTCTACGATCTCCCGGCCGACCCGGGCGAGCTCTCGAACCGGATCGACGATCCGGCGCTCGCCGACGTGCGCCAGCGGCTCTCCCTCGAGGTGAAGCGCTTCGCCGACTGCGGCTCCGGCGCGATGACGCCCGGGAGCGAGGAGCTGACGCCCGAGCAGGAGGAGCGCCTGCGCTCCCTCGGCTACATCAACTGAGACGCTCGAGCACCTCGTTCGACACCAGGCGGCCGCGGCGCGTCAGCGCGAGGCGCGTCCCCTCCCGGACCAGGAGCCCCGCCCCGATCAACGGGTCGAGACGCGGGTCGCCGGACGCAAGGATGTCTGCGCCATAGCGGTCGCGCAGTCGCGCCAGATCGATCCCCTCCGCCAGCCGCAATCCCGCGTAGAGCGCCTCGCGCCCCCGCTGTGCCGTCGTCGCCGGCTCCCGGTTCCGCTGCGGCCGCCCTCCCGAAGCGACGTACCCGGCGAGGTCGGGCGCATTGGACCAGCGTGCCCCGTCGAGATACGAGTGCGCCGCCGGGCCGAAGCCGAGGTAAGGCCGGTCGGTCCAGTACTTGAGGTTGTGCCGGCTGCGGTGGCCCGGGCGCGCGAAGTTGGAGATCTCGTACTGCTCGAACCCGGCGGCTTCGAGCGTTTCCACCGCCCGCTCCCAGAGATCGGCGGTGTCGTCGGCGGGCGGGAGGTCGAGACGGCCGAGCGCGACGGCGCGCCCGAGGCGCGTGCGCTCGTGCACCTCCAGCAGGTACAGCGAGACGTGATCGACGCCGTGCTCGAGGATGGTGCGCAGCCCCGCGATCGCCTCGTCGGCGTCCTGGTCCGGCAGCCCGAGCATGAGGTCTGCCGCGAGGCTGCCGATCCCGGCGCGCCGGGCGGCGGTGAGCGCGGCCAGCGCTCCGCCGCGATCGTGCGGCCGGCGCAGGCGCGCCAGGAGCGCGTCATCGAGCGACTGCACGCCGACCGCCAGGCGGGTCACGCCGACGGCGACCAGGTCTTCGCAGGTCCGCGGCGCCAGGTCCTCGGGGTTCGCCTCCAGCGCGATCTCGGATCCCGCCGCCAGGCCGAACCCGGCTCGCAGCGCCGCGAGGATCGCGGCGATCTGCGGCGGCTCGAGCAGGGACGGCGTCCCGCCGCCGAAGTGCGCCGTGTCGGCGACGAGCGGCCCGTGCCCGGCGGCGGCTTGCCCGATCTCGGCGACGAGCGCCTCGACGAACGCGGCGCGCCCGTCCGGGCCGGCCCCGCGCGCGGTCTTCGGAAGGAGGTAGAAGTCGCAGTACGAACAGCGGAGCGTGCAGAAAGGAACGTGCAGGTAGGTCCCGATCACACCTTCTCGACCGCGCTTCTCGGCACCCAGCCGCTCAGGCCGTTCGGCAGGCTCACCTGCGTCCAGGCCTCGAGCGTGTGCCGCAGCTCCATGCGGGTCCCCTCGTGCACGGTGAACAGCACGGTGTTCTCCTCGCCCGGCCCGCTGCGGACGTCGACGCGGTCGGCCATGACGATGCCGATGCCGGCGGTCTCCTGCCGCATCTGGTAGAGGAGCGCGGCGCCGAACGTCACCGCGACGAGGCCGAGCGCCAGGGCCCCGTAGCCGAGCAGGCGGCGCCGCACCCACGAGGCGGTCACCGGGATGAAACCGGCGACCCCCCAGGCGGCGATCCAGAAGACCAGGAAGGCGACCGCGACCACCCCCGCGGGGACCGTCTCGAGCGTCTCCTTCAGCACCCTCACCGGATACTGCATCTCCGGCTCGGTGACCTTGTCGCGCAGCAGGCCACGCGCCAGCACCAGGTTGTCGCGCGCCTCGCCATCGGTCGGGTCGAGGCGCAGCGATCGCTCGTACTCGAGGATCGCCGGGCCGAGCCGGCCCAGCTTGAAGTAGGCGTTGGCGAGGTTGTAGTGGACGCGGGCGTCGTCGATTCCCTGCGCGACGATCGCCTCGTAGCGCTTCGACGCCTCGTCGAAGCGGCCTTCGCGATAGTCCGATCCGGCCCGGTCGAAGAGCGCCTGCGGGCTGTCGCCCGCCTGGGCTGCGGCCGCGACGCCGCCTTTGGACGCGAGACCACCGCCGGCGAAAAGCACGATCAGCGCGACGAGGAGCCGGGCGGCTCGGCTCACCTTTCGAGGCTCCGCTCGATCCCGGCGATGGTCTCCTCGGCGTCGGCGAGCGTGGTGCGCATGGCGGCGTCGTCGGAGGAGGCCGGCGCGAAGCGCGCGAAGTCGCACGCCTCGAGACAGCGGTGGAAGGCGGCGCGCCGGTCGTCCGGGACGCCCCGCTCGGCCAGGAGCGCTTCGATCCGCTCGTGCGTCAGGCCGGTGCCGGCCGTGTGGAACTTGTCGCCGACGTAGCCGGTGAGGGCCTGCGCCACCGAGGCGTAGAACGGTTGCGCGCTCTGAGGCTTCAGCAGCCGCCGGGCGTGCGCCAGCCGGCGCCGCGCCGCGCCGCGGGCCCGCCGCTCGCGCCGTGACCGGGACGCCTGCGGCGACAGGTCGCGCGTGCGGGCCCAGGCCAGGACACCGACGTCCGCGAGCATCGGCGCGAGGCACAGCGCCACGAACCAGGGGGTCTGGTGGAACGGCACCCGACGCCCTTCCAGTCCTTCGGGCGCCGCGTGCAGGTAGTGGATGTCGCGGCGCAGCAGCCGGATGTCGCTCTGCGGCAGGCCGGCCACCGCCGGGCCGCCGGCGACCGCCTCGCCGCGCGCCACCTGGATCGGCAGCGGCTTGCTCGTGACCGTGCGGTACGCCTTCGCCTCGGGATCGAAATACGAGAAGGAGATGGGAGGAATCGCCTGGCTCCCCGGCGCGAGCGGGATGACGACGTAGTCCCAGATCTTCTCCGAGCGCAGCTTGTCGACCTGAAGACTGGTGTTGGAGGTGATCTTCGGATCGAAGGTCTTGAAATCCACGAGATCCCCGAGCCCCGGCGCCGCGGCGGCGCCCAGGTTCCCCTCCCCCGCCACGCGGATCTTCAGGCCGACCGCGTCGTTGACGCGCGACTCGGTGCGGTCCGCGGTGGCCGACAGGCTGAAGTTGCCGACCGCGCCCGAGAAGCCCTCCGGCCTTCCCGCGGCCGGCAGCGCCTGCACCTTGAGCGGGAGCGGGTCGCTGCGGCGCGTCACCATCTCGGTCGGCGTGAAGAAGAACGACTCGAACGGGTCGGCGCTGCGCCGCCGCACCTGCACCTGCCAGGCGATCGGCGGAATCGTCAACGTCCCGGCCGTCGTCGGGAACAGGGCCCGCTTCATCAGGGTGATTTCGTACCAGGGCTCGCCGTCGATCGAAATGCGCCGGAGTTCCGTGCGCTCCGGCAGGGTGATCTCCTCCGCCCAGAACCCGGGGAAGGACGGGCTCTCCGCCGGACCGTGGCTGAGGATTTCCGACTGCGTGTCGAGCACCACCTTGAGCGTCACCTGCTGGCCGACGTAGACCTCCTTGCGGTCCAGCTCCGAGCGCACCTTGAGCGCGACGGGCGCGGCGCCCGGCCGCGGGCGACCGCCGGGTCCGGACGCACTGCCCGCCGGGCCTCCGGGGGACGACGGCGACGACGGCGACGACGGCTGGTAGGGGCTGCGCACGGTCCCCTGCGGCTGCACCATCACCTCCACCGGGTTGGTGCGGTACGTCTGCCCCTGCGCCAGGATCGCCAGCGAAGGGATGGTCAGCTTGCCGGTCTTGTTGGGCGTCAGCGCGTACGTGTAGGTCTTGCTCGAGGTGCTGACGCCGTTGACCCACTGGAAGCGGCTGCTGACCGACGGCCCGCCCGAGAGGGCGAAATCGCCGAGGTCGTGCACGTCCGGCGGGCCGACGTGATCGAGCCCGGGGCCGGCGATCTCGACGATCAGCCGGACGTCTTCGCCCTCGCCGATCTCGGAGCGGTCCACCATGGCGCGGACGCGCACCGCATCGGCCGCGCGCGCCGGAAGGACCGCCGCGGCCGCGGCGAGAAGGACCGCGACGAAAGCCGCCCGCACTGCGCTCACCAGTCCTTCTCCGGCTCGTGCGGGTGCGGCGGCGCGGAGGCCTGCGCGTGCTTCTTCAGGCTCTCCTTCTCGGACTCGCGCAGGGCATCGAGGATCTGCTTCGCCTCGTCCTGGCTCATCTCCCCAGGCTTCTGCTGCTGCGGCTGCTTCTTGTCGTCCGGCTTCTGCTTGTCGTCCGGCTGCGGCTGCGGCGGCTGCTTCTGGTTCTGGTCCGGAGGCTGGTTCTGCTGCTGTTGTTGCTGCTGCTGTTCCAGGAGCTTCAGCGCCAGCTCGAGGTTGCGCTTGGCGTCCTGGTCGCGCGGTTCCATCTTGAGCGCCTGCACGTACTCGTCGACCGCCGGCTGCAGCTCGCCCTTCATCATCAGGGCGTTGCCGCGGTTGAAGTGGGCCGCCTCGGCCAGGCTCCTGGGACCGGTGCTCTGCGCGCGCAGGTACTCCTCGATCGCCTTGTCGAGGTCGCCCTTGCGCAGCAGGACGTTGCCGATGTTGTAGTGCAGCTCGGGCGCGGCCGGGCGCTCCGCCTGTGCGTCGGTGTAGTTCTTCAGCGCCTCGTCGTACTTCTTCTGCTCGTAAAGACGGTTGCCCTGGTTGTTCTTCGCGGCGGGATCGGCCAAGGCCTTTGACGGCAGCAGGAGCAGCAGCCACGCCAAAAGCGCGGCGGTGGCGGCGCGGGCGGCGACCGCGGCGCGCCCGGCCTTCACCGCCCGCTTCCGGTCGCCGAGCGCCGTCTCGATCCCGAGGAGCAGCAGGGCCGCCCCGAGCGGAATGATGTAGCGCTCTTCGTAGTGGGTCACCTGGCGCGCGGTCATGTTCTTCGGGTCCATGGCGGCGAGCTCAGCGTACACGCCCTTGAGCTCGATCCCCTCCGGCGTGGAGCGGAAGTACTTCCCCTTGGTCGCGCCGGCGATCGACTGCAGGGCCCCTTCGTCCAGGCGGCTGGTCACCTTGCGGTGCTCCCGATCCTCTTTATACCCCGTCACGTCGCCGCGCGCATTCCGGAGGGGGATCGGCACCCCGCCGGTCGCGCCCACCCCGACCGTGTGGATGACGATGCCGTGGTCGATGGCCTCGTTC
This sequence comes from Candidatus Polarisedimenticolia bacterium, assembly GCA_036005805.1. Classification (GTDB taxonomy): domain Bacteria; phylum Acidobacteriota; class Polarisedimenticolia; order Gp22-AA2; family Gp22-AA2; genus DASRAU01. Next base: position 32,115 of record DASYQE010000086.1, on the reverse strand, counting down.
ACCGCCGCGTCGACCTCCCCCTCGTGGTCCTCGCCGTCCGTGATGAGGACGATCACCTTGTGCCGGCCCTCCTCCTCGGGAAAGGCGGCGGTCGCCGCCCGGATCGCCGCGGCGATGTTCGTCCCCTGGACGGGCAGAAGGTCGGTTCCGAGGATGTCCACGAACATCGCCGCCGCCGAGTAGTCCAGGGTCAACGGACAGGCGACGTAGGCGGTTCCCGCGAAGGCGACGAGACCCACCCGATCGCCCTGCAGGAGGTCGAACAGGCCCATGATGGCCGACTGCGCCTGGGCGAGCCGGTTCGGCTTCATGTCCTCGGAGAGCATGCTCATCGACGTGTCCACGGCGATCATCACGTCCACGCCGCGCCGGTTCACCGTCTCGGTCTTCATCCCCCACTGCGGCCGGGCCAGCGCCAGCACCAGGAAGGCGGCCGCGACCGTGACCAGGAGCCCCTTCATGATGCGCTTCTCGACGCTGAGGCTCATCGACAGGCGATCGAGGAGCACCCGGTCGCCGAGACGCTCGAGCAGGCGCCGGCGGCGGTAGCCGTCGAGCAGCAGCAGCCCGGCGATGACCGGCACCGCGAACAGGAACCAGAGATAGATCGAAGCGCCGAACCTCATGGGAGCCGCCTCAGGAAGGTGGCGCCGAGGAGCAGGTCCAAGGCGATGCACAGCGCCCCGGGGTACAGGAAGAAGGCGAAGCGCTCCGCCTTGCGGGTGTAGCCGCGCACCTTGATCTCGGTCCGCTCCAGCGCGTCGATGCGCTCGAAGATCCACTTGAGCGAGCCGGCGTCGGTGGCGCGGAAGTACTGGCCGCCGGTGGCCTCGGCGATCTGCTTCAGGCTGTCCTCGTCGATGTCGGCCGACACCATGATGTAGCGCTTGCCCATGAGCGGGTCGTCGATCGGGTACGGCGCCTCGCCTTCGCGGCCGACGCCGATGGTGTAGACCTTGATCCCCAGCGACGACGCCAGGCGCGAGGCGGTCAGCGGGTCGATCTGCCCGCGGTTGTTGCGCCCGTCGGTCAAAAGCACGATCACCTTGCTCTTGCCGGCGGCCTTCTCCAGCCGCGCCACGCCGGTGGCGAGCCCCAGCCCGATGGCGGTCCCGTCCTCCTCGCGCGTCGCGAAGTCGGTGTGCCCGAGCTGGTCGAGCAGCACGTCGTAGTCGAGCGTCAGGGGACAGCGCGTGTAGGCGTTGGCGGCGAAGGCGACCAGCCCGATGACGTCGTTGCGGCGGCCGCGCACGAACTGGCTGACGACGTCCTTGGCGACGACCAGGCGGTTCTTCGGCCGGAAGTCCTCGGTGCGCATGCTGCCCGAGACGTCGAGCACCAGCAGGATGTCGATGCCCTCCGTGAGGACCTCCTCCTCGTGGAACCAGGTCTGCGGCCGGGCGAACGCGATGACGAGCAGGAGCAGGCCGAGCATCCGCAGCGCGGTCGGGACGTGGCGAAGGCGGACGCCGCGCCCGGCCGGGATCAGGCGGAACTGCCGCGTCTCCGAGAACACCAGGCTGGCGTGCCGGCCGCGCGCCCGCACCACGCGCCACACCAGCAGCATCAGCAGGAACACCAGGATGGCGCCGCCGATCGGGTTGGCGAAGTGCAGGTCCCTCATGCCACGCCTCTCGAGGTGAGCGGACCCGGCGGCGCCGCGGCCGTCCCGGTCCCCGCCCCCGGACCGGCGCTCCCTTCGCCCACCGCCGGAAGCGGCGGGGGCGCGGTCCGCTTCGTCTCGTCCACCAGGCGGTAGGCGCGCTCGACGCTCGCCCTGGTCTCCTCGCGCCCGGGCAGGTGCTTGGCGAACTTCACCAGGTCGCACAAGCCCAGGAGCTCGGACAGGAGCGTGGTCGTCGGGGCCGGGAGGCGCACGCTGCGCAGCGACTCGAGGATTTCCCAGGTGGTGGACTCGAAGGCGTCGAAGTCGAAGCGCCGGCCGAGGTAGCGGCGGATGATCTCGGCGAGGGCGATGTAGAAGGCCTTCATCTCGCCGCGCTCGATGAGCCCCGAGGAGAGCAGGCGCTCCAGCTCTTCGTAGGCGATCTCGTGCTCCGGGCGCGGTGGGGCGGCCGGCCTCACCGGGACCGCCGCCTCCGGGCGGCGCTTGCGGCGGCGGCGCCACCAGACCAACGCCGCGACCGCGAGCAGCACGGCCCCGGCCACGAACCACGGCCACAGCAGCCGCTCGCTCATCTCCACCGGCCGCTTGAGGTCGGCCGGCTGGGTTTCGCCTGCCTTCAGGACCGACTGGACGGTGACCGGCAGCGCGGCCGATCGCGCCTCGGTCTCCTTGCCGGCGGCGTCGCGCAGGGTGGCGCGCACGGCGGGGATCTCCAGGCTCCCGGTCTTGTAGGCGGCGAGGGTGACGACGCGTCCTTCCTCCACCGTGCCGTCGGCGAGGCGCTTCGGCGCCAGCGTCATCTGGCTCAGGATCTCGAGATCCTTGAGCGCGTGATCGGCGTCGAACTCGGTGAGGGTCGTTCCCTCCGGGTGCCGGAGCGTGAAGGTGACCGCGATCGGATCCCCGACGGTGACCTGCAGGTGATCGGCGCGGGCGCCGAGCGTCACGCCCCCCGCCGCCGGCGCCGTCGCGCCCGCGGCCGGCGCGTCCCCGGCGGCGGGCGCCGCGGCGGCGGAGTCGGCCGCCTGGCTCATCGCGACAACCGCCGCGCGCGCCGGTGGAAGAAGCGCACCAGCGGCAGGTCGTAGGGCCGGTCGGTGCGCAGATCCAGCGCGTCGATGCCGATCTGCCGGAACAGGGACTCGCGCGCCTGCCGCCTCTCGGCGGCCCAGCGCCCGTAGGCGAGCCGGGTGGACTTGTCGCGCGAATCCACCAGCACGCGCGCGCCCGTCTCGGCGTCCTCCAGCTCGAGAAGACCGACCGGCGGCAGCTCCTCCTCGCGCGGGTCGGTGACGGTGATGGCCACCACGTCGTGCTTGCGGGCCGCCACCCGGAGCGGCCGCTCGAAATCGGCGGCGAGGAAGTCCGAGATGATGAAGACCACGCCGCGCTTGGTGATGGTGCGGTTCAGGTGCTCGAGCGCCATCTTGAGGTCGGTCGTCCGCCCCTGCGGCGTGAAGTAGAGCACCTCGCGGATGACCCGCAGGACGTGATCCTTCCCCTTGCGCGGGCGCAGGAAGGTCTCGATCCGGTCGGTGAAGGCCATGAAGCCGACGCGGTCGCTGTTCTGGATGGCCGAGAACGCCAGCAGGGCGCAGATCTCCGCCTGGATCTCCCGCTTGAACTGGCGCCGCGTCCCGAAATCCCCCGAGGCCGAGACATCCACCAGGAGCAGCACCGTCAGCTCGCGCTCCTCGACGAACTTCTTGACGTAAGGGGCTCCCATGCGCGACGTGACGTTCCAGTCGAGGGTGCGGACGTCGTCCCCCCACTGGTACTCGCGCACCTCGCTGAACTCCATGCCGCGGCCCTTGAAGACGGAGTGGTACTCCCCCGCCAGCGACTCGTTCACGAGCCGGCTGGTGCGGATCTCGATGCGCCGGACCTTCCTGAGGATCTCCGCGGGCAGCATGGCGGGCGGCTCCCCGGCGCCGCCCCGGGCGGCGCCGCGTTGGTCGGGAGCCTCGAATGGCTCCCTGGTCTTACGGAACCTCGATGGTGTCGAGCACCCTCTGGATGATTTCCTCGGTCGTCACGTCCTCGGCTTCGGCCTCGTACGACAGGATGATGCGATGCCGCAGGACGTCGAACGCCACCGATTTCACGTCCTCGGGCGTGACGTAGCCGCGGCCGCGCAGGAAGGCGTGCGCCTTCGCCGCCAGCGTCAGGAAGACGGTGGCGCGCGGCGAGGCGCCGAACTGCACCAGGCCCTTGACGTCGAGCTTGTAGTCGTCGGGCCGGCGCGTCGCCATGATCATGTCGACGATGTAGTCCTTGAGGCGGTTGTCGACGTACACCTGCGCCACCACCTGCCGCGCCTTCAGGATGTCGGCGCCGTGGACCACCTTGCGCACGCGGATGTCCTGCATCCCGCTCATGCGATCGAGGATCTCGCGCTCCTCCTGCTTGTTCGGATAGTCCACCTTGATCTTCAGCATGAAGCGGTCGACCTGCGCCTCGGGGAGCGGGTAGGTCCCCTCCTGCTCGATCGGATTCTGCGTCGCCAGCACCAGGAAGGGCCGGTCGAGCGGATAGGTGGTGTCGCCGATGGTGACCTGGCGCTCCTGCATCGACTCGAGCAGCGCCGACTGCACCTTCGCGGGGGCGCGGTTGATCTCGTCGGCCAGGACGATGTTGGCGAACACCGGCCCCTTGCGCGGCACGAACATGCCGTCCTTCTGGTTGAAGATCATCGTGCCCACGAGGTCGGCGGGCAGCAGGTCGGGCGTGAACTGGATGCGCTGGAACTTGAGGTCGATGATGTCGGCGAGCGTCTTCACCGACAGCGTCTTCGCCAGGCCGGGCACCCCTTCGAGGAGCAGGTGGCCGTCGGCGAGCAGCCCGATGAGCAGCCGGTCGAGCAGCATCTTCTGCCCGACGATGACCTTGCGGATTTCGCCGAGGACCTGCTCGACGAAGACCGCCTCCTTCGCCACGAGGTCGTTGAGGCGCCGGACGTCCTGTTCCATGACGGGGGTCGCTTCCATGCGATGGGATCCTCTTTAGCGAAAAAGGGCGCAAATTGTAGACCACGGGTCCGGCGGTGTCGAGGAGGCGCCGCCAACAGACACGAGTCTCGGCCACGGCCTCGGAGGGAAAAGGAATCGACCCCGCCGGGGACGGCGGGGTCGTTCCCGGGCGCGACTTCAGGCGACTGCGGCGGTTACGGACAGGCCGAGGGAGAGGACCGGATCAACGCGTCGCGCGGGGCCGCCTGTCCCGGATTCTCTCCGTCGTACGAGCCGGGCGTCCCGTTCCACCCGATCGGGCGGACGAGATAGAAGAATCCGCTCCCGACCGGCGGGATCGGCGTGGAGACATCGACGGTGTTCAGGGGACCGTTGTTCTGGACGCACGCCTGCACGGCCTGGCCGAAGTTGCCCCCGCTCGAGCGAAGGAGAGGGAGGCTCCCCCGGATCACGTCGTACCCGGTGACGAGATCGACCGGGTCCCAGCGGAGCTTCGCCGGGTCGGAGAACTGGACGGCAGGATTCGCCGGGATGGCCTCGTTCTCGATCCGGGCCACGTCGCCGCACGACGTCAGGAGATCGATGTCGCCGTCCCCCGCGAGACGGATCGGCTCGAAGTTCCGGCAGCCCCAGACGGAGAAGCGCTCCGGGGGACCGAAGGTGCCGTCCCCGAGCCCGGGGAAGAGCGCCAGATCCTCGGTCCCGTTCTCGGTCAGCAGGTCGACCGATCCGTCGCCATTGAAGTCGGCGGCGCGGACCTGGAGCGGGAACGTCGGCGCCGAGTACGAGGTCGCGACGAACGCTCCGAACCCCTGGTTGCGGATCACGTGGATGTCCCCCACCAGGAGACTGAGTTCGTGGGTCGCGCTGGCTTCGTCGGTGATGACCAGGTCCGGATCGCCGTCGGCGTCCAGGTCGGCCACCGTCAGGTCCGAGGTCCTTTTCGTTCCGCCGAACAGCACCGCGCGCGGGTCGAACGTGCCGTTCCCGTGCCCGCGGTACCAGGACACGTCTCCGGGGATCACGGACGGCTCGTACTTGCCCTGATTCGCCACCGCCAGATCGAGCAGGCCGTCCCCGTCGAGATCGACCACTTCGATCCGGATCGGGATCCGTCCGGCCGCGAAGACCGGCTGCGGCGCGTAGCTGCCCGCCGCGGTCCGCAGCAGGATGGTGATGGTGCTGTCGTTGCCGTTCGCGACGGCCAGATCGGTGTCGCCGTCGCGATCGAGGTCGCCCGCCGCCACCGCCGAGGGGCGCACCGTCAGCGGCTGCCGCACCTCCGCCTCGAAGGTGCCGTCGCCGCGGCCGCGCAGGAGGGACAGGCTCGCCGCGGCGGCGCCCTGGTTGACCGCGACCAGATCGAGCTTTCCATCCCGGTCGAGATCGACCGCGCGCAGGTCGACCGGCGCCACGTCGATCGGATAGAAACCGGGAGCGCCGAAACCGCCCTGCGCCAGCGCCGGCCACGCCTCCACCTCCCCCCACGGGCAGGGAACGTCGTCGGCGCAGGGGTTGACCTGGGCGTGCAGGGCCGCCACGTCGGCGAGACCGTCCCCGGTGAAATCGGCGGTCACGATGCGCGGCACCGCGGAGACGACGTCCGACTGGGGCAGCGGGCTCGGCCCGTACGATCCGTCCGGCCGGGCCAGGGCGAGCGACACCGCGGTCCCGTGCACCACCGCGATGTCACGCTGTCCGGCCCCGTCGAAGTCGCCGAACAGGGCCTGGCTCGGCCGCAGGCCGACCGCCAGCAGTCCCTTCGACAACAGCCACCCGCCGGCCCCGAGGTACACCCGGACTCCCTGGAGCGACACGGTCGCGAGATCCAGCACGCCATCGCCGTCGAGATCCCCGCTCGAGAACTCGGTGATCCACTCCGCTTCGTTGGGGACCAGGCCGGCCAGGTCGGTCCAGGAGGGAGAGGTGTCGAAGGTGCCGTCCCCGTGTCCTCGATAAGCCTTGAGAACGATGAGGGAGCCGGGAGTCTCGCTCTCGAGGAAGAGATCGACGGCCCCGTCGCCGTTGTAGTCGGCGAGGTGAGCGGTCCGCCTCGGCGTGCTGTCGAGCGTCTGAACGACGGCATAGGTGCCGTTGGCGGCGCCGCGCAGCACCACGCTCGCGCTGCCGGCCGCGTTGGTCGCCACGACGTCCGCGAGGTGGTCGCCATTCAGATCCCCGACGGCGAGAGGCCGCATTCCGAAGTCGACGCCGGCCGGCGGAGGAAACGCGGCGAGAGGGGTGAAAGTGCCATTGAGCGCTCCGATCCAGAGCTGCAGCCGGCTGGTCGCCCCGCTGCCGCTCGCGACGACGAGGTCGGGGCGGCCGTCGGCGTTCCCGTCCGCCAGGAAGGCGGGCCCCGCGACGGCGAAGGGGTTCACCGGCACGAACGACCCATTCCCCTGCCCCAGCAGGACGTGAACCCGGTAGGAGGCGCAGCAGCCCGCTTCGAGCAGCAGGTCCGGCTTCCCGTCCTGGTTGAAATCACCGCCGGAGAGGGCCACCGCGTCGCTCTCGGTCGAGGTGAACACGGCGCCGGAATACCGGAAGAGTCCGCCTCCCTGGCCGAGGAGCAGGCCGACGCTCTCGAAGCCATCCGGGCTGTCGTTGTTCGCGACGGCCAGGTCACCCCGCCCGTCTCCGTTGAAATCGCCGGCGACGATGCGCGCCGCACCGCCCCCCGCCTGGAACGACGGCGTGGGCAGGAACGGACGCGCGAAAAGAGGCGTCACGGCCGGAAGGACGACGAGCCCCGTGGCGAGAAGGATGGTCGGAGAGAAGACGTGCGGCGTCCGCCTGGGAGGCGTATCGAACATGGTCTGTCCTCCTGTGGTGAAAGCGGCGTTGGGCAGAGTATACGACTTCGATCGCCGGTTGAGAACATGAAAATGGCCCCCGCCGGTGCCGGCGGCGGGAGAGAGCGCCGGCGGCTTACTCGTACCGCAGCGCCTCGATGGGGTCGAGGGCGGCGGCTTTGCGGGCGGGATAGAAGCCGAAGAAGACACCGATGAAGCCGGAGAAGAAGAAGGCCACGGCGATTGCGCTCGGGTCGATGGCGACGGGCCAGCCGGCGAATTGGGCGATCAGGAGCGAGGCGCCGATGCCGAGGGCGACGCCCAGGGCGCCGCCGACGATCGAAAGCGCCACCGACTCGAGCAGGAACTGGCCGAGGACGTGGCGCGCCTTGGCGCCGACGGCCATGCGCAGGCCGATCTCGCGCGTCCTCTCTGTCACCGAGACCAGCATGATGTTCATGATGCCGATGCCGCCGACGAGCAGCGAAATGGCGGCGACCGAGGCGAGCAGGACCGAGAAGGTGCGCGCCGTCTGGCTGGCGGTGGCGGCGATCTCCTCCTGCGAGCGCATGCTGAAGTCGTCGTCCTGCGACTGGGTGAGGCGGTGGCGCTGGCGCAGGAGCACGCGGATTTCGTCCATCGCCTGGCCGATGCGGTCGGGGGACGACGCGGCCACCTGGATGATTCCGAGGCGGATCGCGCCGGTGAGGCGCTTCATCACCGTGGTGTACGGGACGACCACCTGGTCGTCCTGGTCCTGCCCCATGGTGTTCCCCCCCTTGCGCTCGAGGACGCCGATCACCTTGAAGGGGACGTTCTTGATGCGGATGACGGAGCCGACCGGATCGGTGTCCGGAAAGAGCTCGCGCACCACGGTGGCGCCGAGCACCGCCACCTTGGTGCCGGCCTTCACCTCCGCCTCGCTGAAGAACACGCCTCGCTCGACATTCCAGGCACGGATGAAAGGCCAGTCGACGTCGGAACCGAAGACCTCGGTCGACCAGTTGTTCTCCCCCGCCACCACCTGCCCGCCCGAACGGATGCCGGCCGAGACGTAGGCGACCGACGGACACTCGTTCTTGATGGCGACGGCGTCCTCGGGGGTGAGCGAAGATTGCGCCGCGAGGATGCGCGCCCCTCCCTGCGTCACCGCGCCGGGGAAGACCATGATGAAGTTGGTGCCGAGCGCGCTGATGTTCGACTGGATCGACTTCGACGCCCCGCTGCCGACGGCGTTCATGGCGATGACGCAGGCGACGCCGATGACGATGCCGAGCACCGTCAGGATCGATCGCGTGGTGTTGCGCAGGATCGAGCGCACCCCGACCTTGAGGATGCTCCAGGCGCGCAGCGTGGCGATCCTCACGACGCGGCCTTCCGGCGGGCGGCGATGCGGCGGTCGTGCACGGGCTCGTCGCGGATGATCCGGCCGTCGCGCAGGGCCACCACCCGGCGGGCGTGCTCGGCGACGTCCGGCTCGTGGGTGATCAAGAGGATGGTGCGTCCGGCATCGTTGAGGCTCTGGAAGAGCCCGAGGATCTCTTCAGACGTGGCCGAATCGAGGTTGCCGGTCGGCTCGTCGGCGAGCAGCACCGGCGGGTCGGTGATGAGCGCCCGGGCGATCGCCACCCGCTGCTGCTGGCCGCCACTGAGCTGCGACGGGGTGTGGTCGGCGCGGCCGGCGAGCCCGACCTTCGACAGCGCCTGCATCGCCAGCTCCTGGCGCTCGTGGCCGCCCAGCCCGCGCGCTCCATAAAGGAGCGGCAGCTCGACGTTCTCGGCGGCGGAGGTGCGCGGCAGCAGGTTGAAGGACTGGAACACGAACCCGATCTTCGCGTTGCGGATTTCCGCCAGCCGCTCGGGGGGCATGGCGGCGACGTCGGTGCCGTCGAGGAGGTAGCGCCCGCTGGTCGGACGGTCGAGGCAGCCGAGCAGGTTCATGAGGGTGGATTTCCCGGATCCCGACGGTCCCATGATGGCCACGAACTCGCCGGCGGCGATCGAGAGGCTGACGCCGTCGAGCGCCTTCACCTCGAACTCCCCCATCCGGTAGGTGCGGACGAGATCGACGATCTCGATCACATGCCGCGGCCTCCGCCGCGCCGGCCGCCGCCCTGCGGCGCCATCCCGGGGAACGATCCGGTCAACGAGGATTTGGCCGTCTCCAGCCCCACCGCCACCCGGTCCCCTTCCTTGAGATCGCCCCCGACGATGGCGGTGTAGCGGCCGTCGGTGATGCCGGTTTTCACCGCCACCTCGTGCGGCTTGCCCTCGCCGTCCACGACGTAGACGTTCTCCGATCGCCCGGCCGGATGGGTGCTCTTCAGCATGCCGGCCATCGCGGCGGGGCCACCGCCCGCGCCGCCGCCGGCGGGACCGCCGCGCGGCGCCTCGGATCCGGAGGCGCGCGCGCCGTCCGCACCGGGAGCGCCGCCGCCCCCGCCGCGGCCGGTCTCGACCGGCTTGAAGCGCAGCGCGGCGTTCGGCACCCGCAGCACGTCCCCCACCTTCGCCACCTCGATGGTCACGTCGGCGGTCATCAAGGGCTTCAGGCGCTTGTCGGGATTCGCGACGTCGATGATCACCGGGTACGTGACGACGTTCTGGTTCTGCGTGGCGTTCAGCCGGATCTGCGAGATCGTGCCGCTGAAGGTCTCGTCGGCGTAGGCGTCCACCGTGAAGCGGGCCGTCTGTCCGACCTGCACGCGTCCGATGTCCGACTGATCGACGTCGGCCGAGACCTGCATCTTCGTCAGGTCCTCGGCGATGGTGAACAGCGTCGGCGCCTGGAACGACGCGGCCACCGTCTGCCCGATGTCGTACTGGCGCGCCACCACCACGCCGTCGATCGGCGAAAAGATCTTCGTGTACGAGAGATTCGTCTGCGCCTGGCGCAGCGTCGCCTGCGCCTGCGCCACCCCCGCCTTCGCCGCGTCGAACGCCGCCTTGGCCGTGTCGTAGTCCGACGGGGCCGTCAGTCCCTGCTCGAGCAGCCGCTGCTGGCGGTTGAAGGCGATCTCGGTGTTGCGCATGTCCACTTCGGCGCGGGCGAGATCGGCGCGCCGCTGCTCCACCTGCGCCTGGAGCGGGGTCGGGTCGAGGGTGGCGAGGAGCATGCCCTTCGTGACCGGGCTGTTGTAGTCCACCGACAGGCTGGACACGATGCCGCTGACCTGGCTCCCGACCTGCACCGTGTGCACGGCGGAGATGGTGCCGGTGGAGGTCACGGTGGCGGCCACCGCGCCGCGGCCGACCACCTCGGTTCGCAGGCCGCCGTCGTCCCTGGCGGCGCGATGACGCACGACCGCCGTCCCGGCGGCGGCCAGGCCGGCGAGCGCCAGGATCGAGATGATCCACCTGCGGGAGGGTGACATGTCCGTGGTGCCGCGCGCCTCCACGCGCGGAAACGGGTCTCCGTCCTTACGAGAGGTGCTTGTCGAGGATCTTGGCGAGGTTGTCGCGCGAGGTGGACCCGATGTACTGCTCGACCACCTTTCCTTCCTTGAAGAGGAGGAGCGTGGGGATGCTCATGACGCCGTAGCGGGTGGCGATGCTGCTGTGGTCGTCGACGTTCAACTTGCCGACGCGCACCCGTCCGTCGTAATCCTTCGCCAGCTGGTCGAGCACCGGGGCCAGCATGCGGCACGGGCCGCACCACTCCGCCCAGAAATCGACCAAAAGCGGAGAACCCGCCTTCTTGGTCTCGTCGTCGAAGTTCCCCGCCGTCAAGGTGAGAATCTGCTCGCTCGCCATCTCTCCTTACGCCTCCCTCTCTCGTTCCCCGCACCGCTTGTGGGACAGTTTTTATACCATACTCCGCCGCGGGTGACCGTCCGGGCCCGCGGCAGGAGGGTGGTTGGATGCGCCTGGGGCCCGCGGGATTCAAGCCCAAACGACGCTGGGGACAGAACTTCCTCATCGATCCCGGGGCGCTCGCCGCCATCGCCGCTGCCTTCCGACCCTCCCCCGGCGACCATGTCCTCGAGATCGGGCCCGGCGACGGGGCGCTCACCCGCCGCATCGCGCCGCGGGTCGCCGCGCTGCTGGCCGTCGAGGTCGACCCCGAGCTGGCGGCGACGCTGCGGGAGGAGTTCGAGACGGCGCGGGTGCGGATCCTCGAGGGGGACGTGCTCTCCTTCGAGCCGGAGCGGCTCCTGGCCGACGCCGGGGCGGGACCCGGCCACCCGGTCCGGATCCTCGGCAACCTGCCGTACAACATCGCCACCGTCATCATCCTCAGGTACCTGACGCGGCACGACCTGGTCCGGGACCTGATGGTAATGGTGCAGCGCGAGGTGGCGGAGCGCATCCTGGCCCCCACGCACACGAAGGAATTCGGGAGCCTGACGGTCCTGTGCCGCACCTTCGCGAAGGTCGAGCGGATCCGCCGGCTGCGGCCGGGGTCGTTCCGTCCCCGCCCCAAGGTGGAATCGGAGGTGATCCGCCTGGCGCTGCACGACCCCGGCGGGGCGGCCGGGGCCGACCCGGACGGCTACGCGCGCTTCGTCCACGAGTGCTTTGGGCAGCGGCGCAAGACCTTCCTCAATAACCTGGCACGGGTGCTCGCCTCTGAAGGAGACGATGCGCACGAGCGGGCGCGATCCCTGCTCGTCGCGGCGGCCATCGATCCGGGCGGCCGTCCCGAGGAGGTCCCGCCGGAGGGTTTCGAGCGGCTCTACGCGCGGCTGAAATCACCGCCGGAGAAGCGGATCGACTCGCCGCCCTCCCCCGTATAATGCGCGCCGTGACGACCCGCCTGCGCGGCGAAGGGGCGCGGCAGCCCCAGCACCGCCTCGAAGTCATCCCCCTCGGAGGTCTCGGCGAATTCGGGCTGAACTGCACCGTCCTGCGCTCCGGCCGGGATCTGCTGGTGATCGACGCCGGCGTGATGTTCCCCGAGGAGCAGATCCTCGGCGTCAACGTCGTCATCCCCGAGTTCGCGTGGCTCTTCGAGCACGCCGAGAACGTGCACGGCATCCTGCTGACGCACGGTCACGAGGATCACGTCGGGGCGCTGCCGTACCTGTTCGAGCGTGTGCGCGTCCCCGTCTACGGCAGCGATTTCACCCTCGGCCTTGCGACCCGCCGCCTCAAGGAGCACGGGCTCCCGACCGAGAAGCTCCTCAAGCCGGTGCAGGCCGGGACGGAGATTCCCCTCGGCCCCTACGTCGTCGAGTTCCTCCAGGTGACGCACAGCATCCCGGGGACGCTCGCCATCGCCATCCGCACGCCCGCCGGCACCATCATCCACTCCGCCGACTTCAAGATGGACCAGACGCCCATCGACGGGCGCACCTTCGACTTCCAGTCGTTCTCCTACTATGGCGACCAGGGGGTGCTCGCCCTGTTGTCCGACAGCACCAACGCCGAGGTGGAGGGGTTCACCGGGTCGGAGCGGCTGGTCGGCGAGGCGCTCGACGGCGTGTTCCGCCGGGCGCACGGGCGCATCCTGTTCAGCACCTTCGCCAGCAACGTGCACCGCATCCAGCAGGTGATCGACCAGGCGGTGCGGCACAAGCGGCGCGTGGTGATGTGCGGCTCGAGCATGGGCTCGACGGCGACCGTGGCGCAGGACCTCGGCTACCTCAAGGTGCCCGCCGGGGTGATGGCCGAGGCGTCGGAGGCGCGCCGCATCCCGGCCAACAAGCTGGTGATCCTGGCCGCGGGGTCGCAGGGCGAGCCGATGTCGGCCTTGTCGCGCATCGCCCTCGATGATCACCGCGACGTGTCGCTCGATCCCGGCGACACGGTGCTGGTGTCGGCACGCGCCATCCCGGGGAACGAGCGCGCCATCAACCGGGTGATCAATCATCTCTACCGGCGCGGGGCCGAGGTCGTTTTCGGCAGCTCGGCGCCGTACCACGTCTCGGGACACGCCAGCCAGGAGGAGCTGAAGCTGCTGCTGACGCTCGTGCGGCCGAAATTCTTCATCCCGATCCACGGGGAGATCCGGCAGCTGTACAGTCACGCGCGCCTGGCGGAGCGCACCGGGCTCGACCGCAAGCGCATCATCCTGGCGGAGAGCGGCGACGTCATCGAGCTGAACGGCGACGCGGCGACGGTGACCGGCAAGGTGCGGGCCGGCCGGGTGTTCATCGACGGGACGCTCGAGGAAGTGGACGAGATCGTGGTGCGCGACCGGCGCCACATCTCCGAGGGAGGCATCGTGCTGGCGGTCGTGGCCATCGACAGGCAGAGCGGCCAGATGGAAGGGGATCCGGAGATCCTCAGCCGCGGCTTCGTCATCGAGACCGAGCGCGGCGACCTGATGCGCGAGGCGACGCGCACCGTGCGCCGCGCGGTGGAGGCGGCCACCCCCGAGGAGCGCGCCGATCGCGGCGTGCTCAAGGCGATGATCCAGCAGGAGCTGAAGCGCTTCTTCCGCAAGCGCCTCGACAAGCGGCCGATGATCATCCCGATGGTTCTGGAGACATGAGCCCGATGCGGGCGGCACGGAGGGGCCGGTGAGCCGGCGGCGGCGCAAGCATCCGGCGAAGCGGCGCGAGGCCGCGACGGCGTCGCGCGGCATCCTCGCCGAAGGGTTCGCCATCATCCTGATGGCGACGGCCGTGCTCCTGTGCCTGAGCCTCGTGTCGCACCACCCGACCGACCCGGTCTTCTGGTTCGGCTCGTGGGACGGCCAGCCGGTGCACAACATCGCCGGGATCGTCGGCGCATTCCTCTCGGCGCTGCTCTACCAGACGTTCGGCTGGGCGGCCTGGAGCGCGCCGCTGCTGATGCTCTTCCTCGGCTGGCGCTTCTTCTGGCACCGGCCCTCGCACCCGTTCGTCGGCGCGACCGGCAGCTCGGTGGTGCTCCTGGCGTTCACCGCGATCCTCGATCTGACGCTCGGCGAGCGCGGCCCCCTGCCGGCGCACCGGGCGGGCGGGTTCATCGGCAATCTGACCGCGCAGGCGCTCTCCGGGCTGTTCAACCGCTGGGGGGCGCTCGTCGTCGCGCTGGCGCTGGCGGGAGGCGGCCTCCTGATCCTCGGCCGGTCTTCGCTCGTGGACGGGGTGCGCGCCCTCATGCGCCGCCTGGCGGGGATGGTGCGCGGCGCCTGGCTGGCGTGGGTCCGGACGCGCGAGGCGCGCCGCCGCGAAGAGCAGCGCCGCGCCATCGCCGACCGGCAGCGGGAGCGCCTGGAGCGGGCGGCACGCGCCGAGAAGGCGGAGCCCGCCGTCGAGCCGCGCGCCGCCGCGCCGATTCCGCTGCTGACCGAGCTGCCGGAGCCCGCGGCAAAGGCCCCGCCCGAGCCCCAGGTCCGCCCGGCGGTCGAGCCGCTCAAGACCCTGCGCAAGGGGCGGCCGGACAGGGCCGCCGCCGAGGCCGGCAAGCCGGCCGACAAGCAGCCCGAGTTCGACTTCATCGAGGCGATGCCGAACTACACCGCGCCCCCGCTGTCGCTCCTCGAGCCGATGACCAAGGCGTCCCAGGTCGATGAGGCGGAGCTGGTGGAGACCGCCCGGCTCATCACCGAGAAGTGCCGCGAGTTCGAGGTGAACGGCCAGGTGATCGCCATCCAGCCGGGGCCGGTGGTCACGGTCTTCGAGTTCAAGCCGGACGCCGGCATCAAGTACAGCCGCATCGTCAGCATGGCCGACGACCTGTGCCTGGCGATCAAGGCGGAGTCGATCCGCATCGACCGCCTGCCGGGGAAATCCACCGTGGGGATCGAGGTGCCGAACCGCACCCGCGAGGTGATCTCGCTGCGCGAGCTTTTGTCGAGCGAGCGCTTCCAGCGCGCCCCGGCGTCGCTGACGCTCGCCCTCGGGAAGGAAATCAACGGCGAGCCCTACTACGCCGACCTCGCGAAGATGCCGCACCTGCTGGTCGCCGGCTCCACCGGCTCGGGCAAGAGCGTCTGCCTCAACACGCTTTTGACGTCGATCCTCTACAAGGCGAGCCCCGAGGAAGTGAAGTTCATCATGGTCGACCCGAAGCGCCTCGAGCTGGGGCTGTACGAGAACATCCCGCACCTGCTGACGCCGCTGGTCACCGAGACCAAGAAGGCCGGCAACGCCCTGCGCTGGGCGGTCGTCGAGATGGAGCGGCGCTACAAGCAGCTCGCCGAGGCGGGGGTGCGCAGCATCGACCAGTACAACGCCGCCATGCGCCGGGCCATGGGGCGCGCCGACAACGCGCCGGCCCCCGCCGGGCCGGCGCCGCCCGCGGCAGACGCCGCCGCAGCGGCCGCGGCCGCGGACCTGCCGGCCTCCGAGCGCAAGCACTTCCTCCCCGGCGAGAAGCCGGCCATCCTCCCCTACATCGTCATCCTGATCGACGAGCTGGCCGATCTCATGATGACGACCGGCCGCGAGGTCGAGGAAGCCATCACCCGCCTGGCGCAGATGGCGCGCGCCGTCGGCATCCACCTGATCCTCTCGACGCAGCGGCCGTCGGTGGACATCATCACCGGCGTCATCAAGGCCAACTTCCCCTGCCGCATCGCCATGCGCGTGTCGTCGAAGGTGGACTCGCGCACCATCCTCGACAGCAACGGCGCCGAGCACCTGCTCGGGCACGGCGACATGCTCTTCATTCCCCCCGGCTCGGCGCGCCTGGTGCGCCTGCACGGTCCGCTGGTGACCGAGGTCGAGGCGACCCGCATCGTCACCTTCCTCAAGAAGCAGGCGAAGCCGCAGTACGACGAGGCGGTGACGCGCGACGAGGCCGAGGCCGGCGCGGCCGGCGGTGGTCCGGGCGGCGGCGGCGAGGAGCAGGATCCCGTCTACGACCAGGCGGTGCGCCTCGCCGTGCAGCAGGGGCAGATCTCCGTGTCGCACATCCAGCGCCGCCTCAAGCTCGGCTACGCGCGCGCCGCGCGCCTCGTCGACATGATGGAGCAGAACGGCATCGTCGGCCCCGCCGACGGCAGCAAGCCGCGCGAGGTCCTGGTCGAGCCCGACTTCCTCGCCCGCCTCGACCAGATGCGCGAAGAGCAGGGCTGACCACCCTCGATCTTTTTCGTTGCCCCCCGCGTCGAATCGCGTATAAAGAACTCATGCCCGTGTCGCGTCGCTCCGCCGCCGGTGTGCTCGTCCTTTTCGCGGTTGCCATCGGGGGAGGTGCAGCCGAAGCGACCTGTCCGTATTCGCAGCCGGTCAGGCACAGTTTCGGCGGCTGGTTCGACACCTGCAGTGATGGCCAGGCGGTCGGGGGCTACATCTGGGTCCTGGCCAACCCGGCGCTCAATTCCGCATCCGATTCTTTTGTGGGTTTCGTCTGCGCGGAGAGCGGGACCGTGACCAGTCAATCCATAGACTGCCAACCAGAGGCTGGCCGCTACTTCGATGGCCTCGTCACCATCGCGTTCGACTGGGGAGGGTTCGGTATCCCTCCGGGCTGTCCCGTTCCCCCAACAGGCGGAGACGGCGATGGCCGGATCGCGATCCACCTCGTGGATCGCAACGGCTGGTCGATCCTCACGAGCCTCGGCTACTCCACCTCTTTCGCCATGTTCCTGGTGGAAGCGGCCCAGAAGCTCGATGCCACATCCAACGTCGCCTTGCCACTTTCATGTCAGCCGGCGGAGCAGACGCTCCTGCACGTCGATGGTGTCACCCGGGACAATGGACAGGTTCATGTCGCCCTGACCCTGTCGCTCCCAACCATCAGGAGCGATTGCGACGCCGGAACCGTGGGAGCAGCGCTTGGAGGCTGTCCCGACGGACCTCTCAGCATCCCACCTCGAGGGCTCGGACGCCTCTACACGCGCGTCACCGAGTGCAACGCGGGGGTTGGCGACATCCGCACCTCAGCCTGGGCGCTCGCCGGCGCCCCCGACTCCGAAGGGCACGCGGCGATCTCTTTCCCCGAACCCACCTCGTTGAGTGAATGCGCCTTCATCGGCGCGACCTACCGTCTCGGAGGCACGGAAACACCCGCCATTGGAGGGTTCGTCAAGATCAAGCACGGAAACGACTGCCCCGATGCTGACGGCGACGGCCTCACCGCGTGCGGCGGCGACTGCAACGATGCCGATCCCAACACCAGGCCTGGTCGGCCGGAGATCTGCGACGGGATGGACAACGACTGCGACGGCGCCGCCGATGAGCTCCTCGGCATGGAGAGCTGCGGCCTGGGTGCCTGCGCGAGGACCGTTCCCCGCTGCACCAACGGCGCGCCGCAGAACTGCGTCCCGGGCTCACCGTCTCCCGAAGGTCTGACGTGCGACGGTGTCGACAATGACTGCAACGGCCTCGTGGACGACGTGCCCCATCCCGCGGACGCCGACGGGGATGGAAACCCCTGCAACATCGACTGCAACGATCACGATCGGTTCTCCCGCTCCCGGTCGATCGAGATTTGCAATGGCCTGGACGACGATTGCGACGGGCTCGTGGATGACCTCGATGACACGGTCGCCGACCTGGATGACGACCTTCGGGCAGGAGTCTGCGACGACTGCCCGACGAGCTATGACCCCGCCCAGGGGGATCTGGATTCTGATGGTCGCGGGGACGCCTGCGACAACTGTCCGAGCGCCGACAACTCCCAGCAGGATGACCTCGACCACGATGCCGAAGGGGACGCCTGCGATCTCGACGACGGCTTGATCCTGATTCGGGCGTCGCAGGCATTTGTCTACTGGCAGGCTGAGAGCGGGTTCGACTCGTTCAACCTCTACCGCGGCGATCTCGCCGTGCTGCGTCAGACCGGTGAGTCCACGCAGGACCCGGCGACCGTCCCCCTGGCTGCAAGAGCCTGCGACCTCCCCGATCCCGACGTTCTCGACGCGACGGCTCTCTCACCCGGACAGGCGGTCTTCTGGCTCGTCACCGGCAACGGTCCCGGCGGCGAGAGCAGCCTCGGCACCGACAGCACGGGCCAGCCGCGTCCGAACACGCATCCGTGCCCGTGAGGCGGATGCCGCCCGGCGGGCCGAATGGACCCGGCTTCGAACTCGTGGTTGCGGAATCGGCGCGATTGGCGTAAGAAAGATCGTATCTCGCCAGACGCCATAGGAGCCGTCAATGAGACTGTCATCCGTCGCCCGCACCGGAGTCCTCACCCGCTCGAAAGTCCTGATGTCGGTGGCCGCGATCGCCGTGGGGGTCGTCTCCGCCGGGACCTGTCCGGGCCCCCAGTTCACCGCGCACATGCTGGGGTCGTGGTTCGAGCACTGCCCGGACGGCAATGCGACGTTCAGTTACATCTACCTGCTCTCGAATCCGGCAGGAGTGAACACCGCGGGTCTCAGCTCGGTCTGCCGCGACCGTTCGGCGCTCACCAGCCAGGGCATCCCGTGCCAGCCCGAAGCCGGGGTCTACGGTGACGGCCAGGTGACGATTGAATTCGACTGGAGCGGCGTCGGCGCGTTTCCCGGATGCCCCAATCCGGCGGGCTTTCCAAACGGCAGCGCACGCCTCCACACGCACACCGTCGCCGAGGACGGCACCTCGGTCCTGACGAGTCTCTCGTACTCGACCGATTTTTCTTCCTACCTTGTCGAGGGGGCGCACCCTTACGAGCCGACGTTCCCGCCGCTGGCCTGCGACGACCCGGACCGTCGCTTGCTGCGTGTCGACAGCTCGTCCTCGTCGGGTGGAAGCGACAGCCTCAACCTGACCGTGCTCGCTCCGAGAATCTCGACCGATTGCGACCCGGAATCCGTCGGCGAATTGCTTGGCCTGTGCAACGGCGCCTCGCCGATCGCGGCCATCACGCCGGGCCGCGTCTACATGCAACGGGGGGCCTGCCTGTCGCTGCCGACGCGCGACCTGCGGACCCCGGCGTGGACCTTCCTCGCGGACAGCGACGCCCAGGGACACGCGACCGTGTCGTTCCCGACGCCGGCCCCGGCCGAGTGCGTCTATCTCGGAGCCACCTATCGCTTCAACGGACAGGAGTCCCCGGCAATCGCCGGCTTCCTGCGCAGAGGATTCGTAAACTGCCAGGATGCGGACGGCGATGGCGTCACGACCTGCGATGATCTGTGGGATTGTGACGACAGCAATCCGAATGCCTACCCGGGGAACACGGAGGTCTGCGACGGAATCGACAACGACTGCGACGGCGAGGTCGACGAGGGACTCGGCTCCGTGACGTGCGGGAAGGGCCGGTGCGCCAACGTCATCCCAGCCTGCTCCGGCGGCGTTCCCCAGACCTGCCCGAGGGGACGGCCCGTCAAGCCGCCGTGCGGTCCGCCCGTGCACGAGGAGCCGGTTCCAATTCCGGTCGTCCCGGTCAACTGAACACAGCCGCTGCGGGAAGCGCATCCGCCGGTCGCCGTATGATGCGCGGCCATCAGCGCCGGTGATGCGACGAGTTCCACCCTAAGGGGACCCCGGGCGGCGGGGGCATTCACCTGCGCGGGGCTCGGCTGCGTCGCGATGGCGACGTTGCTGCACGAGATAGGCGCGACGAAGCCGAACGGGCGGCGCCGGAGGCATGGGCGAAGAACAGGATCCCGCCTACGACCAGGCGGTCCGCATCGCCGCGCAGCAGGGGCAGATCTGCGTGGAGTAGCCGCGAGGTCCTGGTCGAACCCGATTTCCTCGCCCGCCTCGACAGATGCGCGAAGAGCAGGGCTGAGGAATCCATCGGAAGCTCTTCCTGTGAACCTTGCGCCTTGAGCGGAGGAAGGAACCCCGTGGCGTGGGTTCCACGCCACGGGAGCAGTTCTACCTCACCACGATGTAATCGACGACGGCTGTCGAACTGCCGTTCGACGATGAGATGGTGAATTGTGTTGTTGACTTCGACGTGACGCTCAAAGTTTCCTGCGTGCTCGAAGTCAGAAGCACGGTGTAGTACTTGTCGCTCTGCGTCGGCGAAAGAGAGACCGTCGATGAGCCAGAGCTCAACGTGACCGTTCCCTTCTGGGGGTTCTGAGTTGAATGTACGGCGGCCTGCCTGAATCGGGGTTGGTAGGTCTGTTCAATAGGGTACGTGTTGAGGATGTCACTGCGCGCACCGCCGCCGCTCCCCCCCAGGTCAACCATGTGCGAATTGTCGAGGTTGAAAGTCGCCGTACTAATACCGGTCCCTCGGTAGGCGATAGCGCAAGGCCTTCCGTAAGACAAGTTCGTCGGCGTTTCGTAGAGAAGATCGGACCCGACGACGTGGAACAAGGGCGAGCTGGTGAAACTCTCGAGAGTCAGCGCGGCGATACCGAACCAGTTGTGACTCGAGTCGAGATTGACCAGGAGCTTCGCGTGCAGGGTGCTCCCGACCGCAATGAACTGGGCTCCGACAGATGCGCCTCGGACAGCCGACATCCCCGTTCCCGTCATACCAGCGTATGAGGATTCGGCGTGAACATGAGAACCCCAGACCGTGACCTTTGTGTCCAAGCCTCCCGAGATCTGGATCCCGGCAGGCGCCGCCGTCGTGACGCTCTCGCCAGTGCCTGTCCTGATAGCCCGGATGTCTGAGGAGTAGATGTGCCACGAAGCGGGGGTTTGGAGGTAGAGACCGTAGTAGGCCGACCGGACCACGCTGTTCCTGAGCTCGATGTGGTGACCGCTCGAATTGGACGCCTCCCAGAAAGCGTAGGTGGAGGCCATGACCTCGCAGCTGTCGAACAGAATGGCGTCGGCGTCGTCCGTCAGGACAGCGGTGTAATTGTTGGAGGTTGAGTTACTTCCGTCGTCGTTCGTCTTGGCATCGAGAGTGAGCCCGCGCACGACGATGTGCGTGGAGTCGCTCAGATCCAGAAGGTTCCGCGAAGCGCCGAACCATCCCGCGGTCGCCTGCACGATCGAGGCTCCCATGCCCCGTCCGATGAAGTTGATGTAGCTCTTGCCGTTGGTCGTGATGCCGGTCGAGGTGGTCAGCACACCCGCGTCCACAAAGATCGTATAGACATTTGTGGAGCTGCTGTCGCTGATGGCATCGATGGCGTCCTGAACGCTCGAATAGGTACAGCCGGACGCGCAGACGTCCTTGAATTTTGACGAAACCGCAAGACTCGGGGAAGTTCCCGCGAGCCAGCTCGTTACAACGATCGGAAGCATGAGTAGCAGGGAGCGAATTCGCATTCTCATCGGTTAACCTCCGAGATGACCGAAGCCCGCCGGTTCACCGCGTGAGGGGACGGCAACTGCCGGGCAGATGGTGGGACAGGCCCCCTCCTCTCTCCTCACACGCCGTCTATCGCTCCGACGAGACCTGGGCGTCAAGGAGAGCAAATTCGGACATCCCGAAGTGTCCGGATCCCCGGGTTTCTCGCCGCTTAAGGGGCAACGGGAGACCGGCTTTGGTCGCTGTAATGTCTACCGCGGCGACCTCGCCACGTGACGCTCGCGCCGGACCAACCTCGGCACCGACAGCGCCGGGCCGCCGCAACCCAACACACGTCCCTGCGCCTAGGTATGATGCCGCGCCATGGGCGCTGGCGAAGGCGCGGGAGACATGCCGGAAGAGTCCGGGCCGGCGGGACCGTGGAACTGCGCGGGGCTCGGGTGCGTCGCGATGGCGACGCTGCTGCATGAAATCGTCCTGACGCGCATCTTCAGCGTCATCACCTGGTACCACTTCGCCTTCATCGCCATCTCGGTGGCGATGTTCGGGCTGACCGTCGGCGCGATTCTCATCGACACGGGCCGGCGCTTCTTCGCCCCCGAAAAGACCAGGCGTCACATGGCGCTGGCGTCGCTGCTGTTCGCGCTGGCGCTGCCGGCGTGTCTGGTGCCGATGCTGCGGATCCCGTTCTCCACCGATCCGACGCCCGGCGCGATCCTGGCGGACGCGATCATCCTGCTCCTGAGCGCCATCCCCTTCTGCCTGAGCGGCGTGGCGGTCGGACTGGCGCTGACCCGCTTTCCCCGGCAGGTGGGACGGCTGTACGCCTGCGATCTGACCGGCGCCGCCCTCGCCTGTCTCGCGGTCATCCCGCTGCTGAAGGCGACCGACGGGCCGACCGCGGTGTTCGCCGCCGGGGCCCTGGCCGCCGTCGGCGCCGCCTGCTTCGCCTTCGACGCCGAGGAAGAAAGCCGCCTGCTGCCGCTCTCCCTGCTCGTCGCGGCGGGACTGGCCGTCTTCGTGTTCGTCAACGGCGTGCTGGTGCGGGCGCAGGCGCCGCTGCTGCGCATCGCGGCGGTGAAGGGCCACGCGGAAGAGCCGGCGGTCTACGAAGGCTGGAACGCCACCTCGCGCGTCCGGGTGCGCCGCGCGCCGACCGGAGCGCCGCTCGGCTGGGGACTGAGCGCCGCGTACACGCCGGTCCGGCCGGTGCGGCAGATGATCCTCGACATCGACGGCGGCGCCTCCACGGTTTTGACCGAGTACCACGGGCGGCCCGAGGAGGTGGACCACCTGCGCTGGGACATCACCGGCATGGCGCACGTGCTGCGCCCGGGCGGGCGCGTCCTCGTCATCGGCGTGGGAGGCGGCCGCGATGTCCTCACCGCCCTCGCCTACGGGCAGCCCGAGGTGATCGGCGTCGAGGTCAACGAGACCATCCTGCACGCCGTGACCGAGGTCTTCGGAGATTTCACCGGCCACCTCGATCAAGATCCGCGCGTCACACTGATCCACGACGAGGCGCGCAGCCAGATCGCCCGCCGCAGCGACCGCTTCGACATCATCCAGGCGTCGCTCGTGGACACCTCGGCGGCAACCGCCGCCGGCGCCTTCGCCTTCACCGAGAACTCGCTTTACACCCGCGAGGGGTGGCGCCTGTTCCTCGATCGGCTGCGCCCGCGTGGCGTGCTCGCCTTCTCGTGGTTTCTCTCCGCCGGCCGGCCCATCGAGATGTACCGGCTGACTTCACTCGCCCAGGCGTCGCTCGCCGATCGCGGCATCGCCGATCCGCGCCGGCACATCATCCTCGCGACGCAGCCGCCGGGAAGGTCGCCGGTCGGGTCGATCGTCGTCAGTCCCGATCCGTTCGACGACCAGGACGTCGCCCGGCTGCGCGCGTGGGCCGCGCCGCGGCGCTTCGAGCTGGTCCTGGCGCCTGATGTCACGACCGATCCGGTGTTCGGCGCGCTCGCTGCGGGCACCGCCGGAGCGCTGCTCGCCGGGGACCCGCCGCTGCGGGTCGATCCGCCGACCGACGACTCCCCGTTCTTCTTCAACGTGGTGCGCCTGCGCGACGCGCTGCGGCCGCGCGTCGCCGCGCAGGGCAGCGTGGCCGGCAACCAGAAGGCGGTCACCATGCTGGGCGCGCTCCTGCTCGCCAGCACCCTGGCCGCGGCCGCCTGCCTCGTCGTCCCGATGACGCGCGCCGCGCGCCGTCCCGAGCAACGGGCGGCCGTGCCGGACCTGTGCTATTTCGCCGCGCTCGGCGTCGGCTTCATGCTGGTCGAGATCGCGCAGCTGCAGCGGCTCATCCTGCTGCTCGGCCATCCGACCCTCGGGCTCGCGGTCGTGCTGTTCGCGCTGCTTCTGGCCGGAGGCGCGGGCAGCCTGTCGATTCGCGACCTGCCGGCGGCCGAGCTGGGGCGCGCCGCCGCGCGCCGGTTGGCCGGCCTGCTCGTGGTGCTGCTCGTGGTCGGGTTCGCGACGCCGTTCGTGGTGCACCGGCTGGCCGGCGCGACGACCCCGGTGCGAATCGGCGGCGCGGTCGCTCTTCTCCTGCCGCTCGGGTTTTTCATGGGGATGGCCTTCCCGCTCGGAATGCGGCTCGCGTCGGCTCGCGTCCCGGATTCCGGTCCGTGGTTCTGGGCGGTCAACGGGGCGGCTTCGGTGTGGGGATCAGTGCTGGCGACGGCATTGTCGCTGGCGTTCGGAATCGGCGCGACCTTCTGGTTCGGAACCGCCGCCTATGCGACCGCCGCCTTTCTCATTGCGCGGTTCAGGAACCCGGCGTAAAGTCTGCTAATCCTCGCTTGGCGGGAGGTCTGCCATGGTCCGGAATCTGCTTTTTCAGCCTCGGGCCTCCGCGTCCGAAGGCGCATATGTCCCCCGGACCGTGACCGCGAAAGCAATTGTTTCGTGAGAGCAGCCATGAGAATTCGCCGCATCAGGCTGGTTGCGCAGTTCCTTCTCGCGCCTGCGATTTGGTTTGGAGTCACGGACCGAGGTGAGGCTGCCTGTCCGGGCCCCCAGCCATTCCAACATGCCTTCGCGAGCTATTTTGACCAATGCGATCCCGGACCGCGGACATCAGGATACTTTTTCGCTCTCTCGAGCCCGACCATCAATTCAGTCGCGAACGACTTTATTTGCGAGGACACCAACCAACAGACCAGCCAGTTCATCGCTTGTCAACCTGAGGCGGGGATGGTCGGTGACGGGAAGCTGACCATTCTCTATGACTTTGGAGGGCTCTTCACGTCGCCGGGGTGTCCGAATCCTGTCTTCCAGCAGGGTCAAGGGGAGCGTCTGATAGCACATGTGATTGCTCCCAATGGTTTCTCACTCGTCATGAGCGTCGCCTTCTCGAATGATTTCGGCCAGTATCTCGTCGAATCAGCGCAACCCTTTAACGGCGACACTGCGCTACCCATCTCGTGTAGTGGATTCGGGAGTGGCGGCCTGATCCATGCAGATCATGTGGCTCTGGAAGCGGGCCAGGTGCATGCGCAGCTGACGCTCTCCCTTCCGATCATTTTCAGCGACTGCGACCCCGGAACTGTGGGTGAGGTGCTCGCCACATGCTCGGGCTCAGTCGCGTCGATTCCTGTTCGCTCCCCCGGAAGGGTGTACCGGAAAACCAGCGCCTGCAATGGTTACCCTGGAGACCTGCGCACGTCAGCCTGGACTCTCGTGTCAGACACAGACGCGCAGGGGCACGCAGACTTCACCTTTCCCCCGCCTCCAGCCGGCCAATGTGAATACCTTGGCGCGACCTACCGGTTGACAGGACAGGAGGTACCCGCGGTTGCCGGCTTCATCTCGGTCCCGGACACCGGTGCCTGCAACGATGCAGACGGTGACGGCTGGAACACTTGTGGCGGGGATTGCAATGACACGATCGCGACGGCCCATCCCTCAGCCTTCGAATCCTGTGACGGCATCGACAACGACTGCGATGGTCAGATCGATGAAGGTTACGAAGGGCAGGTCCAGTCCTGCGGTGTTGGCGCGTGCTTGCGGACGGTGCCCGTCTGCCAGAACGGTCAGCAGCCGCAATGCGTCCCCGGCCAGCCGTCTCCGGATGTCTGCGATTCGGTGGACAACGATTGCGACGGAGCCGTGGACGAGACCGACGCCGATGGAGACGGGTCAAAGATCTGTTTCGATTGCAACGATGCCAATGCGGCCGTACACCCCGGCGCGTTCGAAGCTTGCAACGCGGTCGACGACGACTGCGATGCGATCGTCGACGACTTCAATAACGCCGCCGACTCCGATGGCGATGGGGTTCGCGGAGCCTGCGACAACTGCCCCTTGGCGGCCAACCCGAACCAGCTCGACAGCGATCACGACGGCCTTGGGAATTCCTGCGACAACTGTGCCTTTGTCATCAACCCCGGCCAGGCGGATCGCGACTTCGATCAGCGCGGGGACGTTTGCGACAACTGCCCTGACGATGCCAATTCCTTCCAGGACGACAGCGACGACGATACCCGTGGCGACGACTGTGACAACTGTCCTTTCGACGCCAACACCGATCAGGGGAACACCGATCACGACGACGAAGGCGACGTCTGCGATCTCAACGACGGGCTCATCCTGCTGCGTGTCTCGGACGAATTCTTCGTCGAATGGCAGAAGGAGATCGGTTTCACCTCCTTCAACCTCTACCGTGGGGATCTTGCGCGGCTCCGACAGGCCGGAATCTATACGCAGGATCCTGCGCTCGTACCGCTCGCCTCAAAGACATGCGGGGTTGCGACTCCCTACAGTCTGGACGGGGTCGCGCTCACACCGGGCCAGGCGGTTTTCTACCTCGTGACCGGCAACGGGGCGGGGGGCGAGAGCAGCCTCGGCACCAACAGCGCCGGCCAACCCCGACCGAACACCAACCCTTGCCCCTGAACAGCCTTGATGACCCACCAACGCAGGGCGTTTCTCACTTGCGTCGGGGCCGCATTCGGAGTAATGGAAGGACCGTCTCGCCGCCGCCATCGTCCAATTAAGGAGTGCCATGAGCCTGCCGCGTGCTGAAGCCCTCCGGATCCTGACCGCGCTCGGCGGTCTCGCCGTGGGATTCGTGACGGTGGGGACCTGCCCCAACCCCCAGCCGACCCAGCACGCGCTCGGGTCCTACTACGAGCACTGCCCGGACGGCACGGTGGTGCCGGGCTATCTCTTCCTGATCGCCGACCCGAACACCACCAACAGCGGCTCCGTCAATCCCGTGTGCCGCGACGGGCAGGCCCACAACGCGCAGACCGTCCCGTGCCAGCCGGATGCGGGCACACCAGGTGACGGCCGTATCACGCTCGAATTCGACTGGGGGGGCCTGGGCGGGGTGAACGGGTGTCCCAATCCCTTGAGGGCGGTCGACGGCAGCGCCCGCGTGCAGACGCAGGTCGTCTCCGCCGCCGGCACCTCGATTCTCGCGAGCGTCGGCTTCTCGGAGGCTTTCGGCTTCTACGTGGTGGAGTTCGCGGCGCCCTACACCGGCACCGACTCGATTCCGCTGGCCTGCGACGAGCCGGCGCGGCGCCTGCTTCACGTGGACGGCACGACGATCGCGGCCGGGACGACGATATTCGCGAACCTCACCTTGTTCGCGCCGGAGATCTCGACCGACTGCGATCCGGGATCGGCGGGGGTCCAGGTCGGGCTGTGCACTGGCGCTTCGCCGCCTCCGGCCGTCACGCGCGGGCGGCTGTATCGCCTCAACGCGTCGTGCACCGCGTCGAACTTCGACCTGCGCAACTTCGCCTGGACGTTCGTCAGCGATGTCGATTCCCAGGGACACGCCACGGTGTCCTTTCCAGTTCCCATCCCCGGCGAGTGCGTCTATCTCGGCGCGACGTACCGGCTGAACGCCCAGGAATCCCCCGCCATCGGCGGGTATGTCCGCGTCCCTGCCACCGGCTGTCCCGACCAGGACGCCGATGGCTGGACCACCTGCGATCTCGACTGCGACGACGCGAACCCGGCGGCGCATCCGGGTGCCACGGAGGTGTGCGACGGCGCCGACAACGACTGCGATGGGCAGACCGACGATGGGCTCGGGGTGCTCACCTGCGGCATCGGCCCCTGCACGCGCAGCGTCGCGGCCTGCTCCGGCGGCGTGCCCCAGACCTGCACTCCGGGCCCGGGCTCCCCCGAGGTCTGCAACGGCTACGACGACGACTGCGACGGCGCCATCGACGAAGAGGCCGGCTGCGCGACCAGCTGCTCGATGCCGGATCCGGTGACGCCGGTTCAGACGGTGCTGAACACCAACGGCGCGGCCAGCCCCGACCTGGTGTGGAACGGCAGCGGCTACGGCTATGTCACCGAGAACCCGACGGCCGATGGATCCTTCACGCAGATCAACTTCTACCGTCTCACCGCGACCGGAGGGCAAGTCGGCAGCCCGACCTTCATCGCCAATGCCACCACGATCAACCGCCCGCAATCCCCCGCCGTCGTCTGGAACGGTTCGGAATACGGGGTGGCCTGGCTGGACGGGCAGACCGGTGGCCAACAAGTCAAGTTCCAGCGGGTCAGCTCCGGGGGCCTCAAGGTCGGCTCGCCCACCCTGCTGACGTCGGGACCCGTCCATGCCTTCGATCTCGCCTGGGCCGGCACGGTGTACGGCGTCGCCTTCACCCGGCAGTTCGGCGGCTCCGACCAGGTCTACTTCCGGACCATGGACCCGCTGGGAACTCCCCTTGGCTCGGAGGTCGCGGTGAGCGAGGCGTTCGAGGCCGGCCGGCCGTCTCTCGCCTGGAGCAACAGCTATTTCGGGCTCGTGTGGCAGGACCACCGCGACACGCCGGTCGGCAATTCCGAGATCTATTTCCGCCTCATCGCGCCGGAGGGCGTGCCGGCCGGCGGCGAAACGCGCCTCACCGACGAGGCGGCCTTCTCCGGGAACCCCGACATCATCTGGACCGGCGGAACCTTCGCCGTCGCCTGGGACGACAAGCGCAACGGCGGCGTCACCACTCCCTGGATGACCCGCGTCGATGGCGCCGGCGCGAAGATCGGCGGTGACATCAGCGTCAGCCCCGAGGGACGTTCCACCGGCCCCTCGATCGCCTGGACCGGAACCGAGTACATGCTGGCCTGGGCGGACAGCCGCACCGGAGCGGAGCTCTACTCGCGCCGTGTGGACGCCTCCGGAGTTCCGCTCGGCACCAGCACCCGGCTCACGTACGACACGCACGTCGATCAGCGCGTCGCCCTGCGATGGAACGGCCAGGCGTTCGGCGTCGCCTGGTCCAGCTCCGGTCCCGGCTTCCGGGCCCTGTTCGAGACCCTGGGCTGCGCCTGTCCGGACGCCGACGCCGACGGCTTCAGCACCTGCCGCGGCGACTGCAACGACGCCCGCGGCGACATCTCCCCCGCCGCGACGGAGACCTGCGACAACGTCGACCAGGACTGCGACGGTCAAGTCGACGACGGGCTGGGGCAGACCTCGTGCGGCGTCGGGCAGTGCCACGTCACGGTGGACAACTGCGCCTTCGGGTTGCCGCAGGCCTGCGTCCCCGGCACGCCCACGGCGGAGGTGTGCGACACCATCGACAACGACTGCAACGGGCTCGTGGACGAGGCCGACGTGGACCAGGACGGCTACACGGTGTGCCAGGACTGCAACGACCACGCGGCTTCCGCCCATCCGGGCGCCGTCGAGCTGTGCAACGGCATCGACGACGACTGCGACAGCCGCGTCGACGATTTCCAGGATGCGGTCGACGGCGACAACGACGGCGTCGCGGGCGCCTGCGACAACTGCCCCGTCGCGGCCAATCCCAGCCAGCTCGACACCGACCACGACGGACGCGGCAACTCCTGCGACAACTGCACCTTCGTTCCCAATCCCAGCCAGGCGGACCTCGACCTCGACCAGCGCGGCGACGCCTGTGACAACTGCCCGCGCGACGCGAACACCCAGCAGGACGATCTCGACGGCGACGCGGTCGGCGACGCGTGCGACAACTGCATCTTCCTGCCCAATACCGACCAGGGGAACGTCGATCGCGACGACGAGGGAGACACCTGCGACCTGAGCGACGGGCTGATCCTGCTGCGCCTGTCGGACAACGACTTCGTCGAGTGGCAGCAGGAGAGCGGCTTCTCTTCGTTCAACCTGTACCGCGGCGACCTCGCCGTCCTGCGCCAGTCGGGGATCTACACGCAGAGCCCGGCGCAGGTGCCGCTGGCCGCGAAGACGTGCGCCATCGCGGATTCCAACGTTGTCGACGGCGTGGCGCTGACTCCCGGCCAGGCCGTCTTCTACCTCGTCACCGGCAACGGCCCCGGCGGCGAGAGCAGCCTCGGCACCAGCAGCGCCGGGCAGCCGCGGCCGAACACGAATCCCTGCCCCTGAGGGAGACTACTTCACCGTAACCGCGGCGGTGAGAACCGTCGTCCCGTTGCTGAGGACGGCCTCGACGGTGATCGCGCGCTCGTTCTTCAGCGCGCCCCGGCCCACCTCGAAGGAGTAGTCGTTGTTCCCCTGCCCCACCGCGGCGATGAGACCGGAGTTGAGCTTCGACACGCCGCCATAGACGTTGAAGCCAATGATCGTGGCCTCGTTCACGGTGCTGAAGTCGACGTGCAGCCTGCCCTTGAGAATCTCCGCCTTGGTGACGACCACCTCGTCGACAGCCGCTCCACAGCCAGGCCGCGGAGCACCGGCGGATGCCGCGGAAGCCGCACAGGTCTGACGCATCCAGGCGGTCAGAGCCGGCGACTCGGCGGGGGGGTTCGCGCCATCGCCGAAGAAGCTGCTGGCGCCGTAGAAGAGGCAGGAGTTGTCGAGCGGAGGATTGACGACGCCGCACTTGCTGCCGCCCGGGCCGGGGGTCGTGGCCAGCGGCGTCCACGAGGCCCGGCGTAGGTCGGGAGGGGCGTTGCAGGGACCGGTCCTGGTGTACAGGTTCCCCGGGGTCACGGTGAGCGGCGTGCCGGTCCCGCCCTGGCAGGTGCCGAGGAGTTCGCCGACCGTGCCGGGATCGCAATCACTGTGGACCGGAGGGGCGCTCTGCAGGAAGCAGACGGTCTGGGACTCGAGCCCCGAGGTGTTGGAAACGAGCGTCAGGCCGTTGTCATGGCTGCAGGCCATTGGCGAGAGATCCTCGGGGCCGGCCGCCTCGACGATGTAGAACCCGAAATCGAGAGAGAAGCCCATCGTCGCGATGAGCAATGCGCCGTCGTTCGCCGATACCTGGATGATGTTGCGGCCGACGCCGATGACCCCGGCCGGGTTCGGGCAGGCGTTTCCGTTGCTGAGATTGATCCCGCCCCAGTCGAACGCCACCACGACGTTGCCGTCGCCGGCCACACCCGCCTCCGGCATGCAGTCGATCGCCTGCTCGGTCGTGACACCGGTCGCCTCGCAGACGAAATCGATCTGCTGATCCGCCCCGGCGCCCGCAGCGGTGCTGTCGCTGTTCAGCGTCGCTTCCTGCCCCAGGACGAACAGGTAGCCCTGGACAGGATTGATGTCCGGGCAGCCCATGAAGAAGCTCCCCAGACCGTGCTGCATGGGCTGCGGGTTGATACAGGTGGCGTCCGCGGGGTGCGGCAGCGCCAAGGCGATCGCCGCCAGGGCGACCATCGCCACGGCGGGTCGAGCCGGAATGCCAGAGACCTTGTTCATGGTCGGCCCTCCGATTCCTTCGAAGCGATGCGGCGTTGGCTGAATCATACGACCAACAACCGCCCGCGGGAACCTCGATCCGGGCGGTGCTGCTATAATCCGCCGCCCCTGACGGGGGCGGAGCCCCGGTGCCGGAACCCCAACAACCGAAGAGACTTGCCGTCGCGCTGACGCTCGGAGCGATCCTCGCGGCCGCGCTCGTCCTGCGGCTCGCGTACGTGTTCCAGGTGGTCGGCTCGTCACTCGTGACGCCGACCGATCTCGACCCGGGCTTCTACTTCAACTGGGCGAAGAAAATCGCCGCCGGCGACTGGCTGGGGAAAGACCCGTTCGTCCAGAGTCCCCTGTACGCCTACGTGCTCGGGACCTTCATGAAGGTCTTCGGATCGGCGCTGACGCCGATCCTGGTGGCGCAGTCGCTCGTCGGGCTGGGCACCATCTACCTCACCTACCGGGCCGGGCGGCGCTACTTCGACGCCAAGCACGGGCTCATCGCCGCCGCCCTCATCGCCATCTACGGTCCGTTCGTGTTCTTCGAGGGGATGGTCATGAAGACCTTCCTCTCCCCTTTCCTGACGCTTCTGCTGATCCTGGCGCTGGAGCGGGCGGCCGACGGCGCGGCGCGCGGCGCCAGCGCGGTGGGACGGTTCGCGGCGGCGGGAGCGGTGTTCGGCCTTCTGGCGCTCGACCGCGACAACTTCATCCTGCTGGCGCCGGCGCTGGCGGCGCTCGCCTACTTCCTGGCGCGCGGGCCGAAGCGCGATGTCGCAGCGCCCGAAGGGACGACCGTCGGGGCCGAGCCGTTCGCCCGGCGCGCGGGGTTGCGCGCCGCCGGCGCCTTCGCCCTCGGCACGATTCTCATCATCGCGCCGGTGACGCTGCGGAACTGGGTGGTGGCGAAGGAGTTCGTCCTCCTGACGACCGGAGGCGGCGAGGTCTTCTTCATCGGCAACAACGCCGACGCCAACGGGCTGTACCTGCCGCCGCCGTTCGTGCGCCCGGATCCGCTGTACGAGCACGCCGATTTCGTCGAGCGCGGCTCGGAGATCGCCGGCCACCCGCTGACGCCGATGGCGTCCTCCTGGTTCTGGTTCCGCGAGGGGCTGAAGTACATCGCCG
>DASYQE010000085.1:0-9524 GCA_036005805.1 Candidatus Polarisedimenticolia bacterium | reverse complement strand
AAGCCAGCACCGCGGCGATGAACAGCAGCTGCCCCGCCTCGACGCCGACATTGAAGAAGAAGAGCGCCGGGACGATCGCCCCCTGCGGCAGCCCCACCTCGCGCAGCGCCCCCGCGAACCCGAAACCGTGCAGGAGGCCGAACGAGAAGGCGATGAGCCACGGGTCGAGGCGCGACGTCCCGGCGTGGCGGCGCACCACCTCGGCGGCGGCGAACACGATGGAGAGCGCGATGGTCGCCTCGACCGGCGCCTGCGGCACGCGCACGACGCCCAGGGTCGCGAGCGCCAGGGTGACGCTGTGCGCCAGCGTGAAGGCGGTGACGGTGCGGACCAGGCGCCCCAGGCCGGAGGTCAGGAGCACCAGCGCCAGGACGAAGAGCAGGTGGTCCACGCCGGTCAGGATGTGCTCGACGCCGAGCCGCGTGTAGGTCGCGGCCACCTCCGCCCGCCGGGGCGCCGCACCGAGGGTGAACTCCGGCGCGTCCGCGGTCAGCCGCGCGGTGCGGCTCGATCCGTCGGCCCGCTCGAGGCGGACCAGCACGTCGCTGAGGCCGTTCTCCATGCCGCGCACGCCGATCGCCGCGCCCGCCCACCCGGCGGCGCGCTCGACGAGGAAGCGCTCCACCCACGCATCCTCCTCGAACCGGCCCGGGGAGAGAGGGTCCCGCACCTCGTTCGTGCCCGCCGGCCACACCAGGGTGAGGAGCGGCTTCTGCCCGCCGGCCCGTGCCGGGACCTTGAAGAAGACCTCGAGCGCCGGGAGGGTTTCCTTCGCGTGGCCGTCGGCCTGCGCGCCGCGGCCGGCCTTCGCCGCGCCCGGCTTCACCTCCCGCAGCTCGAGATAGGCGGGCCGCACATCGTGCGCCAGCGCAGGGATGGTCGCGACCAGCGCCGCAAGCATCGCGGAGAGCGCGAAGGCGATCACGGCGCGGCCCGGCCGCGGCGGTTGAAGCGTCCGGGTCACCGCTCCTCCGCGCGCGCGCCCGGGGCGGCCGGCGCGTCCTCGATGGTCACTGCATAGCGGCGGGCGATGTCGCGGTAGCGCGCGTCGCGGGACTCGGGCGTCGCGTCGTCGCCGCCCGAGACGAACTCCATCTTCTGGCGCAGGCGGTCGCGGATGACGGCGTCCTCGCGGTCGAGGCCGAGCGCCACCGCTTCGCGGCAGAGGATTTCCTCCCGCACCCAGTCCTGGATGAGGCCGCTGCGCTCGGCGGTGTCGGGGGGGCGGCCGTGCGTCGCGGCGAACTGCGCCACGAGGCCGTCGATGCGCCCGCGCGTCACCACGACGACGTCGCGCCGCGGCGCCTCGCCCGAGATCAGCGCATGGACGCCGAAGAGCAGCGCCCCGAGGAGGAGGAAATGGACGAGCGGCTCGCGGAGAAAGCGCATGAAAGGCTCGAAGACCGGCTTATTATCCACGGGGCACGATAGAATCGCGCCGCTGTCGCGCGGGGCAGTTCTTGTGGGGCCGACGCGACCGGAGGGGGCGTGGCGACGCGAGACGAATCCGAAGGGCCGGCGGTTCTCGCCGGACAGATGAACCTCTTCATGGCCGCTCCCGCGAGCAGCCGGAGCGCTTCGAAGCCGGCGGCGGCGCCGAAGCCGGCGCGCGCCGGCAAAGCGGCCGCCCGGAAGCCGGCCCGCTCGGAGAAGGCGGCCCGGCCGGAGAAAGCGGCGCGCGCCGGGAAGACCGGGCGCGCCGGTCAGGCGGGTCCGCCGACGCAGGACGACTCCGTGGCGGCGACCACCGACTCGGTCGCCGCACCAGGAGTGCCGGCCGCGGGCGCAGAAGCGCCCCAGGCGGCCGCAGCCTCTTCCTCTGGTCCGCGCCGCCGCGAGACCGCCGAGACCATCGGCAAGCGGCAACGGGAGATCTCGGTCGCCGAGTTCTTCCAGAAGAACCGGCACCTCCTCGGCTTCGACAACCCGCAGAAGGCGCTCCTCACCGCCACCAAGGAAGCCGTGGACAACTCTCTCGACGCCTGCGAGGAGGCCGGCATCCTCCCCACCATCGAGGTGGAGATCGAAGAGAAGGCCGAGGACCGCTTCCGCCTCGCCATCACCGACAACGGCCCGGGCATCGTCCGCAACCAGATTCCCAAGGTCTTCGGAAAGCTCCTGTACGGCTCGAAGTTCCACACCATGCGCCAGAGCCGCGGCCAGCAGGGCATCGGCATCTCGGCCGCCGGCATGTATTCGCAGCTGACGACCGGCCAGCCGGTGCGCATCACCTCGCGCACCGGCTAGAAGAAGCCGGCGCACTACTTCGAGATCTCCATCGACACGACGCGCAACGAGCCCAAGGTCAGCGTCGACCGCGAGGTGGAGTGGGACCGCGATCACGGCACCAGGGTCGAGATGGAGCTGGCCGGCCTGTACAAGAAAGGCCGCCGCTCGGTGGACGACTACGTCATCCAGACCGCCCTCGCCAATCCCCACGCGGACGTGCACTACACGCCGCCGAAGGGGGACCCGCTCCACCGCGAGCGGCTGACGAAGGAGCTGCCGCGCGAGCCGCTCATCATCAAGCCGCACCCGTACGGCGTCGAGCTGGGCGTGCTCATCTCCATGTTGCAGGACAGCAAGAGCCGCACCGTCTCGACCGCGCTGCAGTCGGATTTCGCGCGCGTCTCGGACCGGGTGGCGCTGGAGATCTGCAAGGAGGCGAAGGTCAATCCGAACGCCAGGCCGCGGTCGCTGCCGACCGGCGACATCGAGTCGATCTTCCGCGCCATCCCCAAGGTCAAGATCATGGCGCCGCCAACGAATGTCATCGTGCCGATCGGCGAGGAGCTGATCCTCGCGGGGCTGAAGCAGACGGTGAAGGCCGACTTCTACACCTCGGCGACGCGCCCGCCGGCGGTGTACCGCGGCAACCCGTTCCTGATCGAGGTGGGGCTGGCGTACGGCGGCGACCTGCCGGCCGACGAGCTGGTGGACGTCTGGCGCTTCGCCAACCGGGTGCCGCTGCAGTACCAGCAGTCGGCCTGCTCCATCACCCGCGCCGCCATCACCACCGACTGGCGCAACTATGCCATGCAGCAGTCGCGCGGCGCGCTGCCGACCGGGCCGATGATCCTCTTCGTGCACATGGCATCGGTCTGGGTGCCGTTCACCTCCGAGAGCAAGGAGGCGGTCGCGTCCTATCCGGAGATCCTCAAGGAGCTGCGCTTGGGCCTGATGGAGGTCGGACGCCGGCTCGGTGGGTGGCTGCGGCACCGCCGCCGTCTCGCCGAGGAGATGAAGAAGCAGTCCTACATCAAGTCTTACATCCCGCACATCGGCATCGCGCTCCGCGAGATCCTCGGTCTCGACAAGCAGGAGGAAGCGAAGATCGTCGCCACCCTCACCGAAACGCTGGAGAAGAGCCGGACGCTGTAAAGGAGTTCCGCATGGCCACGGTGAACGTCGGAAAGAAGATCATCGCGACGGCGGGGGAGGTCCAGCGCGACATCCTCAAGCGCCGCCAGCCCAACCTCAAGTTCCCGCTGCGCAGCCTGTCGAACGTCAAGTACGACCCGAAGGCGGGGCACTTCGAGATGCGCGGGCGCAAGAAGGTGCGCACGCTGACCGTCTCGACGGTGAAGACGTTCGCGCAGACGCTGCGCATGATGGCGCTCTCCAAGGAGCTGGTGGACCAGGACGACATCGCCACCAAGCGAGAGGCGTACTACGTCAGCAAGAACTGGGACGACGCGCGCTTCCTCGAGCAGACGGAGTCCGACGCCGTCATGGACGACGTGGAGGCGCTGTTCGAGGTCAACCGCGAGCAGATCGGCTTCGTCCCCGAGGAGAAGGGAGGGGAGATCTCCGGCCAGCTCGTCATCGTCGATCGCGACTCCGAAACCGGCAAGCCGCTGCGCATCGACTGCACCAAGTTCGGGTCGGGCGCCTACTCGATCCCGATCTCGACCGAGCACCTGAAGTTCGAGACCAACGCCGACTTCCTCCTCGTCATCGAGACCGCCGGGATGTTCCAGCGCCTGGTGAAGCACAAGTACTGGAAAACCGCGAACTGCGTCCTGGTGTCGATGGGGGGCGTGCCGACGCGCGCCTGCCGCCGCTTCGTCCGGCGCCTCGCCGACGTCAAGAAGATCCCCGTCTACGTGTTCGTCGACGGCGACCCGTACGGCATCTCCAACATCTACCGGACCCTCAAGGTCGGCAGCGGCAACGCGGCGCACCTCAACGAGTTCTTCTGCGTGCCGCAGGCGCGCTATCTCGGCATCACCCCCCAGGACATCATCGACTACAAGCTGCCGACGCACCCGCTCAAGGACGTGGACGTGAAGCGGGCCCGCGACGCCATCAAGAACGATCCGTTCTTCGGGCACCACAAGGCGTGGGTGGCGGCGATGGAGCACCTCCTGAAGATGGGCGTGCGCGCCGAGCAGCAGGCCCTCGCCAAGTGGGGGCTGAACTATGTGATCGAGAAGTACCTGCCCGAGAAGCTGGAGCACCCGGAGCGCTTCCTTCCCTGACCAGATCGGCATTGTGTGCGCTCGCCCTCGCGCTCGGCGCGGCGGGAATCGCCTGCTCCAAGGGGCCCGAGAAGGCAACGGCGCCGCCCCCCGGCGTCGAGGTCAACGACGTCCACGCGCGGGTGAACCCGGTGCGGGTGGCCGAGCTGACGATGCCGGCCTCGATTCACGACGTGCAGGCGACGGTGCGGCGCGCCAAGGCCGCGGGAGTGCCGGTGAGCATCGCCGGCGCCCGCCACGCGATGGGGGGGCAGCAGTTCGGCGCCGGGACGATCCTCATCGACATGACCGGGATGAAGGACGTCCTGCGCTTCGACCGAGAGCAGGGGCTGGTCGAAGCCGAGGCCGGCATCACCTGGCCCGACCTCCTCCAGTTCCTGCGCGATCACCAGGCCGACCCCGGGCCGCAGTGGGGCTTCCGGCAGAAGCAGAGAGGCGCCGACCGCCTGACGCTCGGGGGAGCGCTCGCCAGCAACGCGCACGGGCACGGTCTCGCCATGAAGCCGATCGTGGACGACGTCGAGTCGTTCGTCCTCGTCGATCCCGAGGGGAACATCCGCCGCTGCAGCCGCAGGGAGAACCCGGGCCTGTTCCGCCTCGCCATCGGCGGCTACGGGCTGTTCGGAGTGATCGCGCACGTCGAGCTGCGCCTGGCGAAGCGGGTCCGTGTGCAGAAGCTCGTCGAGGAGGCGCAGGTGAAGGACCTCCCCGCGCTCTTCGAGAAGCGCATTCACGACGGCTTCACCTACGGCGACTTCCAGTTCGCCATCGACCCGCAATCGGAGGATTTCCTGCGCCGGGGGGTGCTGTCGTGCTGGCGCCCGGTGAAGGACACGACACCGCTCACCTCCGAGCCGAAGACCCTCTCGGCGGAGAACCTCGCCGAGCTGTCTTACCTGGCGCACGCCGAGCCGGCGGCGGCGTACGAGCGTTCCAGCGCCTTCATGCTCGGCACGAGCGGGGAGGTCGGCTGGTCGGACGAGCACCAGATGGGCTTCGCGCTGGAGAACGATCACGCGGCGCTCGATGTCCGCCTGGGATCGAAGGAGCCGGGGACCGAGCTGCTCACCGAGCTCGACGTCCCGCGCGATCGCCTGCCGGAGTTCCTCGAGGACGTGCGCGCCACGATGAAGGAGCAGGGCTTCGCACCGATCGATGGCAGCGTCAGGCTGGTCGACCGGGAGGACGCGACCTTCCTGCCCTATGCGCGGACGCCGATCGCGGCGGTGGGCATCGACCTGCACGTGGTCCACTCGAAAGAGGGGATGGAGACCGCGGCCGCCCGCTTCCGCCGTCTCATCGATCTGGCGCGCGCCCGGGGCGGGTCGTTCTCCCTGGCCTACCACCGCTTCGCCACGAAGGAGCAGATCGAGGCCTGCTACCCCGAGTTCGGCGATTTCCTGGCGCAAAAGCGGCAGTTCGACCCCCAGGAGCGCTTCCAGAGCGACTGGTACCGCGTCATGAAGTCGATGTTCCAGCCCTGAGCCGACCCCTTCTGTGAACCTCCGGACCTCTTTCGACGACTAATTGGAAGCAGCTCGCCGATCGGAGGTCCGCCATGAACATCCAGTCCGTCCGACCCGGGCGCGTCCTCGTGCCGGCGCTTCTCGTCGTTGCCTTCATGACGTCATTCGTGGGGTCTGTTGGCGCGTCCCAGGGCGCAGCGCGGCGCCTGACGTTCGCGCAGCGCGTCGAGGCGCAGCGGGCGATCGAGCGCCTCTACGAGGCGGGGCGCACCGGATCGACCCGGCGCTTCGACGATGCGGCGGCGCAGGCGCTCCTCGAGAAGAAGGTGAGGACCTCGTTGCGGCAGTCGGCCGAGCTTGCGACGGTCTGGCACGATCCGATCACCGCCGTTGCGCTGCGGCGGGAGCTTCTGCGCATCGCGACGCACACCCGTTTCCCGGAGCGCCTGAAAGCCCTCTACGACGCGCTGCACGACGACGCGTACGTCATCCAGGAGACCTTCGTGCGGGCGGAGCTCGCCGAGCGGCTGACCCGGGAGCATGCGGAGAGCGACGCTCCTCGAGGCAGCACCGACGACGAAGTGACGGCCGTGAACGTGGCCGACGCGCTCGCGGCGCTCCCGACTCCGAGCCTGCAGGCCGGGGACCCGTCGTGCGGACTCGAGGATCTCTGGTGGACCGGGGCCAGCGGGTCGCCGCCCGCCGCCCGGACCGAGCAGACGGCCGTGTGGACCGGCTCGGAGATGATCGTCTGGGGCGGCCGCGGTGCGACCGAGCTCAAGACGGGAGGACTGTACGATCCGCTCACCAACAGCTGGCGGCCGACGTCCCAGGTCGCGGCGCCGGCGGCGCGCTGGGGGCACACCGCCGTGTGGACCGGCACCGAGATGATCGTCTGGGGAGGCAATATCAACGGGACGATCTTCGTCTCCGGAGGCCGCTACGATCCGGTCGCCGACGCCTGGACGGCGACCTCCCTCGTGGGCGCGCCGTCGAGCCGATATGAGCATCGCGCCGTCTGGACCGGAAGCGAAATGATCGTGTGGGGCGGACGCCTGAGCGGGGTTCTCAACACCGGGGCGCGCTACAACCCGGCGACCGATTCCTGGTCCCCCACTTCGACCGCCGGGGCGCCGACCGTCGGGCTGCGCCACGTGCAGGTCTGGACCGGCACCGAGATGATCGTCTGGGGCGGGGCCTACACCTCCGAGGGGGGCGTCTACGACCCGGCGACCGACTCCTGGCGGCCGACAGCGATGCTCAACGCGCCCTCCCCGCGGGACCAGTTTGCGGGTGTCTGGGCCGGGACGGAGATGGTCGTCTGGGGCGGGGACAACGGCATCACGCCGGGGGGAGGACGCTACGACCCGGCCACCGACACCTGGCGTCCGACGGCCGCAAGCGGGGCGCCTCCGAACCGGCTGGACCCGACGATGGTCTGGACCGGCAGCCGGGTCATCCTCTGGGGCGGCAGGGACTGGTCCACACTCCCGCCGACGCAGGCTCTGGTCAACACGGGGGCGCTCTATGACCCGGTCGCCGACGCCTGGACCATGACCCCGTTGATGGGCGCCCCGTCCGCCCGCGCCCAGCACTCCGCCGTCTGGACGGGCGACCGGATGATCGTCTGGGGAGGCGGATCGAACACCGGCGGGCGCTACGACCCCGTGGCCAACGCCTGGTCCCCCACGAATGCAGGGACGACAGGCGCTCCCTCGGCGCGCACCGGGCACACGGCCGTCTGGACCGGCAGCGAGATGATCATCTGGGGCGGCACGGGAGACACGACCGGCAGCCGCTACGATCCGCTGCTCGACACGTGGAGTCCGACGGCGCTCACCTTTGCGCCCAGCCCGCGCAACCACCACACGGCCGTCTGGAGCGGCAGCGAGATGATCGTGTGGGGGGGCGACAACAGCTCGGGCACGCCTCTCGCCACCGGGGCCCGCTACGACCCTGCCGCGAACACGTGGTCTCCCACCGGGACCATCGGCGCTCCGGCCGGACGCGGTTACCACAGCGCCGTCTGGGAAGGTGGAGCGATGGTCGTCTGGGGAGGCGAGATCGCCGGCCACCAGCTGACGAACACCGGAGGGCGCTACGACCCGCTCGATGATGTGTGGGCGCCGACGTCCCTGATCGGAGCCCCGTCTCCGCGCGCGGCCCACACCGCCGTTGCGACCGGCTTCGGCATGATCGTCTGGGGAGGGACCGGGGCTTCGAGCACCACCACCAACACCGGTGGCCGGTACGACACTTCGACCGACCAGTGGTTGCCGACTTCGCTTGCGAACGCGCCGTTCGCGCGCTCCGGCCACACGGCCGTCTGGACCGGACAGAAGATGATCGTCTGGGGCGGTGGAACCAGCTCCGGCGGCCTGTACGAGCCGCTGCTCGACTCCTGGGCGCCGACGCCGACGAGCGGTGCGCCGTTCGCCCGCTACTATCACTCGGCCGTCTGGACCGGCCGCGAGATGATCGTCTGGGGGGGCCTCTACCAGGACTTCTCTACCTTCTATGTGTATTCGACCAACACCGGCGGCCGCTTCGATCCGGCCGCCGGCACCTGGACCGCGACGACGACCGACAATGCCCCGACCGCGCGCGACGCTCACACGGCCGTCTGGACCGGGAACGCGATGATCGTCCGCGGAGGCGAGGACAACACCGGCGACGTCATCTTTCTCGCGTCGGACGATGCCGTGACCTGGTACGGGTCCACGGCCGCGCTCCAGCCCGATGCCGACGGCGATGGCGTCACCGCCTGCGAGGATTGCGACGACGCCAACGCCGGCGTGCAGGCGACACCGCCCGAAGTCGGCTCGATCTCGGCAGACGGGACGTTGTTCAGCTGGAATGCGCCAGCCGGCGGGGCTCTGCGCTATGACCTGCTGCGCACGTCCAACCCGGCCGATTTCGTCAATGGCGCCGTGTGCGTGGCGAGCGACATCTCCGACCCGGTGGCCGAGGATGACGACGTGCCGCCGCCAGGGGGGTTCTTCTACTACCTCGTCCGCGCCGAGAACGCCTGTCCCGCGGCGCTGGGGTCGGGACCGCTCGGCTTCCGTTCGAACGGCCAGCCGATCCAGGGTCGCAGTTGTCCGTGAAAGACGGAGTCGGCGGCCGCGATCTCCCTCCCGGCCGCCGCTCCATCTCTCCCGCGGCTAGCGCAGCCGTCCGGCCTTGCGCAGGATGTCGGAGAGGCGATCGAGCGGCAAAGCGTAGGCCGTGTTGCCGTCGCGCCCCACGGTCGTCGTCGCCATGGTCAGGGCGTTGAGGATCGCTTCCTCGGTCGCCTCCTCGGCGGCGCGGAAGATCGGGTCGAGGTGATCGTCGGCGACGACCTCGAGCTTGTAGGTCAGAGGCTTCGGGTAGTGCGGCACCCGGTTGCCGGTCGAGAAGGCGACGAAGATGTCGCCGCTGCCGTGGTTGGCGATGGTCCCGGTGCGCGCCAGCCCGAGGGCCGCCTTGGACGCCAGACGCTGGCACTTGAGATGGTCGAGCGGCGCGTCGGTGGCGACCACGATGATGATCGAGCCGTCGGTCGATTCCTTCGGCATGAGGTCACGGATCTCGC
>DASYQE010000084.1:0-14331 GCA_036005805.1 Candidatus Polarisedimenticolia bacterium | reverse complement strand
CGACGGTGGACACCTTCTCCCCGCAGCGTCCGGCCTCGTCGCAGGTGATGTACACCAGCCCGCGGCTGGACATGCGGACCCACACGCTGACCATCGTGGTGACCGGCACCAAGAACACCGCCTCCGCCGGCCGGCTGATCGTGACCGACGGGATCGAGCCCCTGACGGACGGCGCCGGCAAGGCGCAGCCCCAATCGCTGCGGTCCCACTAGCTCCGTGAGCGGACGGTCACTCCGATGCGGGCGGGAGCGGAACGGCTCAATTCGCCCGGCGGGCTTCGGCGGGGCGGCGGACGACGCGGAGGGGGGCGGGCGTCGCCGACTCGGTCTTGCCGGCTTTCGGCTGCAGGCGGGCGGCCACGTTCACCTCGCAGCCGAAG
Source organism: Candidatus Polarisedimenticolia bacterium (assembly GCA_036005805.1). Classification (GTDB taxonomy): domain Bacteria; phylum Acidobacteriota; class Polarisedimenticolia; order Gp22-AA2; family Gp22-AA2; genus DASRAU01. The sequence continues at coordinate 13,952 of DASYQE010000084.1, read as the reverse complement.
ACCTCCTCGAACAGATCCGCCTTCTCCTCGGCGGCATGCGCCTCGACCATGAGGTCGCGGTCGGACCGGAGATTCAGGCGGATCCCCTCGTCGGTGATGCGGCAGCGCACCTCGCGCAGACGCTGCGAGTGGCGGCGGTCGAGCGCATCGGCGAGCCTGAGGATCGACGCCAGCCGCGCCACCAGCGCCCGGTCATCCTTGTGCAGCTTGCCGAAGGCGCGATGACGCTTCTTCGGGAAGCCGCGGCGGTGATAGCGGGCGATGAGCGCCACCAGCTCCCGCTCGCGGGGCGTGAAGCCTTCGAGCGTGCCGTGCGCGATGAGCTGGTAGGCGTGCTTGTGGTGCTGCCGGTACGACACGACGTAGCCGACGTCGTGCAGGAGCGCCGCGGCCGACAGCAGATCGCGCCACGCCGGATCGAGATCGAGCGGCTTCGTCATCTGGTCGAAGAGGGACTCGGACACCCGCTTCACCTGCAGGGCGTGGCGCTCTTCGAAGCGCAGCGTGCGGCCGAACGCCTCGGCGGCGGCGACGCGCTGCGGCACCGCCGGGGCCGGCAGCCTGGTCGAGGTCCCCTTGGCGATCATCCGGTGCAGCAGGGCGTGGCGGATGCCGCGCTCGTTGACGCGCAGGAGATTGATCTTCAGGCGCGTCATGATCTCGTAGAGCACCGCGGCGCCCGCGACGATGATGTCGGCCCGCTCGGGAGACAGCCCCGGCATCTGCCGGCGCTCCGCGATGGTGCGGCGGAGCATGGCCGAGAGCAGGTGCAGGAGCTCCGCCTGCGACATCTCGAATCCGAGGGCGGGGCGCCCTTCGAGCCCCTGCCGCGCCATGATGATCTGCGCCAGCGTCGTGGCCGTGCCGCCCGAGGCGATGAGCACCCGCGGCGCCGGGTCGGCCTCGACGCGCGCCGTCCGCAGGCGCCGCCGCACGTGGCGCTGCAGGCGGGCCAGCTCGCGGCCGCGAATCGGATCGGACTTCAGGTAGCGCTCCGTCAAGGTGACCGCGCCGAGCCGCAGCGAGTACGCCTCCTGCACGTGCTTGCCGAACGCCAGGATCAGCTCGGCGCTGCCGCCTCCGAGATCGATCACCGCGCAGGGCTCGCTCCCGAGATCGAACGACAGCGCGGCGCTCTCGAACGCCAGCCGCGCCTCCTCGTCCTCGGACACGACCCGCAGCCGCAGCCCCGTCTCGGCGCGCACCCGATCGATGAAGACGCGGCGGTTCGCCGCCTCGCGGATGGCGCTCGTCCCGACCACCGCGATCCGCCGCGCGCCGCGCGCCCGGGCGATGTCGGCCATGCGCTTGAGCGCGTCGACCGCGCGCCGCATCGCCTTGCGCGACAGGCGGCCGCGGCGCCTGAGCCCCGAGGCGAGGCGCACCACCTCGCGCTGGTCGTCGAGCACCTTGGGCGCCGCCTCGTCCGCGAGATCGACGACGAGCGAGCGGATGCTGTTCGACCCGACGTCGATGACCGCCAGCGGCCGGCGCCGGATCACGATGCGGCCTCGCGGCGGCGGCCGGGGGCGCCGCGCAGGCCGCGCACGGCGGCCACCCCGTAGGCGGCGACGAGCGGACGGCACTCGTTCCAGAGATCGCGCCGGCGCGCGGCGAGACCGGCCCGCAGCGGGCGGGTGCGGGGCGAGCGTCCGACGAGGTCGAGGAGCACGTCGAGATCATGCAACGATCCGAGCTTCTCCTGCACGCGGCGCGCCTCCTCGATGGCGGACGTGAACGGGCCGAGGCTCGAGGCGTCGAGGACCTCGAGCGCGTAACGCCAGCGCTTCACCGCGATGCGCAGCCGGTGCGCCGGGAGCGGCCGGCCCGAGGCGGCGGCGCGGCGCGCCCGCTCCAGCTCGCGTGCCCGCCGCGCCAGCCCCCGGCGCGCGGCGCGGGCCACGCGGGCCGGATCGGCGGGATGGCGCTCGCAGCGATCGATCAACGCTTCCAGCCGCTTGCGGAGGCCCTTCACCCGCAGCGTCGTGCCGCCGTGACCGTGGGCGAGGTCGCGGCGCAGCCGGTCGGCCTTGCGGCGCAGCTCCTGCTCGAGCGCGGCGACCGCCGCGCGCTGCGCCTCGGGCGCCGACGGACGCAGATCGTGCGCCAGCGCCGCCAGCACGTCGGCGTCCCGCACCTCGGCGAAATGCCGGCGGATGCCGCGCGCCCGCCTTCGCACCTTCCTCCTCGTCTTTCCCGGCAGGACCGGCTCGAAGAGATCGATCACTTCCTGGAAGCGCCGCGTGGCGACCCGCAGGTCGTGGATCGACTCGGAGTCCCCCTTTTTCTTGACCTGCCTGCGGCGGTGCAGGAGGGTCGACGCCCGCTCCCTCAAAAGGCGCTCCAGGGGCGGGGTCCGGCGCTTTTTCCGTGTGGACGGATCGGGGCGCCCGGCCGTATCCTCAGAGGGGCGGATTTTCGGCATGGAGGCGCGGCGTTCCCGGTCCGGCTCGGTCATCATGGGATCGCCCTCATCTTAAGCCGGCTCAGTCTTTACGAGCACCCCCCGAACACGAGGAAAGGTCCCTTGGACCCGTCTTGTCACACATTCGTTGCAGAAGGCCGTCGGGCGGGGCCTATAATCCCGGCCTCTCGACAAGGCATGGAGGGAATGAAGACCCGCAGGCGGAGGACCACCCGGCAGCGCGGCCGGCTCATCGTCGTCGAAGGCATCGACGGGTCGGGCAAGAGCACCCAGATCCAGCTGTTGCGCAAGTGGCTCGAGGCGCGCGGCGTCAAGGTCGTGTTCACCGAGTGGAACTCGTCGGCCCTGGTGCGCGAGGCGACCAAGCGCGGGAAGAAGAAGAACCTCCTCACGCCCACCACCTTCAGCCTGCTGCACGCCACCGACTTCGCCGACCGGCTGACCTACGACATCATCCCCTACCTCAAGGCCGGCATCTCCGTCCTCGCCGACCGGTACGTGTACACCGCCTTCGCACGCGACATCGCCCGCGGCGTGGATCCGCGCTGGGTGCAGGAGCTCTATGCCTTCGCGACCAAGCCCGACGCGGCCTTCTACTTCAAGGTGCCAATCGACGTCGCGGTGAATCGCATCCTCGGCGCCCGCGCCAAGATCAAGTTCTACGAGGCGGGGATGGACCTCGGCCTGTCGAACGATCCGGTCGAGGCGTTCCGTCTCTTCCAGGGGCGCGTGCTCGACGAGTACGACCGGCTCTCCGGCGAGTACGCCTTCAAGGTCATCGACGGCACGCGGACCATCGACGCGCAGCAGCGCCAGGTGCGCGACATCGTGCGGCGCCTCTACGACGGAGCGGCGGCATGACGCCGGCGGCGAAGTCCTCCATGCGCAAGCGCTTCTTCGGCCACGGGCTCCCCTACACCGATGCGACCGGGCTCGAGGGGGCGCTCATCACCATCGAGGGGACCGACGGCGTCGGCCGCTCGACGCAGGTCGCCAGCCTCAAGCAGTGGCTCGAGGTGCAGGGGTACGGCGTCATCGAAACGGGCTGGACCCGATCCGAGCTGATGTCGGAGACCATCCTCGCGGCCAAGGCGGGGCACGCCCTCAACCGGCTCACCTTCTCGCTGATGTACGCCACAGACTTCGCCGACCGGCTGGAGAAGATCGTCATCCCGGCGCTGCGTTCCGGGTTCGTGGTGCTCGCCGACCGTTACGTGTTCACCGCCTTCGCGCGCAGCGTCGTGCGCGGCGCCGACCCGCAGTGGATCCGCAACGTCTTCGGCTTCGCGCTGGTCCCCGACATGACGCTCTACCTCCAGATCGACGCCGACGCGCTTTTGCCGCGCATCCTCCAGAGCCGCAAGATCGACTTCTGGGAGGCGGGGATGGACATGCACCTCGGCACCGACCTCTACGAGTCGGCGCGCAAGTACCAGTGGCGGCTCATCCGCGAGTACAACCGCATGGCGCGGCAGTACGGCTTCATCAGCGTCGACGCGACATTGCCGGCGGACGAGATCCAGGCACGCATCCGCAGCAAGGTCTCGGCGCTGCTCGAGGAGCGCCGCCTGCAGACACTCACCGACAACATCGAGTCGCTGCGGCCGCTGCTGTTCGAGGAAACCGCTCCCGCCGTGGCGCGTGATGTGGCGCGCGACGTCGCCCGCGAGGCCGAGACGGCGAAGACCGACCGCGACGTGGCCGAGCCCGGCAAGGATCGCTCGCCGGCCGCCGACCTTCCGATCGTCGACCCGGATCGGACCCGTTCCACCGCGCCGTCCGACTCGTAACCCCGGGGATCGCCGCCTACGCGCATCCACCTGCTCCGCCACGCCATCGCCGCGCCGCGCGACCCGGTCCGCTTTCCGGACGACAATCTCCGGCCGCTGACCCGTGAAGGACGCGCCCGCATGGCCAAAGCGGCGCAGGGACTCAAGGCCCTCGAAGGGAGATTCGATGTCGTGCTGACGTCGTCGCTCGTGCGGGCGGCCGACACGGCGCGGATTCTCGCGGCCGCCTTCCGGCCGCGCCTGAAGATCAAGGTGCTGCGGCCGCTGCAGCCCGGCGGCGGAGCCGGCGGCGTGATGGCGGGCCTGTCGGCGCTTCCCTCCGAGGCGTCGATCGTCCTCGTCGGACACGAGCCGGACCTGTCGCGGCTGGCCGGCGCCCTCCTGCTCGAGCAGCGGGACACGCTGCGGGCCGAGTTCAAGAAGGGCGGCGTCTGCCGGATCGACTTCGACGGCACGCCGCACCTCGGCGAGGGACGGCTGATCTACTTCCTGCCGCCGCGTGTCCTGCGCGGCTACAAGAAGACCTCCGAGGACTGATTCCGGCACCCGAACAGAGCAACGCCGGCGCGTCCCTCGCGGGAGCGCGCCGGCGCAGCGTGTTGCCTGCTCGAACGTCTTAGGAGCGGTCCGAGTCGCCGCGGTTGCCGGAGCGGCCGCCGCCCATGTCCGGGTTGTCCTGCCCCGAACGACCACCCTGGCTTCCACCCTGGCTTCCGCCCTGATGGCTGCCGCCGCCCTGGTACTGATCGCCCTGGCCGCCGCCCTGGCCCGGATTGTTCCGGCCGCCCTGGCCGCCCTGGCCACCCTGACCGGGGCGACCGCCCTGGCCGCCCTGCTGGCTGCCGGCGCCCTGCTTCTGGTCGCGCTGCGGATCGTTGCGGGTCTGGTCGTTCTTGTCCATTCGAACCTCCTGGCGCGTGTCATCGCGCCGTGAATCGTGCTTTGGTTGTCGTCCCTGCACCACTTGGAATGGGAGGCTCGCTCGTGCGCATGGGCCTCCCTCCTTCCACCATGATGGTAGGCCGCGGCGATCCGTTCGACCTTCCGGTTTTGTACGCATTGCGGCGATCACGGGGGGCGCCGTCGGGCGGCCACTTCCGCGGGTGTGCGCTTCGGCCGGACAAGAAAAAGCGGCGCGGATCCGGCCGCGCCGCTTTCGACAACCATCGCGTTCTTCAGCCGACCGTCAACCGGCCGGGGAAGGAACGAACCGTTCTACTTCTTGTGCTGCGCCATCTGTTTCTCCCACTCCTTCCGCCGCGTCTCGATCTGGTCGGGAGTGAGATCTTCCTTGTGGGTCGCCATGCCCCACTGGTGACCGAACGGATCGGTGACCTTGGCGAACCGGTCGCCCCAGAACATGTCGGCGGGAGGCATGACCGTCTTCGCGCCGGCATCGGTCGCCCGCTTGAACGACGCGTCGCAGTCCTGCACGTAGAGATACAGGGAGCCGGTGACACAGCCGGCCGTCTGCGGCGACTTGTGATCCGGCGCCATCTCGGGGAATTCGTCCGAAATGAAGATGATCGAATCGCCGATCTTCAGCTCGGCGTGCATCACCCGGCCGTCCGGCATCGCCATGTTCGACTTCACCTCGGCGCCGAACGCCTTCTTGTAGAACTCGATCGCCTTCTTCGCTTCCTTGTGGATGAGCCCCGGGGTCACCGTGTGCTGCCCTTCCGGAATCGGTCTGACGTTCGCCATGCAACAGCCTCCTCGCGCGGTTCGACCGCAAGTCAGGATTTTCGCGGGTGCGGGACCATCCTACCCCCATCCTTTCCGACTTCAACCCGAGCGGTTGCGATTAGGATCGGCCGCATGGAGGAGACGGCCATCCGGAAAGGGACCGCGTCCGACCTGGACGCGATGGTGACGACCCTGGCGCGGGCGTTCGCCGACGACCCGGTGTGGGGCGGCTGGGGCTTCCCCGATCCGGCGCGCGCCCTGGAGCAGCGCCGGGTGTTCTTCGGCCTGTGGGTCGAGATGTCGCTGCGCGACGGGTGGCTGCTGGTGACCGGCGGCTGCGAGGCGGTCGCGTCGTGGTTTCACCCCGGCGCGGGGGACGACACTCCTCAGGACGCCGCGCGCTTCCGGGCGCTGGCGCACGAGCACCTCGGCGCCCGCGCGCCGCTGTTCCTCCAGGGGTGTGCGCTCATCGAGCACAACCGGCGCGCCGATGCGCCGTTCCATTTCCTGAGCCTGCTCGGAACCCACGACGCGCATCGCGGCCGGGGGCTCGGCGGGACCCTCCTGGACGCCAGCCTCGCGATCGTGGATCGGGACGGACGACCCGCGTACCTCGACTCGACCAACCCGGCGAACATTCCGTTCTACGAGCGCCGCGGCTTCCGCCGCATGGGCTCGTACCGTCTCCCGGAGGGACCTCTGATCGAGCAGATGTGGCGCAAGCCGCTCGGGGCGGCCTGACGGACCCGGGTCTCCCGGCTCAGGACCGGGTGTTCAGCTTCAGGCGGGGATGCCGCACGTCGCGCCCTTCGGACATGAAGATGACCATCTGGGCGATGTTGGTGGCGTGGTCGCCGACGCGCTCGAGGTACTTGGCGATGAAGGTGATGCGCAGCGCGCGGGTGACGTTCTTCGGCTCCTCGATCATGTAGGTGAGGAGCTCGCGGAACAGCTGCACGTTGAGCGCATCCACGGCGTCGTCCGCCTGGAGCACGGCGCGCGCCTCAGTGGCGTCGCGCTTGACGAACGAGTCGAGCGCCCGGTGCACCATGTCCGAGACCTCGCGCGCCATGTGCGGGATGTCGATGTAGGGCTTGAGCGGCGGCTCCTGGTTCAGCTCGAGGGCCCGCTCGGCGATGTTCACCGCGAGGTCGCCGATGCGCTCGAGGTCGGTGACGATCTTGAGCGCCGTCGTGATGAACCTCAGGTCGGAGGCGGCCGGCTGGCGCAGCGCCAGCAGGTTCAGGCTCATGTGGTCGACGTCCAGCTCGCCCGAGTCGACGGTGCGATCCATCTCGATGACCCGGCGGGCCAGATCGGAGTCGCGATCGACCAGCGACTGCATGGCGCGGGCGATCATCTCCTCGACGGTGCCGCCGAGGAACAGGATCTTGTCGCCGAGATCGTGCAGCTCCTTCTCGTACTGCCGGCTGGTGTGCTCCATCATGCTCTCGCCTGCGGCCTCATCCGAATCGTCCGGTGATGTAGTCCTCGGTGCGCCGGTCCGAGGGGGTGGTGAACAGCTTCGCCGTCTCGTCGAACTCGATGAGCTCCCCGAGCAGCAGGAAGCCGGTGTGGTCGGAGACGCGCGCCGCCTGCTGCATGTTGTGGGTGACGATGACGATGGTGAAGCGCGCCTTCAGCGCGTCGATGAGCTCCTCGACCTTGGCGGTGGCGATCGGATCGAGAGCGCTGCACGGCTCGTCCATCAGCAGCACCTCGGGCTCGACGGCCAGCGCCCGGGCGATGCACAGGCGCTGCTGCTGGCCGCCGGAGAGCCGCAGGGCGCTCTCGTGCAGGCGGTCCTTGACCTCGTGCCACAGCGCCGCCGCCTCGAGGCTCTTCTCGACCAGCGGCTCGAGGGCGGCGCGCGAGCGCGTCCCGAGGACGCGCGGCCCGTACGCCACGTTGTCGAAGATCGACTTCGGGAAAGGCGTGGATTTCTGGAACACCATTCCGACGCGCTTGCGCAGGCCGGTCACGTCCATCCCCGGCGCGTGCACGTCCATGTCGCCGACGAGGATCTTCCCTTCGATGCGCACGTCCTCGACCAGGTCGTTCATCCGGTTGAGGCAGCGCAGCAGCGTCGTCTTGCCGCACCCTGAGGGGCCGATGAAGGCGGTCACCCGGTGGCGCGGGATGGTCATGGTGATCGACTTCAGCGCCTGCTTGTCGCCGTAGTAGAGGGAGAGGGCCTCGATGCGGGCGGCGATCGCCGGAGCCTGCGGCGGCTCCCCTTCCTTGACGCGGGGAGGCGGAACGGTGATGCGCAGCGAGGGGATCGTGGCCATCCGCCCTCCCATGTCGCGATCGCGCGCGACCTGCATCGTCACACCCGTCCCATGCGCGCCAGCCGGCGCGTCGCCAGGCGCGCCAGGAGCGAAAAGCATAGCACCGTGGAGATCAGGATCGCCGCCCCCGCCCAGGCCTGCTGGTGCCACTCGTCATAGGGCGAGATGGCGTAGGTGTAGACCTGCACCGTCAGCGACGAGATCGGCTGCGTCAGGTCGAAGGACCAGTAGCGGCTGTTGAACGCGGTGAACAGCAGCGGCGCCGTCTCTCCTCCGACGCGCGCCAGGGCGACGAGGATCCCGGTGGCGATCCCGGGCAGCGCCGACGGCAGGATGACCGTCCAGACGGCGCGCGCCCGCGTCGCGCCGAGCGCCAGCGCCCCGTCGCGCAGCGTCGAAGGGACCAGGCGCAGCAGCTCCTCGGTGGTGCGCACGATGATCGGGATCATGATCATCGCCAGCGCCACACCGCCCGCGAGGGCCGAGAAGCGCTTCATCGGCAGCACCACGATGCTGTAGGCGAAAATCCCGATGACGATCGACGGCACGCCGTTGAGCACGTCCGCCGACAGCCGCACCGCCGTCGCCAGCCGCGTGCGCGGATGCTCCGAGAGAAAGACGCCGGCCACCACGCCGACCGGCACCGCCAGGCTCCCGGCGAGGGCGATCAGCACGAGGGTCCCGACGATGGCGTTGGCCATCCCGCCCCCGGGCTCGCCCACCGGCTTCGGCAGCGAGGTGAAGAAAGCGGGTGTCATGGCCGAGAGCCCCTGGCCGGCGACGAACCCGAGGATGTGCAGCAGCGGCAGGAGCGCCAGCCCGAGCGAGACGAGACAGAAGACCGTCACGCCGCGATCGACGAGCCGCCGCCGCAGGGCCGTCCGGGTCATCTCACGCTCCCGTTGCCGCCGGCGCCGCCGGGGCGGCCGCGACAGGCTGCGCCCGCCGCTTCGCCGGGCGCTCGGAACCGACACGCCAGATCAGGAAGCGCGACAGCGCGTTGATGGCGAAGGTGACGATGAACAGCACCAGCCCGATGGCGACGAGCGAATCGAGGTACAGCTGGTCGGCCGCCTCGGTGAACTCGTTGGCGATGACCGCGGCCATGGTGTACTGCGGCGCGAAGAGCGACAGAGCCGCCTTCGGCGTGTTGCCGATCACCATGGTGACCGCCATCGTCTCGCCGAGCGCCCGCCCCAGCCCGAGCAGGATCGCCCCGAGCACGCCGGTCCGGCCGTAGTAGAGGGCAACCTGGATGGATTCCCAGCGGGTGGCGCCGAGCGCCAGCGCCGCTTCGCGCTGGCTCGGCGGCACCGCCCGCAGCACCTCGCGCGCCACGCTCGCGGTGTACGGCAGGACCATCACCGCGAGCACGAGCGCCGCCGCGAGCATCCCGACCCCGACCGGGGGACCGGTGAACAGCGGCGTCTTGCGCAGCCAGTCGGGCAGGGAGGTCTGGAACGTCCGCACCAGCGGCACCAGGATGAAGATGCCCCATAGACCGTAGATGATCGAAGGGATCGCCGCCAGAAGATCGGTCAGGAAGACCAGCGGCTGCCGCAGCGCCGATGGCGCCATCTCCGACAGGAACACCGCGATGCCAATCGCCACCGGCGTCGAGAGCAGCAGCGCCAGGAACGACGAGTAGAGCGTCCCCCACAGGAACGGCACGGCGCCGAAATCCCCCGCCACCGGATCCCACGTGCTCGTCGTCCAGAAGCCGAGCCCGAAGGTCCGGATCGACAGCCACGACTCGTGCACGAGCACGACGGCGATCCCCGTGACCAGCACGGGGATCACCGCCGCCACGAGGCCGGTGCCGATGCGGAAACCGCGGTCCATGTCCTTCCTCTTCGATGCGGGGCAGAGGCGCGCTACTTGATCTTCGTGAGCGCGTCCATCTCGAGCTTCACGACGGTGTCCGGAAGCGGCGCGTAGCCGAGGTCGCTCGCGTACTTCTGTCCCTCGGTCAGGGCCCACTTCATGAAGTCCACCATCGCCTTGCTCTTGTCCTTGTCCTTCGGCTTCTCGTAGAGCAGCAGCCACGTGAACGAGGAGATCGGGTAGACCTCCTTGCCCGGGGCGTTGGTGATCGACACGCGGAAATCGGGCGGCATCTGCCCGGCCGCCACCGCGGCCGCCGCCTTGACGCCTTCGAGCGACGCCTTGACGTACTGCCCGTCGGAGTTCTTCACCGCCCCGTACGCGATCTTGTTCTGCAGGGCGTAGATCAGCTCGACGTAGCCGATCGACCCGGGCGTCTGCTTCACCAGGCCGGCGACGCCCTCGTTCCCCTTGCCGCCGAGGCCCGTCGGCCAGTTGACCGAGGTCGCGACGCCCACCTTCGACTTGAACTCCGCCGACACCTTGGCGAGGAAGTCCACGAAGATGTAGGTGGTGCCGCTGCCGTCGGCGCGGTGCACCAGGGTGATGTCCATCGCCGGCAGCGTGACCCCGGGGTTCTCGGCGGCGATCGCCGCGTCGTTCCACTTGGTCACCTTGCCGAGGACGACGTCGGCGAGCAGGCTCCCCGAGAAATGCAGCTCGGAGGTCACGTCGGGCAGGTTGTAGATCGGCACCACCGCCCCGAGGACCGTCGGGAAGTGGAGCACCTTCCCCGGCGCCGCCAGCAGCTGCTCCTGGGTCATCGGCCCGTCGGTGGCGCCGAAGAAGACCGTCTGGTTGCTGAGCTGCCGGATGCCGCCGCCGGATCCGATCGACTGGTAGTTGATCTTCACGTCCGGGTGCAGCTTGTTGTACTCGGAGAACCACTTCGAATAAATCGGGTAAGGGAAGGTCGCGCCGGCGCCGTCCATCGTCAGGTCGGCCCGGACCGCGGTCACCCCGGCGAACAGCATGGCGGCGAGCGCCGCGCCCAGCACCAATGTCCTCATGGCTTTCATCGTCATCCTCGTCTCCCGGATCGAACTAGAACTGGAACAGCGCGTGCAGCGCATAGCGGGTCTGGTCGGGCTGGAGCAGGTCGACGTCGTTGCTGACGTGCTCGTAGTCGAGCAGCAGCGCGGCCTGCGCCGTCGGGGCCTGCGTCTTGAACCAGTAGGCGACGCCGCCGATGTTGCGCCAGCGGGTGGCGTCGTTGTCCACGTTGGGACGCGTGGCGTCGTGGCGCAGCAGCAGCTCCCAGCCACGGCCGAGCTTGGGCGTGGCCCAGACCGACAACGTCTTGTCGCGGACCCGGTTGACGGCGTCGCTCAACTGATCGATCCCCTCGATGTACTCGGCACCGACCGTGACGTATTTCTGCTCGTAGGTGATGGCGGCGAGGGCGCGCTTCCTGGGATCGTCCCTGGCGTAGTGGTCGTCGGCATAGAACCCGGTGAGGCGCAGGCCCTTGAGCCAGCCGACCATCGGCGCCGGCCGCAGCGTGGCGCGGATCTGGAAGCCCTTCTGGTCGTTCACCTCGGCGCGCGCGTAGGTCTCGCCGTTGTAGTAGCCGGCGTGCACGTCGCCGTAGTTCCCGGGGAAGTTGTAGTGGGTCGAGAGGCCGAAGTCGGAGGAGGAGAGATACCCTTCGCGCTCGACGCCGATGGTTCCCTGGAAGCGGTAGCGGTAGATGTCCTCCATCCACGCGACATACGGCGTCTGCTGCGCGCCGAGGCGCACCCACGACCCCTTCGATTTCCAGGCGTCGTCCAGGTTGAACTGGCCGAAGGCGTACTTGAGCCGGAACACCAGGCTCTCCTGGTCGGACAGGGTGACGCCGGCGCCGGTGAGCGTCTGGCGCGTGATGTCCGGCGTGATGCGGTAGGAGATCAGGTGGTTGATGTTGCCGGTCACGTTGATGTACGCGCGGGTGACGTTGAACGCCCCCGGATCCACCGGATCGCCGTTGACGTCGAGGATCTCCGGCTCGTCGGTCCAGGTGTAGTCGGTGTAGATGACCGTCCCGAACTTGATGCTCGGCGTGTCGTCGGGCGGCGTGTAGCCCGCCGCCGGGGTCACCTGCGCGTGCGCCGGCACCCCGGCGCAGAACAGCCCGACGCACAGCAGCGTCAGGACACTCCTGAACAGCGCGCGGCACTCCGGCCGCTTCCAGTCCCCCATCCTGGCTGTTCGCATCGAGGATCATCCTCCGTAGAGTTCACTTGTCGTGTGAACTTTCGCGGGGGACTCTGCGACGGACGGGTGACGGAGACGGCGCGGATATGTGACAGACGTGTGACGGTGGGGCGTCAGGCGAGAGGCAGGGTGACCCGGAAGGTGGCGCCGGCCCCCGGAGCGCTCTCGGCTTCGATCGAACCTTCCATCGCCTGGACCAGGTGCTTGGCGATCGCCAGCCCCAGCCCGGTCCCCCCTTCGCGCCGGACGCGGGAGCGCTCGACCCGGTAGAAGCGCTCGAAGATCCGCCCCAGCTCGTCAACCGGGATGCCCGGACCGTTGTCGGAGACGGCGATCACCATGTGGCCGTTCGACGCGCGGGCGCGGATGCCGATGCGGCCGCCGTCGGGGGTGAATTTCACGGCGTTGCCGAGCAGGTTGATGAGGACCTGGGCGAGACGATCGCGGTCGGCCCGGCAGGGCGGCAGGTCGTCCGGCACGTCGATGGCGAAGGTCTGATGTTTGATGTCGGCCGCCTGCCGGACCACCCCGACCGCCTGCGCCGAGACGTCGGCCGGGGAGGTGGGCTCCAGGTCGAGGCGGGCGCGCCCCTGCTCGACCGCCGCCAGGTCGAGCAGCTCCTCGATGAGCAGGCGCAGCCGCTCGGCGTGCCTGTCGATGACGCGGACGAATTCCGCGGCGCTTCCCGGGTCGGCGAGCCCGCCGTGCAGGAGCGTCTCCGAGTAGCCCTTGATCGCCGTCAGCGGCGTGCGCAGCTCGTGCGACACGTTCGCGACGAACTCGCGCCGCGCCTGCTCGAGACGCTTCAGCTCGGTGACGTCGTGGAAGACCGCCACGGCGCCGATCGATCGGCCGTCATCGCCGCGCAGGGGCGCGAGACTGGCGCGCAGGACCTTCTCCTGGTGGCCGCGCAGGAGCTCGATCTCGCGGGTCAGGGGGCCTTTGGCGGCGAGCGCCGCTTCGATCGACTCCTGCAGCCCTGGTACGCGCGCCGCTTCGAGCGGCCGGCGCCCTTCGAGGGGGGGCGGGGCGTCGAAGATGCGCTCGAAGGCGGTGTTGGCGAGGAGGATGCGCCCGGTCGCGTCGGTCAGGAGCACGCCTTCGACCATCCCCTCCAGGACCGACTGCATCTGGTTGCGCTGGCCCAGGAGCGCCGCGTGCCTTTCGTCGAGCGTCTCCGCCATGCGGTTGAGGGATCGCTCCACCTCCCCCAGCTCGTCCTGGGGCCCGCGACGCGTGCGGGCGGTCGTCCGGCCGTCGGCGATCGCCGCCGCCGCGACGGAGAGACGATCGAGGCGGCGCACCAGGCGCCGCGACGCCAGGACGCCGAGCCCGGCCGCGAGCAGGATCGAGGCGAGCGCCGCCGCCGCCACCGGCCCCACCACCGCCCGCTCGGCCCGCTGCACTTCATCCAGCGGCACCGACAGGCGCACCACGCCGCGCGCCGGATCGCTCGGATCGAGACGCACGGCGACATAAAGGAGATCGCTCCCGAGCGTGTGGCTCCAGCGGATGGCAACGCCTGTGCCCTTCGCCATGGCCTCCTGGACCTCGGGCCTGCCGGCGTGGTTCTCGACCGTGCGCAGCGCCTGGGCGTCGAGATCGGTGTCGCCGAGGACGGTCCCGTCCGCGCCGATGACGGTGACCCGCACACCGAGCTCGGTTCCGATGCGGTCGGCG
>DASYQE010000083.1:0-14557 GCA_036005805.1 Candidatus Polarisedimenticolia bacterium | reverse complement strand
GACGGCAACCACGGCCGCGCGGTCGCCTGGGCGGCGCGAAGGCTCGGGCTCGAGGCGGTCATCTTCATCCCGGCGCACGCCGCAAAGGCTCGCATCGAGGCGATTCGCGGCGAAGGGGCGCGTGTCGTGCCGGTCGAAGGGACGTACGACGACACGGTGGCGCGGGCGGCCGCCGAGGCCGCGAAAAACGGCTGGCAGGTGATCGCCGACACCGGGTACGAGGGCTACCTCGACATTCCGCGCCGCGTCGCGGAGGGCTACGGCACCCTCTTCCAGGAAGCCGACGCGCAGATCGAAGAACGTCTCCTGCCGCAGCCGGACATCGTGATGCTGCAGGGCGGTGTCGGCGCGCTTGCGGCGGCCGCGGTCGATCACTACCGGCAGCGGCGCACACCTCCGAAGCTCGTCGTGGTCGAGCCGGTCGAATCCGACTGCCTGCTCGAGTCGATCCTGTCTGCGGACGGCCAGCCCCGCGCCGGGCGCGGGCGGCAGGACTCGATCATGGCGGGACTCAACTGCGGCCTTCCCTCGCTTGCCGCCTGGCCGACCCTGCGGCGCGGCATCGATCTGTTCATCAGCATCGAGGACCGCTACGCCGCCGAGGCGGTGCGCCTCCTGTGGACCGGGACTCAGGAAGCCTTCATCGAAGCGGGCGAATCGGGAGCCGCCGGGGTGGCCGGCCTGCTGGCGCTCGTCCAGGACGCCGGATTCGCAGAAGTGCGGCAACGACTGGGGTTGGGCCCCTCCACCTGCGTCCTGGCCCTCAATACCGAAGGGGCGACCGACCCGGCCGGGATCCGGTCAATCCTCGGGCCCGAAGCGGCGGATCACCCAGGACTTCAGGAATAACGCCGACCCGAGCGGACTTCAGCCCTCTCGCTGGTTGCGTCGGTCCTCACGAAATCGTTACAATCGCTTGACTTCGAGACAGCACAACGCACATTTGTCGAGGCCCCGTCCAGGGAGGGTGCAGCGTGGATTGGCATGTCCGTCTGGCTTACATCGACCCGGTCTCCGGCTCGATCCTGATCCAGACTCTGGTCGCCGCCGTCGCCGGCGGGGCCGCATTCTTCCGCAAGTCGATCTGGGCCCTCTTCAAGCGCCCGTCGTCGTCTCCCGCCCCCCAGGATCCCTCCACGCCGGCTGAGAAGGACTCCAAGGTCTCCTGAGACCGATGTCCGAGGCCGCCACAGGCAGCCAGCGGGACGCGGCATCGTTCCGCGATCCATCGGGGTACGTCTTCCGGCACGCCGGACGGATCTTCCGGTCGCTCGATGCGCGCGCCGCCGCCGATCTGAAAGCGCTGCAGGAGAAAGGCTCGCTCCAGCGGCTGGTCGCCGACCGGTTGATCGTGCCGACGAGCTTCGTGCCGCCCTCCCCGCTGCTCGACCAGCTCACCGCCGCCCACCCCGGGTTCGCGGCCTTCCTCGAGCACGAGACCATCGACCCGATCACCTATCCCTACTGCTGGACGGTCTCGATGCTCGCCGACGCCGCGGCGTCAACACTCGACGTGCAGCTGCGGCTGCTCGAGACGGGCCACTCGCTCAAGGACGCCACCGCCTACAACGTGCAGTTCGTGCGGTCGCGGCCGCTGTTCATCGACCTGACCTCGATCGAGCGGCCGCCGCGCCTGGACATCTGGGTGGCGCTCGGGCAGTTCCAGCAGATGTTCACCTACCCGCTCCTGCTCACCCGCTACCGCGGCTGGGACCTGCGCTCGTATTTCCTGTCGAGCCTGGGGGGACGCACCGCCGCGCAGGTGGGAGCGTCGTTCACCGGGCTGTCGCGCCTGCGACCGGGGCTGCTGCTCGATCTCACGCTGCCCCTCTGGCTCGATCGCAAGAGCGGCGAGTCGGGCCCGGGGCGCGAGGTGTTCGACAAGCCGAACCCGAACAGCGCGCCGCAGGCGATGAACCTGAGGCGGCTGCGCAGGAAAGTCCTGAAGCTGGCGGAGGGGTACCGGCCGCAGGGCGTCTGGGCGCGCTACACGCAGGAGTGCTCGTACGTCGACGCCGCCACCGCCGCCAAGAAGAAGATCGTGCGCGCCATGCTCGATCGGGTGAAGCCGCGCCGCGTGCTCGACCTCGGCTGCAACACCGGCGAGTATTCGCTGCTCGCCGCCGAGGCCGGCTGCGAGGTGATCGCCGCCGACGCCGACCACGACGCGGTCGAGATGCTCTACCGGCGGGTGCGCGGCCAGGACAAGCCGATCACCCCGATCGTCGTCGACCTCTGCAATCCGAGCCCGGCGATCGGCTTCCGGAACCTCGAGCGGCCGCGCCTCGTCGAGCGCATGGGGGCCGACGCGGTGCTCGCCCTGGCGCTCCTGCACCACCTGCACGTCTCCGGCAACCTGCCCCTCGAGGCCATCGCGGATCTCTTCGACGACCTGACGAAGGACGCGCTCGTGCTCGAGTTCGTGCCGACCGACGACGTGATGTTCCGGCGGCTGACGCGGCTGCGGCGCGAGACCTTCGAGGGCATGACGCTCGAGCGGTGCCTGGCCGCCTTCGCGCGGCGCTTCGAGCTTCAGGCGCGCGAGCCGGTCCCGGAGGGCGGCCGCGTCCTGCTCCTGTTCCGCAAGCGGCGCCCGGCCGCGGTCGCATGATCCGCCCGTGACGGCCGGCACGAGGCCGGCGGCGTCTTCCGGGCGGCTCGCGACCCTGGCGGCCATCCTCGACCGCTGGCTGCCGTCGCTCGTCACCGTCTTCCTGTTCTACACGCCGTTCCTCGCCGCGCTGGGCGTCGAGCGCAACCGCTACTTCCTCTTCTGGGGACGGCGCGACACCCTGGCGGTGTTCCTGTCGATCGCGCTGCTGTCGGGCCTGGCGGCGCTTCTCGGCCTCGCCATCGACCGCTCGGGAAACCGGCTGCTCGCGCAGTTGCGCGACCTGGTGTTCCTGACCTTCCTCGGGCTCGGGGCGCTCGCGAACCTGCTGCCGCTGCTCCATATCGAGGCGCTGCTCGATTTCGCGCGCAGCCATCGCGGCATGGCCGGCCTCCTGCTCGATCTCGGGTCCGGGCTGATCGCGGTCGGCTGGGTGATCGGCGTCTGGCTGCGGCGCGAGCAGATGATCCGGTTCGCCCGCGCCGCGACCCTCATCCTCTCGCCGCTGGTGATCCTGCTGCTCGGACCGGCGCTCATCTGGCGATCGTGGGACTACCCGCGCGATCCGATCCCGGCGTCGTCGGGCGAAGGGGAGGACGGCACGCCGATCTACTTCTTCGTCTTCGACGAGTGGTCGTACGACCGGATGATGAAGGACGGCGACATCCTGCCGGACCTGCCCCATCTCCGGGCGCTGAAGTCACAGTCGCTGTTCTTCACCGCCGCCCGCTCCCCCGCTGCCAGCACGCACGTGTCGCTGCCGCGCATCCTCTTCCAGAGCCGTGACGACGAGTCGCTGCCGTACGTCTTCATCGACCGCAGGGAGCCCAAGGAGCCGCGCGGCCCCGCGCCGGAGCACATCACCGACGATCAGGCTACGGGAGCGCAGCCCGAATCGCTCATGGCGCTGGCGCGGCGCAACCGGTACACCACGTACCTCGTCGGCTTCTACCTGCCGTACCCGCACATCATCGGGAACGAGGCGGACGTGGATCGCGCCTACTCGGACTATCCCAAGGGGGACGGCATCCTCGATCGGATGCTGATCACGACGCTGGGGGCGCCGCAATACTGGTTCATGCCGGGGATCTCGAGCGTGTGGAAGGGGGTGTGGGCGCACATCTTCTCGCGCCACTGGCTCCGGCTGAACGAGGACGTCAAGGACGATTTCGACGCCATCGTGAACACCGCGCCGCGGCGGTCGCTGGTCTTCATCCACTTCCCCGCGCCGCACGCCCCGTTCGTCTTCAACCCGGACGGCACGTACCACGGGCCGTTCCCGGTGAACAGCGGCGGCACCGCCGACATCGACGCCGACATCATGGCCGGTTCGCCGGAGGACTATCACCGCCACCTGCTCTACCTCGATCACATCGTCGGGGGGTTCATGGAGCGGCTGCGGCAGGCGGGCGATTTCGACCGGTCGCTGCTCGTCCTGACCGCCGATCACGCGTGGCGCGTGGACCCCGCCATCACCCCGGAGCAGGCGCACGATGCCAAGCGGCACGTCCCGCTGATGATCAAGCTCCCCGGTCAGACGACCCCCGAGGTGCTCGACACCGACATCGCGCTGGACGAGCTGCGGCCGCTCATCGACCGGACCGTGCGCGGCAGCCTCGGCCCCGAGCCGGTGAAGGCGTTGTTCACGGCGCAGGCGCCGGCTCCCCAGCCTGTCCCGACCACGACGCGCTAGAGCTCGAGCGCCAGGGCAGGCGGGCGATCTCACGCCCTGCGGCTGCGGACCTCTTCCTTGATGCGCTGGATGTGGCCGCGGCCGAGCCCCTTCACCTCGCAACCGATCTCGAAGTAGCGGCGGATCTTCGCGTCGTCGAGGATGCCGAAGCAGTCCACCACGGCGAGCGGCCGCCCGGCCTGCTTCACGACGTCTTCCGGCGCCAGATCGAGATAGGGCTTGTGCCGCACCGCCAGGATGACGGCGTCCGCCCCCTTGAGGGCCGCGCCCAGGTCCTGCTGCATGCGCAGCGACTTGAGCCCCTCCTGGTTGCGGAAGAAGCGCGACCAGGAGTAGCCCTCGCGTGGGTAGGTCTCCTGCTCCTCGAACTCCCACCAGTGCACGACGTAGGGATCGTGCACCACCATGTCGGCGCCCATCTCGGCGAGCTTGCGGACGATCAGCTCCGAGCCGGAGTAACGGGTGTCACCGACGTCCTCGCGGTAGGCGGCGCCGAGCACCACGAGGCGCGACCCGGCGACCACCTTCCCCATGTTGCGCAGCGCGTCGCGCGTCAGCGTGCCGACGTGCAGCGCCCGGGTGTCGTTGATGTTGATGGCCAGGGGGGTGATCTTGAACGTCTCCTCCTCCCAGCCCATCAGGTGCCGGTTCGCCCAGATCCCCAGGCCGCCGTCCTTCGGCAGGCAGTACCCGCCGATGCCGGGGCCCGGGAAGATGATGTTGTCGTGTGTCGGCCGGACCTTGATGGCCTGGATGACCTTGACGAGGTCCACGCCGTTGCGCTCCGCGAAGCGGCTCCACTCGTCGAGGAACGCCAGGATGGTCGCGCGGTACGAGTTCTCGACGATCTTGCAGGTCTCGCTCTCGAGCGGCCGGTCGAGAACCGTGAGAGGGAACTTGTCGACATGCAGCACCTCGGAGAGGAACTTCACGACGCGCTTTTTGCTCTCCGGGTTGACGCCGGCGCAGACGCGCCAGAAATCCCGGATCGAGCGCACGTAATCGCGTCCCGGCATGACCCGCTCGTACGAGTGGGCCAAAAGCGGCGCCGACGTGAGGCCGCGCTTCTCGAATTCCTTCTTGAGGATCGGGTAGGCGATGAACTCGGTCGTCCCCGGCGCGACGGTGGTCTCGATCAGGACGAGGCAGTGGGGCTGGATGAGCCGGCCGATGGAGACGAACGATTTCTCCAGCGCCTCCATGTCGGCGTGCCCGGTCTTGAGGTCGCCGAGGCTCTCCTTGAGGTAGTCGCACTGCACGTCCACGACGACGCAGTCGGCGAGCTTGAGCGCGTCCTCGGTGTAGGTGGCCACGAGGTTCCTGCGGTCCTTGACGCAGCGCTGGATGAGGACGTCCACCTCGGGGTCCTCGGACTTCACCGGCGACAGGCCGCGGTTGAGGAGGGGAATCTTCCAGTACGAGCGGGTGCTCGGCCGCTGCATGCCGATGACGAACTTGCCGGCCTGGCCCGTGGTCTTGTCGGTGCTGTCGGCCACCACGGCCGCCATCACAGCGCCGACGAAGCCGACCCCGACCACGACGACGATCTCGCGCCCCTTCGCCCGCTCCGCCGCGGTCAACCCCTCCAACCGCGCGAATTCCTTCTGAAAGTCGTCAGGCGTCGGCAGCGGAAACTTTTCACCATCCGGACTGACGGAATACTGCATCGCTGTCTCCTGGGTCCCTCGTTGGCGCACTGTTCTGGACCCCGGAACGATAAGTGCCGGATCGAGGCAAGTCAAACTGTTGATTCCCTGAGCCTTGGAGTGGCGGGCGGGTTGTCCCGATGATAGATTGCAGGCTGGCCCGGTAGGGCCGCGATGCGCCGAAAAACAAGAGCCATCCTGCCGATCGCGCTCGTCTTTTTGCTGCCGGTTGCGGCGCGATCCGAGAACAATCCGAAGGAGCAGCCGAAACCCCGCGCCGGCATTGGGCTTGCGGGCGGCACGGCTCTGCCCGACGGGCTGCGCTCGGCGAAGCCCGAGACCCCCTGCTGGGTGCTCCTCACGGCGCGGCGGGCCGAGCTCGACGCCCCCGCCGCCCTGTCGGCCCTCCTCGACGAGGCGCGCAGCCGGGGACTCAAGACCCTCGTCCGGCTCGAGGAGGCGGACGCCCAGCCGGGCACGACCACCTGGACCGATCGCCTGCTGCCGTTCGCCCAGGCGCTCGGGGACCGGGTGGATGGGTACCAGGTGCTGGCCGCGGAAGCGAAGGGGATGGCGGCGCGCGACTATGCCTTCCTGCTGAAGAACGCGCGCGTGGCGATCCGCGCGGGGGGATCGAACGCGGCCATCGTCAGCCCGCCGCTGGATCTCTTCGACGACGAGTGGATCTTCCAGCTGTTCGCCGAGGACGCCGCCCCCTATCTCGACGTCATCGCCGCGACCGACGTCGAGGTGCTGGAGCGGGTGGCCGCCATGCGCGACCGGAGGCACCCGCGGGCCGCCGTCTGGGTCACCGACTCCCCCCTGCCGGAGGATCACCCCGCGCCCGTCGCCATCTCGGGCTACCTGGAATCGCTCGCGGCGGGGGCCGAGGTGGTGATCTTCTCGCCGTCGCCGCTCCAGGCCGCGCCCGAGGCCGGCGCCTCGCCGGCCAACGAGGGGTCGACCTCGCCGGACGCGACGCCGCCCCCGGTCAACAACACCGCGCCTGCCATGCACGACTCGACTCTCCCTGCGACCGGGGCGGCGTCAGGCGGCGCGCCCCCGGGAGGGTCCGGCCAGCCTGCTCCCGCGACCCCCGGAGCGGAGCCGGCCGCACCCTCGGCTCCCCCGCCCGCCCCTCCCGGGGCCGAACCGGCCGCGCCCGCGACTCCGGCCCCCGCGGCGCTGGTCGCGCCGCCCCTCGGCGAGGTCCTGTCGTTCGTGCGGTCGCTGTTTCCCCCGGGCCTGCGGCCGGCCGCCAAAGGGGCGCTGCCGTTCAACCCGGCGTCCGCGGTGGCTGCCGCCGCGGGGGGCGGCAACGAAGGGAACGGTGGTGCCAGCGGAGACGCGGCGAACGGCCCGGCCGGCGGCGACCCGGGCAATGGCGCGGCGGACGGACAGGCACCCGGCGGCGACTCGGGCAATGCCGCGGCGGGCGGACAGGCCGGCGGGCAGGCGCCCGGCGGAGCCGCAGGCGCGCCGGCGGGACAGGGTCCTGCGCGCGTCGAGCTCAAGCTCCTCCCCTTCTTCGACGAGCAGACGCGCGACGGGCTGGTCGCCTTCCGCACCACCGGCGAGCAGGCGCCTCCGGGAGCGCGCATCCCCCTGCGCACGCCGGTCGAGTTCCTCGAGCTCATCACCCCCGAGCGGATGCAGACGCGCCGGCTGTCCGAAGCCGCCGGGCCGGGGGCGACCCTCGTCCTGCCGCTGCGGCCGACCTACCGGCTGCTGCGCTACCGGATGGCGGTCGAGGCGATCCCGGTGAAGGAGCAGGCGCGCGCTTCGGGGGCGGCCGAGCTGAGCGCCGAGGAGGTCATCGCCTTCGAGCGGGAGCGCCGAGGCGTCCAGGACGCGCGTCTCGATCACTACGAAGCGAAGGCGATCATCAGCATCCATTACCGCCTCGCGGCGATCAACGAGACGGTCGATCTGTCGAGCGAGAACCGGCTGTTCGTCCACGACGACAAGCAGGACTACCAGCAGCTGTCGCTGTACGTCAACGGCGCGATCTGGCGCGGCAAGGAGCCGCCGCACCTGCCGTACCTGCAGCCCGAGCAGGTCGGGGAGGTCCCCCTCGTCATCAGCCTCGACGAACGCTATCGCTATGCCCTCGAAGGGCGCTCGACCGTCGACGGCCGCGATTGCTACGTCCTGTCGTTCGAGCCGATCGACCCGTCGCAGAGCCTGTACAAGGGAAAGGCCTACATCGACAGCCACGACTTCGTGCGCGTCCGCATGGAGGCGGTGCAGACGGCCCTCAAGGACCCGCTGCGCTCGAGCGAAGTCGTCTACAAGTACGGGCCGGTGCCGAGCGACGCCGGGGAGATGTGGCTCCCGGTCGACATCGACGGCCAGATGACCTACGAGCTGCTCGGCTACACGCTGGCCATCGAGCGGGAGATCGAGTACAGCGAGTTCGACATCAACAAGCCCGGGATCGAGGAGCGCGTCGCGCAGGCGTTCGACTCCGGCAAGCCGCTCTACCGCGACACCGAGCAGGGGCTGAAGCGGGTGCGGGTGGTCGACGGCGAGGAGCAGCTCGAGAGCCTCGACAAGCCGAAGAACACGCTGCTCGTCTTCGGGATCTCCGCCGGCGAGGCCGGCGACCTCTCCTTCCCGTTCGCCGGCGTCAACTTCTTCGATTTCAACTTCAAGAACACCGGCACGCAGTTCAACCTGGCCGTCGCCGGGCCGTTCGCCGACATCTCCTGGAACCAGCCGAACCTGTTCGACACCAGTGGGTCGAGCAAACCGATCTCGCTGGCGCTGCAGGGCTCCTTCACCGCCATCGAGGTCGAAGACAAGATCGCGACCAGCGCCGGCACGACCGAGGAGGACCGCGTCGACGTCCTCGAGCAGAACGTGCGCGCCACGCTCGGCATTCCGATCGGGGACTTCCTGCGCTGGTCGGTGCAGGGGCGGGCGGAGTACCAGAACTACGATCGGCAGAAGAAGACGAGCCCCGATTTCGTCCTGCCCCCGACCAACGTCGAAGGGGTCTTCAACACGCGCGTGGAGTACTCGCGGCGCGGCTACCAGGTGGCCCCGTGGGCCGAGTGGGGGACGCGCAGCGACTGGGGCCCCTGGGGTCGCTGCGCCGACGTGGCCCTCGAGGACTGCGAGATCCCCGGGTCGCGCTTCAGCGAGGACGACCGCGACTTCACGCGCCTCGGGATCGACCTCCGCAAGTCGTATTACGTCGGCATCTTCCACAAGATCTCGCTCGGGGTGTCGGGCTTCGACGGCCGCAGCCTCGATCGCTTCTCGCGCTTCGAGCTGGGGGATTTCCGTTCCGCCCGCGTGCGCGGTTTCAACTCGTCCGGGATCCACTTCGATCGCGGGCTCGTCGGCGAAGTGTCGTACGCGTTCGGCGTCACCAAGATCGCGCGCGTCGAGGTCGGAGTCCAGGAAGCGATCATCCGGAGCGAGGACGACTTCGGGCCCGGGTACGAGCGCGCCGTCGGCTCCGGCCTGAACGTCGAGTTCTCCGGCCCCTGGAGCACCTTCGTCACCGTTCGCGTCGGCTACGCGCTCGACACCACCATTCCCGACAAGGGAGGCGGTGGCGACCTGCGCGTCGTCTTCTTCAAGACCTGGGACAAGTGGAGCCGCAGAGGCGGAACGGGGACGCCCCCGTCCGCGCCGCCGCCCGGAATGCCGGGGTCCAGCCCCGGCGCGATGGGGCTGGGCCCCATGCCGCCCGATTTCGTTCCGATCGATCCAAGCCGCTGAAGGGGTGCCGCCTCTCCAGCTGCAGGGCTGCGCGCGGCCCTCAGGGGCACGCGAGCAGGGTCAGGTCGCGGTTCCCCGCCTGGGTGCCGTCGTTCCAGGTGCCGCCGGTGCAGCGGGCGAGGTAATACGCCGCGACGCCGGGCGGAGGCTGGCCGGAGTCGATGGCCTGCGGCGCGCTCAGGTCGTTGAAGCGGCACATCGCGCCGGCGTAGCCGCCGCCCGACGCACGGACGTCCGCAACGCTGCCGCGCGCCAGGTCGAACGGTCCTCCGGTTCCGGTGAAGCCCCAGCTGATGGTCTGCTTGTCCGCGCCGATCTGCAGCGACCCCGGTGTGATCGCGCACGGGCCGGCCGTCGCCAGGAACCAGGGCGTGTACGGCGACGTCTTCATGAATCCGAGCAGCATCGCGGCGACCTTCTGCTCCGCGTAGACGCTCGGATGGGTGCATTCGCCCCCGCCGCGGAAGTCGCTGCTGGTCCACACCAGACCGTCGGAGCGCGGCGTCGTGCCGTTGGCCCACAGGTACGGCCCCCAGTCCACCCACGGGATGGTCCCGCCACGGTAATCGAGGTCGCCGGCGTCCGGGTCGGGCGCGTCGCCACCGACCTGGGCGATCTGCGACGCCACCAGCCACTTGATGCTGAAGCCGATCTCGAACGCGTACGGCTCCGGGTTGAGCAGGTTCGGCGGGGTCGTGGTGTTGGCGTAGCCGCCGTAGATGCGCGGGCTGACGAATACCTGCTGGACGTTCGGATAGAACGTGCGCAACCCGCGCAGGATGTTGCCGAGGTGCTGCTCGGCGATGACGGCGTCGGCGGGGTTCCCCGGCCCGGCGGTCGCGAGCGAGACGGTCGGATGGGATTCGGCGTCCTTGATCCAGATCGCCTGCACTTGCCCTTTGCCGAGCCCCGAGGGCAGGAGGATCTGGTTGAGGACGCGGTCGTACTCCGCCGACCCGCCGACCGTCGGGTCCCAGTCGTCGTAGGTCTGGCCCCCCCTCGCGCCATCCACCGACACGACCGCGGCGTGATCGACCGCCGCGTCGGCGAGCGACTGCGCGATGAACGACTCCTGCTGGATCCACGGCGGGTTCGCGGTCGGCAGCGGGCACTGCGTCGCCGCCGGGCTTTCATTGTCTCCGTTGATCCCCTGCCCGCCGCAGAACTCGATGGTGTTGTTGGAGAAGCCGATCGACAGGAACACGATGCGGCATCCCGGGCCGGGGGAGGCGCAGACCTGCCCCGACGCGTCGCGCGGCTTGATCTGCGCCGCGAAAGCGCGGCCGTCGGCCTCGTGGCCGGCGGGGGGCGCATTCGAGCCGTCGTAGAGAAGCCCGGGATACAGACCGAGATAGAGATGGCCCGGCGGAAAATCGGTCAGCGCCGGCACGCCGGCGATCCCCGTCCAGGGCGTCGAGGTGCAGGTCGCCGCTTCCGCCGCCGGCGCGGCCAGCGACGCCGCAAGGAGGATCGAGGACGCCTTCCGCAAACAGGCGCGCTTCATAATCCGGACTCCATCGAGGTGGTGAACGGAATCTACCGCCGCCGCCCGGCGCCGACCACAGGATTCTTCGCGGCCGGGAGCCTATTCGGCGGAGACGAGCGGCCGGAGCGCGGGGAGACGCTGCTCGACGAGCACCTCGAAGCGGCGGCGCGACTCGCCGGTCAGGAGGAACGTCGCGAGCCAGACGAGCGAAGCGACCATGACGAGGGTGCCGACGCGGTGCGTCCACGAAGACACGGCGGCGACGCTGTCCTGGCCGAGCAGGCCGAAGGTGTAGAAGAGGTTGTTCCAGTCGTGGTCGCCGCCACCGACGAGCGGCAGCGCCAGGTCGCGCGCGTCGGCCATGTAGACGGCGATGTCGGCCAGGTTCTCGCCCACCCACCAGGCGCTCGCGGCGGCGGCGAACGGATCGCGGCGCACCAGAAGGAAATAAACCACCAGCCCCGCCGGCACCGCGAGCTGCCCGAGCGTCCCGCCGAGGAAGTGCATCGTCTGCCCGAACGGCGCGAGGAACAGGTGCCCGGCCTCGTGGAACGCCAGGTTCACGAGGTCGAGGAAGCACCCCTGCTGCGCCCCCGAACCGAGCCGGGCGGTCCAGAAAGCGAGCAGGGCGACGAGCAGGGCGCGCAGGGCGGTTCGCATGGGTGATTCCCCAGGCAAAAGATAGGGTCGCACCGACGGGGGTCAAGCCCGCAGGACTATCGGCGGACGGCCGGGCCGAATCGTCCGAGGACCTCCCCGGCCGTTCCGATCATCTCGACGTACACGCCGCGGCCGCTGTGATGCTTCGGCAGGATCACGCTGTACCCGGCGCCCAGCCCGGTCGAGCAGGCGGTGCAGGGGACGCGAGCCGGCGTCAGGAGGGTTCGCCGGCCGCGCGAATCGATCGAGACGAGGTCGAAACCAGCGAGGGTCACCTCGTGCGTCGTGCGCCACGAGACCAGCCCCGATCCCTTGCCGGGGCCTCCGGCGCCCAGGTCGAGCGTCAGGTCGATGACCTGCTGCACGCAGGCGGACGGGTCCTGGGCCGGATCGGGGAGCGTCGGGCAGACGTCGCAGGCGTCCCCGACTCCGTCGCCGTCGCCATCGGACTGTGCCGCGTCGGCGCGGCCCGGGCAATCGTCGCAGAGGTCCGGGATCCCGTCGCCGTCCCGGTCGGGAAGGGTCGGATCGAGCCGGGAGACGCACCCCGAAGCCGGGTCGCACGCGTCGATCGTGCAGGCGTTGCCGTCATCGCAATGGAGAGCGGACTCGTGCCGGCATCCGGTGGCCGGATCACAACTGTCCGCAGTGCAGACGCTCCCGTCGTCGCAGGAGATCGGATCGTTCCGGCATCCCGCCTGCGGATCACACGAGTCGACGGTGCAGGCGCTTTCGTCGTCGCACGAGATCGGATCATGCCGGCACCCGAGCGGGGACTCGCAAGCGTCGCGCGTGCAGACGTTCCCGTCGTCGCACGAGAGCGGGGTTCCCCCGGTACAGAGGCCGTCCACGCAGGCGCTGCCGACCGCGCAGGCGCCTCCGCAGGCCGGTCCCGAAAGCGGCGTGTGCCAGCACCCCGTCTGATCACATCCGTCGGCGGTGCAGGGGTTGCCATCATCGCAGTTCGAGGCCCAGATGCAGCCGCGGGTCGGATCACAGATGTCGGTGGTGCAGGGATCGCCGTCGGGGCAGTTCTGATTCCTCGGGTCTCCAGGACGGCAGGCGCCGTCGACGCAGCGATCCACCTCGGTGCAGACGACGCCGTCCGAGCAGAGAAGCGTGTTGTTGACGTGGCGGCAGCCGTCCGGGGCGGCCGGGTCACAGAGATCGTCGGTGCACGGCTTCCCGTCGTCGCACCGTGACGTGCCCCGACACCAGGCCCGAAAGTGGTTGAGGTCGGCCGCGACGCAGACGTCGCCGCTGGTGCAGTCGTCGTGGTCGTCGCACGGTCCCGTGACAAGGGGATGATCGGGCGAACACCCTCCCGCACTGAAGCAGGTATCCCGGGTGCACGGGTTGCCGTCGTCGCAGGAGACCGGCGTGTGGATGCAGCCGACGGCCGGGTCGCAGGAGTCGACATAGCAGTCGTTGTCGCTGTCGCAATCTCTCCGCAGGCCGCCCGCGACGCAGGCCAGCTGGTTGTTCACGCATTGGATGCGGCCTTCTTGAAAGCATCGATCCGAGGGGATGCAGGGGCTCCCGGTCTGCATGACATGGGAGCAACCGGTGGAGTAACAGGTATCCGAGGTGCAACCGTTGCCGTCGTCGCACTGGACGGTATAGGTGCAACCGATGGCCGGATCGCAGGCATCGTCGGTGCAGGGATAGATGTCCTGGCACGAACCGGGCGCGCCGCCGCAGCGACCGTCCTCCCCGCACACGTCCCCTTCGGTGCAGTGGTTGCCGTCGTCGCACGGAGCCCCGGCGGCGGGTCGATGCACGCACGCTCCGGCGGCGATGTCGCACTCGTCCACCGTGCACGGGTTGCCGTCGTCACAGGGGACGCCGACCGGGCCGCAGAGGCCGGTGGCCGGGTCGCACGCCTCGCTCGCACGGCGTCCCTTCCGCGACCGGCTCGGCCTGGCACGGTCCGAAGCTGTCGCACCGCCCGCCGGAAGTGCACGGGTCGGGGCCGACGCACGCCGTTCCTTCGGCCTGGTAGTCGACCGGGACGCACGTCCCCCCGTAACACAGTTCGCCGCCGGTGCACGAATCGTGGTCGTCGCAGGGGGTGAAGTCCTCCACCGCGGTGAAGAAACACCCGAACCAGGGTGCCTGCGCACTGCAGGCGTCGACCGTGCATGGATTGCCGTCGTCGCAGACGCGGGGACTGTGGACGCAGGCTCCCCCTTCCGCGGAACAGCCATCGACGGTGCACGGGTTCCCGTCGTCGCAGTCGATGCAGGCGACCGGGGCGCCGGCGGGAGGGTCCGCGGCCAGGGCCGGCGGCGTCATGAGCGCCGCCGCCACGGCCAGACAGGCGGCCACAGCGGACGTCCAGGACATTCGCGGCCTTTCCCCTGTACTGAGCGGATCGGAGCGTTGCTGACCGGAAATGTACCGCGACCGGGTCGATGCCGCAACCTCGAGCAGGCGGCGGCCACTCATGTCCGGCCGCGCCGGGTCCAACGGACACAAAAAAAAGAGCGGGGCCCGAAGGCCCCGCTCATCTCAGTCTCAGTGATCCCCGTCCGGCCCGTCCGGCTTCTTTTTCGGCCCCGGCCGGCTGCCCCGGTTACCCTCCGGTGCCGTCGAGAAAGGCCCGGAGGCGCTGGCTGCGGGAGGGGTGCCGCAGCTTGCGGAGCGCCTTGCTTTCGATCTGCCGGATACGCTCGCGGGTCACCGCGAACGACTGTCCGACCTCCTCGAGGGTGTGTTCACTTCCGTCG
>DASYQE010000082.1:0-6148 GCA_036005805.1 Candidatus Polarisedimenticolia bacterium | reverse complement strand
GAGGTTGCTCTTCCGCGACGATCTGCCGACTTCCGGGCAGGTGATGGTCAACAACGAGAACCTCCAGAGCATGCCGGCGTCGCGCGTGCCGTACCTGCGCCGGCAGATCGGCGTCGTCTTCCAGGATTTCAAGCTGCTGCGCCGCAAGACGGTGTTCGAGAACGTCGCCTATGCGACGCAGGTGATCGGCCTGCCGGCCAAGGAGCAGCGGCGCCGCACCTACCAGATGCTCGAGATGCTGGCGCTGAACCACCGGCTGCACCACTTCCCGGAGCAGATCTCGGGCGGCGAGCAGCAGCGCGTGGCGATCGCGCGGGCGCTCGTCAACCGGCCCCTGGTGCTGCTCGCCGATGAGCCGACCGGCAACCTCGATCCCGAGCTGTCGCTCGCCATCATCCAGACCTTCAAGGAGATCAACGCCCAAGGGACGACGGTCCTGGTGGCGACGCATGATCGGGCGCTCATCCAGAGGATGGCGCGGCGGGTGCTGACCCTGGCGCAGGGGCATCTCGCGCCCGCGGGGTCGGCGTGATGACGACCCCGGCGACGCGGGCGAGACCGGCGTCATGACTCTCCTGCCGATCCTGAAGGAGGCGCGCGACGGGCTGACACGTCATCCGACCCTGACGCTCCTCGCGACGCTGTCCATGGCGGTGTCGCTGTACGTGCTGGGGATGTTCGTCCTCATCGCCTGGAACGTGCGGCTCGCCACGGCGACGCTCGGCAAGGAATTGCAGATGCAGGTGTACATGCGTCCCGACGCGACCAAGGAGGACATCGAGGCGGTGCGGATGGGGCTGGTCTCGGACGACGCCGTCGCCGAGGCGCGGCTGGTGCCGGCCGAGGAGGCGCGGCGCCGGTTCGAGGGGCGCTTCCCGCGCCTGTCGGGGATCTCGGCCGGGCTGGGGGAGAACCTGTTCCCGACCTCGTTCGAGGTGGTGCTGCGGCCGGCGCACCAGGGGGCGGAAGAGGCGGAGCGCCTGGCGAAGGCCTACCGGGTCGGCCCCGGCGTGGACGAGGTGCGCTTCGACCGCGGCTGGTTCGAGAGGCTGACGGCGCTGCTCGAGTTTTTCCGCAACGGCGGCTACGGCCTCGG
This sequence comes from Candidatus Polarisedimenticolia bacterium, assembly GCA_036005805.1. GTDB lineage: Bacteria > Acidobacteriota > Polarisedimenticolia > Gp22-AA2 > Gp22-AA2 > DASRAU01. The sequence goes on along the minus strand of DASYQE010000082.1, from coordinate 5,052 downwards.
GGCGCTCCTGGTGATGGCGGTGATGGTGACGGTCGGCGCCGTCGTCCGGCTCACCGTCCTGGCGCGCCGGGAAGAGATCGAGATCATGAAGCTCGTCGGGGCGACCGCCTCGTTCATCCGGGCGCCGTTCCTGCTCGGGGCGGCGACCCAGGGACTCGCCGGGGGCCTGTTGGCGCTCGCCGGGCTGCGGTTCACCTGGTGGATGCTGGTGCGCTCGAATCCCTACCGGGAGAATCCTCTCCTGGCGCTGGCGGCCGGACGGTTCCCGCCCGCCGACGTCCTCGCCATCCTGCCGCTTTTGGGGCTGCTGCTCGCGCTCGCCGCGGCGGCGCTGTCGCTCGGGCGCGCCTCGGCGCAGCCCGGCTAGAAGTCGACGGCGATATAGAACTGGCCGATGGAGCCCGATTTGTGGAACGGGTCGTCGATCCGTCGAATGTCGGTTTGCGGGTTGCAGACGCCGTCCCCGGAAACGTCGCACACCTCCAGCGTGTTCTCGAGCTGGTGCGCGTACGACCAGGTGAGCTGGAAGGGCCCCAGGAACACGTTGAAGCCGAAACCGTAGGCGGCGCGACCGTCCCCCAGCTTGTCGTTCTCGTCGTCCCAGAAGTGAAAGCTTCTCGGGACGACGTTGTTGTTCTGGTCGAGGGCGTACAGGTGTTTGGGATCCTGGAGCTGGGTCAGGTAGGGCGTCGCATCCGGATGGGTGAACAGGTCCCCCTGGAACCAGGCGGCTGCGACGTCGAGGAAGGCGAAGCCGCGGATGTCGCGCAGGATGCCGACCGGGAAGACGAGCGCGTCCACCAGCGGGAAGCGGAACTCGATGTTGCTGTAGGCCACCCGGTTGCCGTAGAAGTCCCTGAAATCGTAGCCGCGCAGGTAGTTGAGGCCGCCCGTCGAGTAGATGTTGTACGCCTCGCCATTGCTGATGTAGGTGGCCAGCCGGATGGCGAACAGGGAGCGCGCCGTCACCCTCCGGTACAGGCGGTAGTCGAGCTGGGTGTTGAGCGTCGAGGCCTGCGCGCTCTGGTCGCCGGACGAGATGTGCACCGTCGGGGCGTAGAACTGGGAGAGCTGGTAGCGCTGGCCGTGGTACGGCCCGAATTCCTGGTAGCGCGTCGTGTCACCGTCGAGAGCCCAGCCGACGAACGGGAAGTTCTCGTCGGTCGTGGGGTAGGCGATGGCTCCGTTGGGCTGCAGGACGGGTCGCGTGTAGGACCGTTTCGTGTAGCCGGCGCTCCCCGAGATGCGGTAGTAGCGGTTGAACGGCCAGGCGATGGTGCCCCCCACCGCCGTGGTGCTGAACGATTCGTTGGTGCGGGCGACGGCGCCGGTGTTGACCGACTGCGCGATGTAGTAATCGCGGTAATCCCGCACGAACCCGCCCCACTGCATGCGGTTCTTGAGGTGGATGTACTGGAAAAAGAAGTTCGAGAAGGTGGAGACCGACTGGAAGTCGAACACCATGCGGTTGTCGCCGAGCAGATCCGACAGCAGCACCGTGGCGTTGCCGAGCAGGGTCCCGTCGTCGGCGACGCCGACGAGGACGCTGGGGGCGTTCTCGAGGTGGAAGTGGATCTTGTCGTACGGCTTCTTGGCGTCCTCGTCGAGCGACAGCCGCAGCGGCGGCTCGAACGGCTGCAGATCGGCCGGTTCCTGGGATTGATCGGCCGCCAGCTTCACGCCTTCCGGCTCGCCGGGCTGCATGCGGTAGATCTTCAGGCGCCCCTCGGCGTAGGCGGAGAAAGCGAGTGAGGTCTTGCCGCCTTCGTCCGGCAGCTCCTGGGGGGTGAAGGCGCCGCCGGCGAGGCTCGTCAGCCGCCGGATGTCGCCGGACTCGAGGCTCAGCGCGTGCAGGTTGTAGATGCCGCCGTCCACGTCGCTGGTGTAGTAGACCGTCTTCCCGTCGCGCGAGAAGGTGGGCATCAGGTCGTCGCTCTCGCCGAAGGTGAGCTGCACCTTCCGCGTCGGGTCGTTCGCGTCGACCATGAACACCTTGGTCGCGGGACCGATGCGCCGGTTGTAGAGCACCTGCTTGCCATCGTGCGACCAGGCGGGGTTGCTGTCGAAGAAGGTGTCCTGCGTGAGGTTCTTGATTTCCTTGGTGTGCAGGTTGTACGTGAAGATGTCGGTGACCCCGTCCCTGACCCCCTCGAAGGCGATGACGTTCTTGTCCGGCGACCAGGCCGGGGAGAGCTCGTCGTCGATCCCCGGGATCGAGACCCTCTGCTTGAGGTCACCGTGGACGGCGCCATAAATCAGCAGGACCCGCTCGTCCTCCTTGCGCGCGAACATCGCCACCATGTCGCCGTCGGGCGACCACGTCAGGTCCTTCTTCCCCTGGAACGCGCCGTACACCAGGTCCTCGTACTTGTTGGTGAACCCCTTGGTGAGCGGGCGCCACACCTTGCCGTCGCGCGCCGACAGGATGCAGGCGTCGAGATCACGCCACCGGGTCGTCAAGACCGCGATCAGGTCGCCGGAGGGGGACAGGGCCGGGCTGAAGTTGACGACGTCCGCTTCGCGCGGGTCTTTCTTGGCGATCTCGTGACCGTAGTCCTGCGGCTCCTTCTTTTCCAGCAGGATCGGCAGGTACTTCTTCTGGAGGTATTTCTTGAACTGCCGGTCGAACTCGTCCCCGTCGATGCCGAAGGCGTCCTGGATGGGCTTTTCGATGTTGTTGGTCAAAAGGCTCTTGCGGAACTCGGCGATGAAGGTGCGCAGCCCTTCCTGGCCGTATTTCTCCTCGATGAAAGCGAAGGCGGCGTGGCCGAAGCGGTAGGTCAGGAAGTTGGTCACCTGCACCCGGTGGATCGGCGGGATGAGGCCGTAGATGACCGCGTCGCGGATGATCATCAGGTCGAGCGAGGATTCGTCCTGCGCCATGTACGACGCCATCCCCTCCATGACCCAGCCCGGCGCATTGGAGCGGAAGGCGCGCGACACCGACTCCTGGTACAGCAGGCTGAACTGGAAGACGTGCGTCAGCTCGTGCCCGAACAGCGCGTACAGCTCGTCCGGGGGGAGATCGAGCGGCACCACCATCCGGTCGGCGAGCGGCTCGGAGAAGGCCGCCACGTACTGCGGGATGAAGCCGAGCGAGATGTTGGTCTGCTCGAACTCGGCGTGGGTGCGGTAGACGATCAGGTTGATGCGGAACTTGATCTCGTGGTCGAGGATCTGCGACAGGCGCGTGTACTGCGACTCGGCGAAGGAGACGACCTGCTCGAGCATCGGCGCCTCCTCCGGGTAGTAGTAGACGTCGAAGTGGGGCGCCTTGTAGATGCTCCACTTGAAGTCCTGGTAGACGATCTTGTTCTTGCCGAAGGCGTGCGCCTGCGCCGGCAGGAGGAGCAGGGCCAGCGCCGCCGCCGCGGCGACACCCAGGGCGCGCCGGGGCCGGATCATTCCTCGAACAGGGAGCGCGGCAGGGACCGCACCCCGGGGGAGACGATGCCGCGGATGTCCCCGGCCATCTCGTCGTACAGCATGAACAGGCCCGACAGCCGATCGAACCCGGCGCCGTCGTACGTGTGCTCGCCGCTGAAATGGTCCTCGTACAGCAGCTCCCCCGTCTCCCCCTTGAGGAAGAAGAGGTGCAGGTCGAGCAGGAACGCCTCGCGGGTGACGAAGCGGGTGCGGCGCACCCGCTGCCCGGTCATCGGCGAGACCTCGTCCACCGACACGTAGCCCGAGCGGTCGGCGGTCTTGAAGCCCGCCTCGCCCGCGACCACCAGGTCCGCCTCGTAACGCTCGGCGAGCTTGCGCCAGAAGCCGGTGTTGGCGAGCAGGTCGCGGATCGGCTGCTCCGGGAGAGCCGGGGGCTCGACGTCGAGGATGTCGAGGGAGGTGCGGTTGCGCCAGTCGCGCCGCAGCACCCCGACCAGCTCCTTGCTGAGATCGAGCTCGTCCGGCTCCTCGTCGATGACCATCTTCGTCACCAGGACGTGTCGCAGCCCCGTCATGTCGATGTGCTCGGGCGTGGGGACGAAAAGCGTGACCCGGGCCACCTTGCCCTTGTGCTTGGTGGCCGGCGGCACGGGACCGGGGATGTCCTCCTTGAGCTCGGGATGGAGCGCCAGGAAGGATTCCTGGTTGTCGCGCACCTCTTTGGATTCGGGGAACTGCTTGCGCGCTTCAGCGTAGGCGCGGCCGGCGTCGGCGGTGCGGCCGGCGGCCTCGTAGGCGACCGCCAGGTTGTTCCTGAGACGCGGATTTTCTGCGTCGGTCTGCACGGCTCGCTCCCATCGGGCCAGCGCCTCGCGCCACAAGCCGCCGCGGGCGGCCTCGACGCCGTAGCGCATGAGGGCCCGCGGTGAGGTCTCTTCCGCCGCATGCACGACGCCCCACGCCGCCGGCAACGCCGACAGCCAGACCGCGAGGATCAGGCGCGGGCGCGGGTGTTGAAGCGTTTTCCACAGCAAACGCGGCGAGTATACCGCGCCGTTTCCGAGGTTGACAGCCGTCGCAGAGCCAATAGATTATCTCCACGCTGCCGATCGTCCGCGACGTTGGTCGCGGTGTCGCCGGAGGCCGTCTTGCCGCGCATTGTCAAGGATTGTTTCGGAACCGTCATCTCCACCTTGCACAAGATGAAGGAGTGCGTCCGCTGCGAGCTGCTCGCCGAATGCCGATCGATCAACTGGTCGGGGGGCGAGGCGGATTCCGGCGGTCCCACGGTGGTGCGGCGTCCGCTCCCGGGAAGCGACGGGGACGGGGACGCGGCGCCCCAGTCACCCCGCTAGGCCCAGCCCCCATCCGTTCGGCTGTTATGGTTTCGGCGCCACCGGTGCGCTCGCCGTCGCGGTCGACTTGTTCGGAGGCGCAGGAGTCTCGTCTCCGAGAAAGACCGAACGGGGCCCTTCGACGGCCCGATCCCGGCCGCGGACTTGAAGCTCGAGAGGCTTGAAGCCTGCGTGCTCACCGGGTGCGCTGACGTACGACACGATGTACTGGTGGCGCAGCGTCTCGGTCACGGCATCGAGGGCCCGGCCGATCGCCGTCGCATCGGAAGCCGCGTCGCAGGCGCCGCCGGTGTCGGCGGCCGCCTCCGCG
>DASYQE010000081.1:0-5127 GCA_036005805.1 Candidatus Polarisedimenticolia bacterium | reverse complement strand
ATCTCGGCCATGACGCGCGCCGTGTCGAGCACGAGCGTGATCTCGTCCGCCTCGAGCCCCTGGATGCCGAGCAGGTGCCGCTCCTTGAGCGACGTGCGGGGACCGGGAGGCGGCTCGGGGCGCGCCACACCGGCGGCCGCCCCGGGGACGGCCACGACGCGGGGCGCGGCGGTCCGGCGCTTCGATCGGGCCGGGCGGGCGACTTCGTCCACGACTTCCATCACAGCCGCCTCCTCGAGGGGGATCGCACCGCGCGCCGCGGGCGCGCCAGTTCGCGTGGTCCGGCGGCCTTCGCCTCCCCCTTCGCCTCGCGCGCCTCGATGCGGACGCTGTCCTCTCCGTCGATTTCCTTCAGCCGCACCTTCACTTCGTCCTCTTCACGCGTGGGAATCGCCTTGCCGACGTAATCGGCGTGAATCGGCAGCTCACGGTGGCCGCGGTCGATGAGCACCGCCAGCTCGATGCTCTTCGGCCGCCCGAAGTCGATGAGCCCGTCGAGCGCCGCGCGGATGGTCCGGCCGGTGTACAGGACGTCGTCCACCAGCACGATCCGCCGGCCGTCGATGGGAAACGGGATGCGGGTCTCGCGCAAAAGCGCCTGGGCCCCGATCGCCCCGACATCGTCGCGGTAGAGGGTGATGTCGAGCGACCCGAGCGGCACCTTGCGGCCGTCCTGCGCCGCGATGACGGCCCGCAGCCGCTCCGCCAGCGGCACGCCGCGGGTGCGGATGCCGACGAGCGCCAGCGCACCGAGGTCGGGATGGTGCTCGAGGATCTCGTGGGCCACGCGGGCGAGGACCCGGTCCATGGCGGCGGCGTCCATGACGGCCGCCCGCGATGTCCCCTTCATGCGGTCCTCCGGCGGGCGCCGGCGGCGTGGGTGACGGGCCGGCTCGCGGGCAAAAAAAATCCCGCGTCGCCGCGGGCAGGGCTGCTCGGTCTTTCGCCTCGCATCGTCCTCATCACCGGAAAAAGCCGGCGCAGCATAGCGGACCAGCCGAAGCCGTGTCAAGGAAAACGCCTCTCGGGCCGCGCCGGCTCACGGAACGGCGCGCACCGGGCGCGGGCCGTACGACTCGATCACCGTCGCCGGGCGGGCCCGGGCCTCTTCCGGTTCGAGCAGCGCGTCGATGATGCGGCCGTCGAGATTGCGGGCAATGGGCAGGCCGAGCAGGTAGAGAGCCGTGGGCGTGACGTCGGTGAGCGCCGCGCGCCCGAAGCGCTGCCCTGCCCGCACCCCCGGGCCGATGGCGAAGAGAAAGCCGCTCGGCCCCTCCTCGTGCGAGCCCGACAGGGCGTCGTGCGCGGCCCCCGACGGGATCAGGCGGCGGCGCAGCGGCGCCGGCTCGATGCCGTGCGCCGAGGTGACGAAGAGCCAGCCCTGCGGCCCGGCGAGGGCCAGGGCACGGCCGATGAGCGCATCCACCCGCACGTAGTAACGCTCGAGCACGTGCCCGTACTCGTCCACCTCCGAGGGGCGGACGTTGCCGAACGAAGCCGGACGCGCGAACCGCAGGAACCGGTGCGCCACCCGGTCGAGCCCCGGCAGCGAGACCGCGACGATGCCGGTCCCGACGAAGGTCTCCGACAGCCCGGCCGCCGCCGCCTGGTCGGCCGCGAGCGCCCGCGCGAGGTCCATCGAGGCCCCCATCGGCAGGTTGAAGAAGTTCCCCTCCCCTTCGCTGAACTCGGCGGCCTGGGACCGCACCGCCGCGGCGTTCGGGATGGCCGGGCCGCCCGGGTGATCGAGATCGATCTCCCAGCCCGACGCGCGCGCGGTCCCGCCGGCCCTCGAGACGATGTCCCACAGGGCCGGCCCGGTGCGGTCCTCGACCGTCAGCCGCCGGCGCGACATCACCGGGGACAGGAAGGTGTCGAACCCGAGGCCGGCCGGGACGATGGTCAACCCGAGCGGCTGGCCGAGGAGCCCGCGCGTGAACGGCCCGCGCACGCCGCTGCGCCACGGAAGCTGGCCGGTGACCAGCGTCGTGCGGACGACGGCCGCGTCGCACGGCACGATGGTCTCGAGGCGTCCGTAGGTCCCGTCGCGCCGCAGCCGCGACAGCATCGGCAGCAGCCCGCGCATCTGCAGACCGAGCAGGTCTTCGAGGTCGGCGCCGTCCACGTTCAGGAGGACGAGGCGGCGCGCCGCCAGCGGCAGCACCTCGGGCCCCTTCCCCACCGCGGGCAACTCGTCGTGGAACGACACGAAACCCGGGCCGAGGAGCGCCGCCAGCGCCACGCCGGCGGCCGACGCCTGGAACGCCAGGCTGCGCTTCAGCCGCGGCATCAGGCAGACGACCCCCGCGTAGATCCAGGCGCCGCCGAGCGCCACCAGGAAGAGCCGGGCGCGGTCCGTCGCCAGGTCGTCGATGGCCCGGCGCTCGTGCGACAGCGTGACGACGAACGAGGCCAGCATCGGGGCGAGTGCCGCCACGAGAAAGGTCATGCCGTAGCGCAGGCTGAAGCGCCGCACCTGCAGGCGGTGGCTGGCGAAGAAGCGCAGCAGACCGTAGAGCAGCGGCAGCAGGAGCGCCGCGACCGCCGTGTACACCACGACGACCGGCAGCATGCCGAGGACGAACCGGCCGCGCGACGCCTCCGGGTGCAGCAGGCGCAGGAACATCACCAGCGCCAGGGAGGCGTACAGCCCCGCGAGGGCGGCGTGCAGGACGAGACGCGCCGGTGTCGTCACGCGCGCGGATGGTAGGAGGCCCTCCTCCAAAGATCAAGGAGGTGTGCTACAGTCCCGCGTCCATGCCGTTCGACACCGCCGCGCGAATCCTGTCGCACGACGCGCTGAATTCCGATCACTTCCTGCTGACCCTGGATGCGCCGCGGATGGCGCGCGCTTCCCGTCCCGGCCAGTTCGTGATGCTTCAAGCGCAGCCCGGGCGCGACCCGCTGCTGCGGCGTCCGATGAGCGTCTGCGGCGTCGCCGGCAGCCCGCCGCGACGGCTGCAGATCCTCTACAAGGTGACCGGCCACGGCACGCGCCTGCTGTCGCGCCAGCCCCGGGGCGCCACCCTCGCGATGCTCGGGCCGCTCGGGAACGGCTTCCGCCTGCCGGCGCGAGCCTCCCGTGCCGCGGCGCGGCGCCCCGACGCCACCCGTCCCCGCCAGATCCTCGTGGCCGGCGGCGTCGGCATCGCCATCTTCCCGTTCGTCGCCGAGGCGCTTCAGCGGCTCGGGCACCGGCCGCTGCTGCTGTTCGGGGCGCGCTCGGCGCGCGACCTCGTCGGCCTGCCGCTGTTCGGGCGCGGACGTGTCGATGTGAAGTTCGCGACCGAGGACGGCAGCCGCGGCACGCGCGGTTACGTCACGAGCCTGCTCGAGCCGCTCCTCGCCGCACCCGGACCCAGGCCTTCGCTCTACGTCTGCGGCCCGACGCCGATGCTCCGGGCGGTCGGCGACCAGGCGCAGAAGGCCGGAGTGCCGTGCCAGCTGGCGCTCGAGTCGCAGATGCCGTGCGGCATCGGCGTCTGTCTCGGTTGCGTGGTGGCGGCCTCCGACCCGAACGCCGTGCCGCCCTATCCGCGCGTCTGCACCGAAGGTCCCGTCTTCGAGGCGGGCAGCGTGCGCCCGTGAAGAAAAAGCCGGCGCCGGTGGACATGCGGGTGACGCTCGGTCCGCTCACGCTGAAAAACCCGGTGATCGCCGCGAGCGGCACCTTCGGCTACGGCACCGAGCTGCAGCCTTACTTCGACCTCGAGGCGATCGGCGGGTTCGTCAGCAAGGGGCTGTCCCTCAAGCCGCGCCGCGGCAACGCGCCGACGCGCACCTGCGAGACCGCCGCCGGGATGCTCAACGCCATCGGGCTCGCCAACGTCGGGGTCGAGGCGTTCCTCAGCGACAAGCTGCCGGCGCTGCGCGGCAAGGACACCGTCGTCATCGCCAATGTCTTCGGCGAGACGAAGGATGAGTATGTCGCGGTCGCCAGGCGTCTCAACGGCGCGCAGGGGCTGCACGCCATCGAGCTGAACCTCTCCTGCCCCAACACCGAGCGCGGGGGCCTGGCGTTCGGAGTCTCCCCCGTCCTCATCCGCGAGGTGGTGGCGGAGGTGCGGCGCGCGGCGCCCGATCTGCCGCTGCTCGTCAAGCTGACGCCGAACATCACCGCCATCGGCGAGGCGGCGCGCGCCGCCGCCGACGCCGGGGCCGACATCCTGTCGCTGGTGAACACCTTCCTCGGCCTGGCCGTCGACCTCGAGCGCCGTCGCCCGGTGCTCGACAACGTCGTCGGCGGACTCTCGGGGCCGGCCATCAAGCCGCTGGCTCTCTACATGGTGCACAAGGTGTACGCGGCGACCCGCCTGCCGATCGTGGGGATGGGAGGCATCGCGTCGGCGGAGGACGCGCTCGAGTTCCTGGTGGCAGGCTCCGGCGCGGTGCAGGTGGGCACGGCGAATTTCTACGACCCGCGCGCGCCGCTCACGGTCGCCGAGGGGATGGAAGCCTGGTGCCGCGCCCGCGGCATCCCCCGCGTCCAGGATCTGACCGGGACGCTGCGCCTTCCGAATGCCCGCGAGCAGGAGACCACCGCGGGCTGACCTCCGTCCCACCCCTTCGAGGAGCCGCCATGCTCGCTTCTTCCCGGTTACAGACCATCGTCTGGACCTCCCGTCCGCAGGAAGCCGAACGCTTCTACTCCGATGTGCTCGGGCTGAGGCTGACGGGGCGGTCCCTCGGGGCGCTCGTCTACGACGTGCAGGGCGGCGATCTGAGGATCTCGCCGGTGCCTTCGACGCGCCCGTCGGAGCACACGGTGGCGGGCTTCGCGGTCTCCGATCTGAGTGCCGTGATGGCCGGGCTTTCGGAGCGGGGCGTGGTCTGGGAACGGATTCCCGGTCTTCCGCACGACCCGGAGGGAGTGCTGAGGGCGCCGGATGGAAGCCGGGTCGCCTGGTTCCGCGACCCCGATGGCAATCTCCTCTCGATCGTCCAGTTTTCCGGCAGGAGCGCCTGACCGGCCGTCAGAGGGCCTGCGTGCCGTCGGCCGCCTTGGTTCCCTCGGCCGGCTTCGCGGTGTCTTCGCCCGTCCCGGCACGGATGACGTCCTTCGCGGCGTCGCCGAACAGGCGCTCCAGCTCCGGATAGACCTTGTCGCCGTCGGCGACGACGCGGCCC
>DASYQE010000080.1:0-18807 GCA_036005805.1 Candidatus Polarisedimenticolia bacterium | reverse complement strand
ATTACCCCGGTCACCCGGCCCGCCGTCCGCTGCATGCAATAGTTAGGCAGACACCTCATTGCCAGTAGCTCTTGCCTCGCTTGAGATTCCAGGATTGGCGATCGCCTCCGAACCCGCCCGTTAGGCCGATGTCCGAGACCTTGCCACGGAACTCGCCGCCACCAAGGCTGTCTGGAACGTTGAAAGACACCATGGCGCCTTCTACCGTGATGGGCACAACAACCGGCACAGCGGGCTCACCCTCGGAGACCTGGATGAATGCGTAGTAACCCTTCACGCTCGTGACGATCATGATCTCCGTGCCCAGGACATCGCCTGAGTTCTGGATGAACCGCATGTCGCTATAGATACCCGTTACGCGTGGGCCGCGACCTGCGGAGCCGGCGGTCGGGCCAAGAATCAAGAGCATAGCGAGGCAAACGCTTCGGAGGACCCAGCGCACCATGCTTCACCCTCCCTTGTTCTGCCTAACGCATGCGTCAGCTGCGGCGGGCCAATGCCGCCGCGGAAATGACCCCAGCCAATCGGCCCGCCGTCAGCTGCACGCAGTAGTTAGACGTCGCCGCGAACAAGAGCACCTCGAAGTACAGCCTCATATGGACCGGCCTCGAACGCGAACGGCCCGACCGACCGGTAGCTGTCGAATTCGGACATGTTCGGATCGTAGTCATTCTCGAAACCAAACTGGGACCACACGAACAGACCCGCGGATAAAGACACGTCGGCCGTTATCGCCCCGCACCCCAGGTCGCCACACTCGGGACACACCAGAAGCATCTGACGGCTGCGCGGTGGATCGGCTCTCAAGAGCAACTGGTTGACCAACTGCACCTCGTACTCTGGTACGCCCCAACCCAGGGCCCCGATAAGGCCAGAACCGAACATGTTGCGAAGGGGCGTTTCGTCGATCAGGAAGTCTGCATACCGTCGCTCCGACTGGTCAGTTGACGGCGCGGGCGCGGTCCCACCAAGGCGATAGCGCCAGCGCGTCGTTAGTGTGTTGACCTTCATATCTAGTACGTCTAACGCATGCGTCAGCTGCGGCGGGCCAACGCCGCCGTAGACATTGCCCCGGCCAACCGGCCCGCCGTCAGCTGCACGCAGTAGTTAGCGCACGCCGTGAAGCGTGAGTGGCGCCCTCAGCGTGCGCACTTCGCTTCGGCAACCCTGGCTCAACGAGCACTGGCCCACCTGAACGAGCTCATCGGCTGCTCGAGGCGCACGCGACGCCGAAATCGCGCACGCTGTGGTGTCGCGGCCAACGAGGAGCGTGGCACCGTGTACCAGAGCAACCACCAGAGACTGGCCGCCCACACCACCCTTCCATACCGTCATCGAAGCCCCGGACTCAGCTCTTCTCGAAACCGTGAGATTGCCTCCAACACTACCCCGCACCGTTCGCGTTGCGCTAACTCTAAGTAGACAGACCTCTGTAAAAAACTAAGGCTGCGTGCCGGCGGTCAGCCTAACGAGGACGGCTTGGAAGTGGGCTGCCCGCAGGCGCCTGATGGGGGAGAGGTTAGCATCCTTCTGGGCCGTTTCGTGTGGGGGAATAGGCTGACAAGCGTCGGCGCCTAACGCACTAAAAAACCATCTCAATGGTGTGGGTAGGGATGGATGTCAGCGAGGCCTTCAGCCATCGACGCTCATGTCGGATTACGCCGGCCGGTCGCCGGGGTTGACTTCCCAGAACGAGCGGCCGGAGTGAGAGCGGTCGACGAAGAAGTGGTGATTCCGGTTTTCAATGGAATCGATGGCCGCGGTGGCATCCTCCACGCTCCGGTGATCCGCGTGCTCCAGAAGCTTTCTGAGTTCCGGGATGGCTCTCGTCTGCAGCGAATAGGCCAGGAGGCCGCAAGCGCGGTAGCGGACCATGTACGACTTGTCCTGGAGCGCCAGCAGTCCGAGATCGAACGCAGCCGGGGACGTACGCGCGTGGGGAATGCAGTGGAAGACCAGGGCCACGCGTCCCTGCCAGATCCGCGTCCTCGGAAACGCTTCCGCCAGGAACGGGACCACGTCGGAGCCCAGGGGCTTGAGCTTCTGCCAGGCCGCCTCCGCGTCGCCTGAAGCGGCGGCAACGACCGCAACGAGTTCGCGGATCGAGGTCTGTTCCATCACGGTGTGGGTCCGGGCGCAGGGTCACCTGAAAGCATCGACAGGAAGTTCTCGGTTCCCTCGGGGCCGGTGACTTCCAGCCAGAGCGGACCGTCACCGGGTTCGACGATCAGATGGAACCGCAGGAACCGGCAGCAATGATGCTCCGCTTCGATGACGGCGGCAGCCTTGGCCAGCAGGTCGGGCTGGAATTCGAACCGCCAACGAAAGCCCCCGGCGATGGATTCCCGGGAGACGGCCTTGGCCAGGAGCCCCGGCAGGAGTCCCTCGCGCATCGAGGCCAGTTGCTCCGGAGTCAGAGTGCATGCGATGGGAAGGCTGACCCTCGCTGGCTTTCCTCGATCCATGCGCGCTCCCTCTGGTCCTCAGTCGGCCCTGGTCAGACCCCGCGTGACAGCAGATGGTACCCAACGATCGAACCGAGCAGGACTCCCGTCCAGACGAGGACTGCGGGGAGGCAGCCCTTGCGCTCGTTCTGTTCGCGCCACTCGAAAGAGGTGCGCCACCCGGTACCGCCGCGAGACAAACCAGACGAGCAGGACGAATCCGATTCCCATTCAGTGCGCCCGTCTGGGGCTCCCGGCGTGCTTACTTGAGGCTCTTTTCGATCAGGCCCGCCACGTCGGCAACCGGCATCGAAAAGACACCGCCTCTGGCTTCCTGCCACGCACGGTAGCCCGCCTCGAAGCCCTGCGGGGGCGAGCCTTGACCATGGAGCGTGGTGATGCTGCGTTCGATCGCGGCGCGCGTGAAGGGAGCATGGGGGACTTCGCCCGTGTATCCACCCGGGGCCCGTGGGTTCTTGAGATGCAGACCGGCAAGACTCACGTGCACCACGCTTCCCGCCTTCGGCAGGTCCTCGAGCTTGCAGATGGTGAGCGTGGACCCCTGGTCGACATCGCGGGTGTGGTAGTTCCAGACCTGGCCAACGGCCAGCTCGTGCGCCGGGACTTCCGGCGCCGGACGCCCGCTCTCGCGACCGCAGGACGCCAGCAACAGGAGGGCCAGGAGGGAAGCGGCCGTGCGATTCATCCGGCCACCGCCGCGAGCGCGATGCACAGCCGCGCCGGACACAGAAGCGGCGCCTTCAGCCAGCGACGCGTCACCGTCAGTCGGCCTTGAGCTCGATGATGAGCACGTGAGTGTCGGTGTCGCCGACGTTTTCGCCGATATGGGATTGCGCGTTTCCCCACGCGACTTGCCCGGCCCGGACTTCGACGACGGCCTCGCGGCCGCCGGACAGGACGAGCTTGCGTCGGAAGGAATTCATGGCGCAGAGGACATAGTCACGGTGGTGGTGCGGAGAGGTCCGCTGGCCCGGGGAATCGCGGTACTCCAGAACCCTCACCCGCTCGTTCTCCAGGACCACCTTGTACTTGTCCCCGTCGGTGACGACCGGGTCCCGCGTGGTGTCGGCGAGCTGCCGGAGTTCTGTTTCGGACAAGTCGGCCATCACTCCTCCTCGTTTCGGGAAAGCGCCCGGGAACTCGCGCGTCGAGATCGACAGGGCTCGCGAGAGCCAGTGCCGCCAGTGACGAGGGCGGGCATGACGATGGGGCGAAGGTTACCACCGCGCGCGCTCAGAAAGGGGACGAGTCCGGTGCGGTAGCGCCGGCGGCCGGCTCGGCGGCGGGCGCGGGCTTCGCGGGATGAAGCTGAAAGGTGATGACGATGGTGATGACTTCTTTGATGGGCCAGTTGTTCATCATCGGGGTGGTGTAGCGCCATTGGCGGACGGCGGCCATGGCCGCCTCCTCGAAGCCGACGCCGGGGTGAGTGCACTTCTGGACCTCGAGCGAGCCGACCGAGCCGTCGATCTGGATGACCGCTTTGAGCTCCACCTGCCCATCGAGCTTCTTCTTCCGGGCTTTCTTCGGGTAATCCGGCTGAACCTTGTGGACCAGGAGCGGGTCGGTCACGCAGGCATCCTGGAAACGGTGTTGACCCGTGGGGCAATAAGGCCAGGCGTTCCCCGGTTGCTGCAGGACCGGCGGGGCGGCGGAGAAGTCGCTGAAGGACTTGATGAAGTCCAGATAGCTCACCCGGTTCGCCTCGAAGACCCCGGGAGCCCCCACGAGGATGAAAGCGGCGCAGCCGGATCCCTCCCGGGGCGACAAGGTGATCTCCATCCGAACGCCCTTTCCGGAATCGGAACCGGTGTAGGTCGCCGAGCCGGGCAGCAGGGCCTCCTTCGACCGGCTCGTCGAGCTGATGCCGAGCGACTTCAGCCACCGGGAATCGAAATCCTGGCAGGGCTCGACAGGAGCGTAAGCGAACCGCAGCGTCGCGGCGGACATGCCGCCGCCTCCGACCGCGCCGGCGAACGAGGTGGCCGTGCTCACGATATCGGTGGCGATTCCGCCCTCCGTGAAGATCCGCTGCGCATCCAGGAGCCTGAAGGAGTACGGAAACTGGATGCGCCAGGGGGCGAGACGCGAGGTGATGACATACGGCGGGAACTCCAGCCGCAGTTCGATCGGGTCGGCCGGAAGGAGGGGCGGCGCCATGCCGGCATCCCCCCCGGTGGGCGGGTCGGCGTGAGCGTCTCCGTCTCCGGCGAAGTGGCGTGCGACGAGACCGGTCCCGTAGGACCCGAGCCGGGTCGCCTTGTCGAACAGCATCGCGAGCGATTGCCTTTCAGAATCACTGAACTCGGATCGGCCCTCGGCCCGCCGCGCTTTCAGGATTGAATCGATCAGAAAGAAGATGCGTTCCAGGTCGGTGGCGTCCCGCAGGGGGGCGTCCGAGTCCTGGAAGTCCTTCTCCGCCGGTTCGGAGGTCGGCTCGGAGGCCACCGCCGGCACCGAAGCCGTCAGACCGCCGCGAATCTCGTCATCGGGCGAAAAGCGTTCGGAAGCTGAACGCAGGGTAGCACGGACCCCGAGGGCGATCCCGTTTCGTGACCTTGACCCGCGGAAAGCCGCGCCTAGATTCGGTTTCATGCGAAGGGTGGCGGCGGCGATCGCGGTCGGTTTGCTCGTGCTCGCGCCGGCGACCGCCCTGGCGCGCGGCACCATGACCCCGGTGTTCCGCAACGTCAAGACACGGCCGATGAGCGTCGCCGTCCTGCCGGCGCACTCCGAGTTCATCCAGGGGCGGGTGGTCGTGACGGCGCAAAGGGAAGACGACTGCGCCGCGCTCGAGCGCGAAGCCGCGGTGGCGGTGCGCACCAATCTCGAGATGCTCGGGTACCAGGTGCGGCTTCTGACCAGGCAGGATCTCGAGAAAGACGCCGGCCTGCGCGACCTGGTCGGGCGCGTGGACGGCCGGTTCGTCGACCAGTGGAAGGGGCTCGTCCGCAACCCCGAGTCATTGAAACAGGGGAGCGTTGGCGCCGGCGACGACGCCGTGCGCCTCGCCGCGCTCCTTCGGGTGGACGGACTGGCTCTGACCCGGGTCGTCGCGGTGGCGCCCCCACAGGAGAAACGCGCGGCGCAAGGAGAGGAGGCCGCGAAGGGTGCCGGCCAGTCCTCCTATGGTCGCGTGGACATTGGCATCCTCGATGGCAAGGCGGGCCGCATCGAGGCCTTCTTCACCGGCCTGCAGGCCGGTTCGTTCAGCCAGCTCACGGGCCGGCCGGCCAAGGTCATGGGGCGGGCGACCGAGGAGGCCTTCAGCTTCTATCCCGCCTCGACCGAGCCGGGACGCGCGCGCAAGGACCTCTCCCTGCCGGCGAGCGAGAAGGGAAGCCGCGGGATGCTGCCGCCGAGCGAAGAGGCGGCGCTGCGGGATTTCGAGGTGCTGCTGAAAGGAACGCCCACGACCCGGGAAGCAGCCGCGCGCTGAGGCTCGAAAGGACGGTCGCGCGCGGACGGTCGCGCGCTAGCGTTTGAGCGGGAGCCGCACGGTGAACTCGCTCCCCTTGCCGGGGCCGTCGCTTTTGGCCTGCACACTGCCGCCGTGGAGCGTCACCAGGTTCTTCACCAGCGACAGGCCGATTCCGAGCCCGCCTTCGGACCGGATCCGGGTCGATTCGGCCTGCGTGAACAGCTCGAAGAGGCACGGCATCAGCTCGGGCGGGATGCCGACGCCCGTGTCCTTGATGTGGATGACCGCCTCCTGGTCCTCGACCGTTCCCTTGATCCAGATCGCGCCCCCCTCGGGGGTGAACTTGCCGGCATTGTTGAGGAGGTTGACGAAGACCTGCACCAGCCGGTCGGGGTCGGCCTCGACGATCATCGGCGCCGGCGGCAGCAGCTCCTCCAGCTGGTGGCGGCGTCCGTGCAGCAAGGGTCCGGCGCTCTCCACGGCCCGGCGCACGATCTCCTGGAGCGCGATGGGCTCCTTCTTCAGCTCGACCTTGCCGGCGCCGATGCGCGACAGATCGAGCAGGTCGTCCACCAGACGCCGCAGGCTGTCCACCTGCCGCTCGATCACCTGCAGCGGGTAGTCGAGTTCGGGGGCGACGGGCGCCGCGATGCGGATGAGGTCCACCGCGTTGCTCAGGGGCGCCAGCGGGTTGCGCAGCTCGTGCGACAGCGTGGACAGGAAGACATCCTTGCGGCGCGAGGAGGCGTCGAGGTCCGCCACCTGGTTGCGCAGGGTCTCGATCTGCTCCCAGAGGTCGGTGCGGCTGCGGAGGATCTTGCCGTACCCCAGCAGCCGGCCGTCAGGATCCCGCAGGGCGACCATGAGCCCGGTCGCCCAGAAGCGCGAGCCATCCCGGCGCTTCATCCAGCGGTCGTCTTCGGCGTTGCTGTCCTCGCGGGCGACGGTCATCTCGTGCTCGGGGAGCCCCTGCTGCACCCCCTCGCGGGTGAACAGGCGGGAGACCGGCTGGCCGATCGCCTCGCTGCGCGCCATGCCGAAGATGCGTTCGGCCCCGTTGTTCCACCAGGTGATCCGCCCGTCGCGATCGAGCAGCATGATGGCGTGCTCCCGCGTGCACTCGGCCAGCCTCAGGAGGAGGCGCTCGGCGGACTGCGGGTCGTCGGTGGCGGCGGCGCAATCGGGATCGTCGGAGTCCGGATCCTGCTCGGAGTCCGGGTCCTGCTCCTCGGGGACTGTCGGGCGCTCGCGCATATGGTCGGCTGGCCGGCTCCCGTGAGCAGGCGTCATGATTGTGAGCCCGCCGGCGACGAGCGGCAATAAACGCTGCGTAGAAACCCGTGCTCCTGCCTTCGGAAAGTGGCGTCAGCGTTGCCGTAGGAGGGGGCAGTGGCGCCGGATGGCGTCAGCGCTGCCGGGACGGCGTCAGCGCTGCAGGCCTTCGCGCGTCGTCACCTCGACCTTGGCGCCGATGGTGACCGCCATCAGGTCGTGCCCGACTTCGAGGGGACCGTCATAGAACCTCCGCGTCGGCGGGATCAGGTCTGCGTCGGTCGCGGGAGACGGGACGATGTGCGAATAGACCGCGAGACGCGGCCGGGCCTTTGCGAACAGGCGGCCGCAGTCTTCGGGCGTGGCGTGGCGCGCCAGGATCTTCTCGATCGCCTTCGGGTCGTCGATCGCCGCGAGGCGGCGCTCGGCGTCCGGAGCGATCACCTCGTGGACCAGCAGGTCGGCCCCTTTCGCCGCGTTGGCCACGGCGTCGGTCGCGCGCGTGTCCCCCGAGAGAACGACGCTGTGCCCCGCGAAGTCGATGCGGTAGCCGAAGGCCGGGCGGACGGGACCGTGATCGACCGCGAACGCCACCACGCTCAGCCCGTCCTTCTGGAACAGGACGCCGGGAAGGCCGTCCTTCGCCTTGAGCCGGGCTCCATCGGGCGCGAGCCCTTCGTCCTGCTGCCGCATCTTCAGATCGAAGGCGAACGCCGCGCTCAGGTGGGTCGCCAGCTCGGCCGTCCCCTTCGGGCCGTACAGCGACAGCGGCCAGTGGCGCCCGAACAGCCACCCGGTCAACCAGAGATCGGGGAGCCCGACGACGTGGTCGGAGTGCAGGTGCGTCAGGAAGACGGCATCGATGGAGCGCAGCAGCGTCGCTCCCTCGAGCTGGAACAGCCGCTGCGTCGCACCGCGCCCGCAGTCGAAGAGCAGCCGTGTGTCGCCGGCCTCCACCAGGATGGCCGGGCCGAAGCGATCGATCGAGGGCCGAGGATTGCCGGTCCCCAGGAGCGTCACGCGGAAGAGCGGCTCCGCCGTGTTCGTCGCCCCCGCGCCCGGCGCCGATGCGTGAGGCGAGGTCGAACCGGGCGCGCCGGGGAGAGCGGACATCATGAGAGCCAGCACGGCGATGCCTCCGTTCACGCGCGGATGGTACAACGTGCTCCCGAGAATGGGGAATCGCTTGCGCAGGGGAAGAAGCGGCTCGAACTCGCGCTGCAACTGACCTCAGAAGGCCAGTTTCAACTCGTGCCGGGTGTTGTTCTCATAGAGGGGACTTGTCCAGAGCCGCTGGTAAAGGTGCTGCCAGATGGGCGGGCTCGCGGTACGGGCGGGAAACAGCCGCCGCGAGAACACCCGGGACCAGGGCCAGCGCTCGCGTGTCAGGCCAAGGCGCATGGCGGGAGTGCCGCTCCGTGAGACTCGCTCGCTGCGCTTCTTGACGAAGTTGCGCCACACGGCGGTGAGGAACATCTGCTCCATGATCGCGTTGAGCCGGCGACCGAAGGCGATGGTCTGGCGACGCTGGTGCGCCAGCGAGTGCCGCAGGAGCTTGTGCAGGAGGTCTACCGGGAACATCCGCTCGTCGCGGATCCGGGCCGCCTCGCTTCGCGGCGATCCTTTCGGTCCGCGCGCTGGGTTCGGATGGCTCTCGAGGACGATTTCGCGTTCCAGCGTAGGATCGCGCGCGGCGCGGTCGTAGGCTTTGTGGCCGTCTCCGATGACGGTGATGGGTGTTCCCGGCAAAGTCACGTCCCGCAGGCGTTGGAAGACCCTCCGGCTCGAGCCGAGATACCCGCCACGCCTCGGCCTTTCTGGCCGCAGGTCCAGGCGACGGCGCTGCGCGGGACTCACGTGTCCGGTGCGGCCGTGCGGCGCCGGGTCGAGGTCGTACACGAACCACGACTTCGAACCGACGAGCGTCCCGACGCCGAACGGGTAGTCCTGCGTGAACTCGAACGTCTCGAAGTGGTCGAAGACGAACGCCTCATTCACCAGGCCCGCGAGCTCGTGTCGCATCAGCGCCATCATCAGGATGGCGTGCCGGCCGAGCCGCGCCGCATTGCGCGTCACCGTCGCCGGCGCGCACCCGAGGGTTCGCGCGATCTGCCGATGCGCTGAGCCGCCGACCAGTCCCGCCGCGATCGGGATGAGCAGCTCCGGCCGCTTGCTGTAATACGACACGGCGAACGACTGCCGCGAGAACGAAGTGCGGCACACGAGACAGCGGAACCTCGGAATGCGCCATCTCCGGCGCGTGCTGTAGAAGCCGTGCCGCTCGAACCGGAACCCCGGCGTCAGGCGGATGTGCTCGGGACACCCTCTCCGCGGGCAGAAAGCGGGTTGAAACCTCGACAGGTGCTCAACAGGGGTCCCGGGCCAATGCATGAGTGGTCCGAAGACCAAAGCTCATGCCGGCCGAAAAACCTGGATTGACTCGGGAAATGAAGCGCCCCACAGGACGCGGCGTTCACGGGCGGACAAACCGGAGTTACTCGCTTCCGGCAACGTTCCCCACAGTTTCGAGTTCACGTTGGATAGAATCCCGGCTTCAACGCCAAGCCCGGGGAACGGGTGCGCCAGGGAGGGGAGACATGAAGACCTACGTCATCGAGCGGGACATCCCCAAGGTCGGGACTCTCGAACGGCAGCAGCTCAAGGAGGCGTCGGCGAAGTCGAACGCCGCGCTCAAGCAGCTCGGGTGGGACATCCAGTGGGTGGAGTCGTTCGTCGCGCGCGACAAGACGTTCTGCATCTACCGCGCCGCGAGCGAGGAGATCATCCGCAAGCACGCCGAGATCAGCGGCTTCCCGGCGACGAAGATCACCGAGGTCTTCAAGAAGATCGACCCGACGACCGCGGGATAGTCCTCGGCGCGTCGTGTCTCGTGGCCGGGCGACAGGCCCGGCGTCGGGAGGGGGGGAGAGCGGGAGGGTACGGCGAAGCCCGCGATCGCGCTACAAGAGATTGCGGACGTTCTGCGGATCGATTAGGCCCGGGAATTTTCCGGGGGCGAACCGGCGCGGCGGACGCGATAGAAGCGCACCTCCGCCTTCTCGAGCGTCGCGAGGCCGTCGTGGATGGCCTCGTCGATGGACGCGAGGAACGTCTCGAGCCGCTCGCGCGTGTCGACGATCTCCACCACGATCGGCAGGTCGAGCGACAGCCGCTCGATCTTGAAGGTGTGCAGGCGGCTGTGCGCCCCGTAGCCCATCAGCCCGCGCAGCACGGTGGCGCCGGCCAGGCCTTCGCTGCGGGCCCGCTGGACGATCCACTCGTAGAGGGGCCGGCCCTCGTGACGGTCCGCCTCGCCGATGAAGATGCGCAGCAGGCAGCCTTCCTGGGGCAGGGTGGTCATTTCCACAACCCGTGGACGGTCATGCGCCCCAGCCAGACGGCGCCGAGCGCGAAGACGAGGTGCGCCGCCACGTTCCCGAACGCCAGGCCGCGCTCGCCGTCCCTGGCGAGATTCAGCGTTTCGTTGCCGAAGGCCGAGAACGTGGTGAAGCCGCCGAGCACGCCTATGGCGATGAAGGCGCGCGCCTGCGGCGACAGGAAGGCGTACGACTCGGCCAGCTCCGAGACCGCTCCCATCGCGAAGCAGCCGGCGATGTTGACGGCGAGCGTGCCGAAGGGAAAGGCGGCGCCGGCGCGCGACTGAACGAGACCGGACAGGAGATAGCGGGCGATCGAGCCGAGGCAGCCGCCGAGCCCGACCCAGACGATGGTCATCACGACCGGATGATAGCCCGACGGTGCGAAAATGGCCGGGTCCGCCGGCGCGGGAGGAGATTCGGGTGCACGTCCAGGAGCTGTGGCGCTACCCGGTGAAGTCGATGGCGGGGGAGCGGCTCGACGAGATCGAGGCGACGCTCGACGGCTTCGCAGGGGATCGGCTCTTCCAGGTGAGGCGCGGTCCGATGGGCCGCATCGTCACGTCCCGCACCTCGCCCGCGCTCCTCGGGCTGCGGGCGACCTGGGACGCGTCAGGACGCGAGCCGCTGGTGAACGGGCTGCCGTGGCGCGCGCCCGAGGTCGCAGCGCTCGTCCGCCGGGCGGCGGGCGAGGGGACCCGGATCGAACCCGGCGAGGACGGGCGGTTCGACGTCCTGCCGCTCCTGGTCGCGACCGACGGCGCCATCCGCGCGCTTGGTGTGGACCATCGCCGCCTGCGCCCGAACATCGTCGTCGGCGGCGTGGACGGGCTCGCCGAGCGCGCCTGGCCGGGCCGGTTGCTCCGCCTGGGAAAGAGCGTCCTGGTCCAGGTGGCCAAACTGCGGCAGCGCTGCGTCATGACGACCTACGATCCCGACACCCAGGAGCAGGATGTCGGCGTGCTGCGGCGCATCGTCGAGGAGTTCGACGGCCGCATCGCGCTCGACTGCGCGGTCGTCGAAGCCGGGCGCCTGAGGGTCGGCGACCCGGTCGAGCTCGCCTCCGCCTGAGACAAAAAAAGGGCGGGAGCCCGGAGGCTCCCGCCCGATCCACCCTGCTGAACAGAGCAAGTCAGCAGTTCATGCGATCACGGCAGCGACCGGCCGCGATCAGCGGCAGGACTTGCGGCCGTTCGGGCCGGTGCACTTGTTGCTGCAGCACTGGCTGGCCGCCGTGCAGGTCGAACCGGCCGGCGAGCAGGTGCCGCACGACGGGCTGCCGCTGCAGTCCGAGTCGGCGCAGTCGATGGCGCCGTCGCAGTCGTTGTCCGCGCCGTCGTTGCAGACCTCGGCCACCGGCGTGCAGCCGCCGCTCGGCGACAGGAACGGCGCCACGGTCGCCCAGTAGAAGGCGAGCGCGCCGTCCACCGTCGCGTTGTTGGTCTGGTCGCAGTCGTCGTTGACGTTCGTGCCGCAGGCGCCGGAGAGCTGCCCGACGACCTGGCTCGACGAGTTCACGACCGACGAGCCGCTGCTCCCGCCTTCCGTCCCGCCGCCGGTGGTGCGGCTGTAGATGCGCTCGCCGCGCGGCCATCCCTGGCAGGTCGGGGCGGAGGTGTCGGTGTGCTGCGTCGACCAGGCCTGCGGGGCCCACGCCGGGTGGCTGATGCGCCACAGATTCACGTTGTTGGTGTTGGCCACGGCGACGTTGTTCCAGCCCATGAAGGTCGAGCCGGCCGGCGGCGCCGAGTTCAGGCGCAGCAGCGTGAAGTCGCCGCCGGTGCCGGTCGCCTCGATGGTGGCGCCGAGACGCTGGATGCCGCCGGGATTCGTCTGCGCCGGACAGTTGGTGCTGCCGCAGGCGATGCTGAACTGGAAGTAGGCCTCGAGGGCGCTCGCATCCCGCGCGCGGCTCATGCAGTGGTTGGCGGTCAGGAAGTGCGGGATCTGCGTCGCGTTGTCGGTGTCGTTGAGCAGCGTGCCGGTGCAGGTGTAGATGAACCCGCCGGACACCCACTGCATCAGGGCCGTGGCGCTCTTGGCGGCGTCGGCGGCCGTGCCGGTGTGGCACGAGGCGTTCTCGATGCAGGGGACGTTGAAGGAGCAGAACGACTCGGTGGCGAGGCGCGTCGACTGCGCGAACGCTTTGCCGACGTGGCCGACCTCGGTGATCGCGAAGTTGACGCGCGACAGGTCGGTCGTGCCGGCGGGGCCGTAGTCCCGCACCATGACGATGCCGGTCGAGCCGAAGATGGTGTGCGACCAGAAGTCGCCGTCACCGTTCGGGCCGCGGCTGCCGTACGAGCCGAAGGCCTGTCCCTCGGGGCTGAAGAAGAAGATGTCGGCGTCGGAGGGGAGGTTGAGCCCGCTGATGTGGACGCGCAGCCCGCCCGCTTCCGGGGCCTGGATCGCCGCCGCCCACACGAACCCGCCGTCCGGCGTGCCGCGCAGGAAGCCGCCGGCCACCGGCCGCACCGCTTCGGTGAGCTGACGGGCATCGAGACCCGTGAAGCGGACCTGGAGGTTGAGTGCCTTGGAGCGGCCGATGACGCCGCGCGACGCCGCCTCGGCCTTCTGCTGCCGGACGAGGTCGTTCTTCTCTTCGATGCTCAGCCGCTGGACGATCGGAGCGTTCAGCACGCCCGCCGGCAGCTCGCCCATGAGCCAGGCGTTGAGCTGCGACTGGGCCGCGATCTCCTCGTCGATCGTCGGCACGCCCATCACCTGCTCGGGACCGATGCTCTCGATCGAGGCCGCGGTCGGAGCGGCGATGTTGGTGGACGGAGCCAGCCCGAGCGCGACGACGGTGAGCGCTGCGGCGACACCCAGGACCTTCGTGATCAGGACACCTCGATTGGCACGAAGCAGCATCGATCCCTCCTTGTGAGAAGACACGGCGACGGACTGCTGGAGCGACGGGTGATGTGACGGGTTGCGGCGCGTCGTACGAAACCGGAGGCTTCGGACAGATTTCCAGGGCGGGCCGTACGGGACGAACTTCGAGCGAGCGCTGTTTTGGCCAACGTCAACTGGCTCCCTCCAGACCGGATCGAAATCGGACCTGGTGCCCAGGACGCGCCTTGCAAGTGGCCGGAACCGTACGCCCGATCCCCAGACCTGTCAACCAGTTTCTGGCTCCCGGGCGGCGGCCCCGGGCTCGCGCCATTCCACCAGCAGGCCGGCCCGGCGTTCGAGGTCGGCGGCGGGGCGCAGGCGCCTCAGGGCCCGGGGGGAAGCGATGGGGTCGTGGCGGGCCAGGTCGAGGGCGGCCTGGAGATGCCAGAGGTTCCTCGATGAGGTGACCCAGGACGGGTCGCGACGCGACAGGTCGAACGGGCCCGAGTGGCTGACGAGGGTCTTGCGACCACTGTCCTTGAAGTACTCGTGGAAATACGACATCGCCAGCTCGCGCACCGAGGCATAGACCGGGTCCCGCCAGCGCAGCACGGCGTGGTTGGTCTTGCTGATCGCGCCCCAGCGGCCGCGCTCGAGAAAGGGCGCCACGACGTGGTCGAAGTCGTCCCGGCGGGCCTTCAGGTCGAGCAGCAGCGGTGGCCGCCCGTGCGACCACAAGGCCGCGGCCGCCAGAAGCGCCGCTTCGAGGCAATGCGCCACGCCCGCCCGGAGCACGCCGCGAGGCGAGCGGCAGGTCTGCCCGTGCGTTTCGAAGTTGATCGGGATCCGGTCGAGATAGTCCTGGATGGCGGCGGGCGTGCGCAGCCGGCGGAAGAGCCGCCGCTCGTCCGCGGTCAGGTCCTCGAGGAAGCGCGGCGGAGGCACACGACGCGGCATCGCGCCGCGCAGAATACAACGGGCTTGACGGGACGGCGTGCGGGCGACCTACAATCCCGCCGATTCGTCCACGCGCAGGGAGTCGGGGGACCTTCGGCCGGTGCGAGCGGGGCCGTCGGGACCACGTCTCGAGGCATGTGCCCTGGTCCGGCCTGCGAAAGGCTGCGCGCATCCCGCCGCTTCTGAACAGGAGTCCCATGACCCGTCTCGGTTCCGCACCCGTCCGGTTCGCTTCATCCTCCGGTTTCGCTTCGGCCCTCGGCCTCGCCGCCCTGCTGGCGCTCCTGCCGGCTTCACCGGCGCGGGCGCAGGGAGTCACGCTGCCGCCGAGCGGCGACAACCAGAAGGCGGTCGTCACCCAGTACATGGGGCCGGCCTCCGTCACCGTCGAGTACCACAGCCCCGACGTGCACGCGCCGGACGGCAGCGACCGCCACGGCAAGATCTGGGGCGGCCTCGTGCACTACGGCTACTCCGAGGAGAACTTCGGCACCTGCGGCAAGAAGTGCCCGTGGCGCGGCGGGGCCAACGAGAACACCACGGTGACCTTCTCCCACCCGGTGACGGTGGAAGGGAAGGCGCTCGCCGCCGGGACCTATGGCCTGCACTTCCTCGCCGGCGAGAAGGAGTGGACCGTCATCTTCTCGAAGGTCGCGACCGCTTGGGGGTCGTATTTCTACGACGAGTCGAACGACGCGCTGCGGGTCAACGTGAAGTCGGCGGCCAACCCGTACCACGAGTGGCTCACCTACGACTTCGAGGATCGGCAGCCGGCGTCCACCGTGCTGGCGCTGGAGTGGGAAGACCTGAAGGTGCCGATCGCCATCGCCCTGCCGAACGAGAACGAGATCTACTACCAGACCCTGAAGCGCGAGCTGGAGAGCAGCCCCGGCTTCGACTACCACGGCTGGCAGCAGGCGGCCGACTTCCTCGCCGACAAGAAGGTGCACCTCGACGACGCGGAGAAGTGGGCGCAGACGGCGGTCAGCGCGCCGTTCATCGGCGAGGAGAACTTCCAGACGCTGCAGAGCCTCTCCAACGTGCAGCGGGCGCGAGGGAAGACGGCCGAGGCGGACGCGACCATGGCGAAGGCCATCGCGCACCCGAGCGCCAGCGCGACCGACATCTACCAGTACGCGCGCCCGATGATCCGCGACGGCAAGCCGAAGGAGGCGCTCGCCGTCTTCCAGGCGGCGTCGAAGCGCATGCCGAACAAGTGGCCGCTCGACCTCGGCATCGCCCGGTCGTACTCGGCGATGGGGGACTACAAGTCGGCGCTCAAGTACGCGAAGCAGTCGCTGCTGGTCGCGCCGGACGGTCCCAACAAGGACAACGTGCAGCGGATGATCGCCAAGCTGGAGAAGGGCGAGGACATGAACAAGCAGTAAACGGGTTCCGGGGCGGCCGGGACCGCGCAGGTCCCGGCCGCCTCACCGTCCGCCGGCCGCGGGAGCAGGCACGACGGTGCCGGTGGCCCCCGCGGTCGCGGCGGCGGCGCGCAGGCCGGCGAGGCCGCGCTCCATGTCGCCGCCGAGCTTCCGGTCCATGTCGGTGAAAAGGCCCATGGCCTTCCCGAGAAGGTCGTTGTGCCCGCTCAGGCTCCAGGTCACCCGGGTGCCGGCTCCCGCCGGCTCGAAGTCGAACTCCTGGTCGCTCTTCCCCGCGAACGGCTTGACGAACTCGAGTCGCAGGCGCACCTGGGTCTCCGGCTGCGACTCGGTGATCGTCATCTTCCCTGCGCCGATGGCGGCGTTGCCGGACCAGCGGCACACGGCGCCTTGTCCCGCCGGAGATCCGTCGTAGGTCATGCGGGCGTGCGGGTCGAGCTTCGCCCACGGCGACCAGGCGTCCCAGCGATGCAGGTCGTTCACCAGCGGGAAGATCACCGAGGGAGGAGCGGGGAGCGTGGCGGTGCGGCTCACCTCGAAGGACGACGGCTGCAGCGCCACGAGCGCGAGAAAACCCAGCGCCGCGATGAGCAGGAACAGGAGAACCTTGCGCACGGCCCCGCCTCTCTTCCTCGCGCGCCGGCGGCCGGGCTCGGACGCCGACGTGGTCAGACCCCGTCGAAGAAATCGACGACGCCGGTCTCGAGGGAGTATTCGGCGCCGACCACTCTCAGGCCGTCGTGCTGCACCATGCGTTCGATGAGGTCCGAGCCGCGCGTCAGGAGGGCCACCGAGCGGCTCACGTTGGCGCGCACCGCCTCGGAGGAAACCGTGCGGGGGTCGCCCTCCGCGCCGTGGTGCGCGACGGCCGACTCCACCGCGGGCCGGACCCGATCGACGATGGCCTTGAAGAGCTCGGTGCGGGCGTCCGCCGGCCTGGCCAGCTCTTCGAGGGCCGCCTGGATGGCGCCGCACTGCGAGTGCCCGAGGATGACGACCAGGCGCGTGCCGAAGCGGGCGGCTGCGAACTCGATGCTCGCGACCTGCGACGGGGCGACGATGTTTCCCGCCACGCGGATGACGAAGAGATCGCCGAGCCCCTTGTCGAAGACGATCTCCGCCGGCACGCGCGAATCCGAGCAGCCGAGGACGGTGGCGAACGGCTCCTGCCCGGTGGTCAGCGCGCTGCGTCGCTCGCGGTTCGACTGGTTGCGGCGCAGATCCTCGACGAAGCGCCGGTTGCCGGCGCGCAGGCGCTCGAGCGCCGTGGCCGCGGCCACGATCATCGCGCCGCTCCCGCGAGCCGGAACGGCCCCGCGGCCGTCATGTTCGCCACCTGGCTTCACGCGCCACCATGTCTTCGCGCCTCCGCGAGGATCCCGCCGAGTATACAGAGGAGATCCATCGGGTTTCAGCGCGGCGCGGGCCGGGGACCAGGGCGCCCGGCCGGTCGTCGAGCACCAGGGAAAGATCGATCCCGCGTTCCTCCCGTCGATCCTGCGGTTCATCCCGATTCGGCCGTCTTCGCCGCCGCTCGCGGCGAAGCGTCGAGCCGGCGCCACCAGGCGTAGGCCGGCAGCCCGAGCGCCACGATGCCCAGCCCCCACAGCGACTCGACCGGACGTTCCGAGAGCGTGCTGCCCACGAACGTCAGCGACACGAGGATGAAGAGCGCCGGCGTCAGGGGATAGCCCCAGGCGCGGTACGGCCGGGGCCAGTCTGGGCGCGCGCGGCGCAGCACGAAGACGGCGCAGCCGTTCGCGGTGTGGAAGAGGAAGGTCGCGAAGAGGACGTAGGTCCCGAGCTGCTCGTACGACCCGGTGAAGGCCAGCACGATCGACCAGCCGGCCTGGGCGAGCAGGCACGCCGCGGGAGTGCGGTAGCGGGGATGGATGCGCGCCAGCGTCCGGAAGAAGACCCCGTCCTGGGCCATCGGCAAGTAGATGCGCGCCGCCGTCAGGATGACGGTCGCGAGGCAGCCCAGGATGGACACGAGCACCGCCGCCGACATCAGGCGTCCCGCACCGGGGCCGAGCAGGGCCGCGGCCGCCGCCTCTCCCACGCGCGGCGCCTCCCCGAGCGCGCGCGGCGGCAGCGCCCGCAGGTAGACGACGTTCAACAGCGCATAAACAAGGATGGTGCCCGCGGTCCCGAGGAACATCCCGCGCGGCAGGCTGCGCGCCGGATCGCGGATCTCGCTGGCGCAGAAGCCCGCCTGGTAGAAGCCGTCGAAGCACCACAGGACGCCGATCATCCCGACCGCGAGCATGGACCAGAGCGGGCCCGGCGGCAGCGGCTCGGACCAGGGAGACGATGCGGTCGGCGTCGCCAGCAGGCCGAAGCCGACGAAGGCGAACACCGCCGCGATCTTCACCGCGGCGATGGCGTTCTGCAGAGTCGCCCCGGCGCGCAGGCCGAACCAGTTGATGGCGGTGATGAGCGCGATGAGCAGAGCGCCCCCCACCTGGCTGCCGTGGATGCGCCAGGTCGCGGAGCCGATCGGCACCTCGATCAGCGTGCGGGCCGACGAGAGCGCCGGCCAGAAGCGGCCGAGGCCGTCGGCCCCCGCGACGGCGATGTAGGCGATGACTCCGGACTGGATCACCAGAAAGGCGGTCCAGCCGTAGAGGAAACCCCACAGAGGACCGTAGGCTTCCTTGAGATACTGGTACTGCCCTCCCGCCTCCGGGAACATCGTTCCGAGCTCGGAGTAGGTCGCGACACCCGCGAGGCAGAGCGCCCCCCCAGCGATCCAGAGCGGCAGGATGAGCCACGCCGAAGGGGCCGCGCGCGGCACGATGCCGGCGGCGATGAAGATCGCCGACCCGACCAGGCAGTTGAAGGTGATGAAGGCGACGTCGAGGGTTCCGAGACCCTGGACGAGAGTCCTGCCCCCTTCGCCTTTCACATGGTGTCCGGTGCGCGCGCCGGACGGCTCGCCGAAGGGCGGATCAGCCGATGCGGTGGCGCGGCCGGACGATGACCGAAGAGCCGTCGGCCGTCAAGGCGGTGCGGGGCGGGAAGGAGAGCGCCTCCATGAACTCCGGTCCGAACAGGCGGGGGATGTCGGCTTCGAGCGTGGCCGCGTCGCC
>DASYQE010000079.1:0-7669 GCA_036005805.1 Candidatus Polarisedimenticolia bacterium | reverse complement strand
CTGCACCGTGGTGACGATGAAGTTGATCGAGCCGAGGAGCGACGAGGTGATGAGGAACACCATCCCGACGAGCCACCACGTCTGCCCGGATCCCGCGATGTCGGAGAGGGGCGGGTACGACGTCCACCCCGACTGGGCGGCGCCGCCGGCCGGGAAGAAGAAGGAGGCGAGCATCGTGACGCCGCCCAGGAAGTAGCACTGGTACGACATCATGTTGATCTTCGGGAAGGCCATGTCGGGGGCGCCGATCTGCAGCGGCAGGACGAAGTTGCCGAAGCCGCCGACCGCCAGCGGCACGACCCCGAGGAACACCATGATGGTGCCGTGCATCGCCCCGAGCTCGTTGTAGAACTCGGGGAGCATCACCCCGCCCGGCATGCGCGCGTCGCCCAGGAGCTTCCCGAGCCAGCCGACCGGCTGGCCCGGGTAGGCGAGCTGCCAGCGCATGATCATCATCAGGGAGAAGCCGAACAGCAGGAACAGCAGGCCGGTGACGGCGTACTGGATGCCGATCACCTTGTGGTCGGTCGAGAAGACGTACTTGCGGAAAAACCCGAGCTCTTCGTGGTGCCCGTGGGCCGCGTGAACGTCGTGCCCGGGCGCCGTCTTCGTCGTCGCCATCCTCACCTTCCCCCCGGCGCCCGGAATCCCGGGCGCCCCTTGAAGCGCTGCTGCGTTACTTCGCGGCCGGTGCGGCCGGAGCCGAGAACTTGAAGTCCTGCGTCTTGCTGTCGGACGCGCCGACCGTCACGGTCGCTTTCTGCGTCCCGAGCTTCTCGTGCCACGCCTCGATCTGGTAGGTGCCGGCGGGCAGGTCCTTGATGGTGAACTTGCCGTCCTTCTCGGTGACCGAGTAGAACGGGTGCGTCAGCACCGCCGCGTACGCCGTCATCCACGGGTGCACGTCGCACTTGATCTGGAACATCCCCTCGTCCTTGTTGAACGTGGTGGTCGTCTCGGTGACGTTGCCGGGCATCGCCTTGTTGAACGGCGCGTTCACCTTGGGCAGCGCGTGCACGTTGTGCAGGATGCCGTCGGAGTTGAGGATCTTGAACGGCTGGCCGACCTGGATGCCGAACACGTGCGGCTGGTAGTGGCAGCCCTTCTGGTCCATCACCGCCGGGGTCGTCGGCGCCGGGAACGTCTTGCCCGCCGGCAGCCCGCCCACCACGCGCACCATGATGTTGGCCATGGTGTTGCCGGGCCCGAGGACGAGGATGTCGCTCGGCTGCGGCTGCCCCTCGTGCTTCTTGGCGCAGTTCGGATCGGCGTCCATGGCGATCGGCTTCAGCGTGGGAACCTTCCCCTCGTAGGTGACTGTGCCCGTGACGGTGCCGGCGAAAAGGGTCGTGCCGGCCATCAGGCCGGCGATCGAGGCGAGGACGGTGTTGCGAACGGATGACATGGATGAATTCTCCCTTTCTCCTGTTCTTTCTCTTGTTGGAGAGCCCAGAACTTTACACGTTGCGGCGGTCGCGGTAAAGGCCGTCACCCCGGGGGTCCGGGGCGGCCCCAGCCGCCGCAGAATCAAGGACTTACGAGACCTCGAACCCCAGCGATTCGCGCAGGCGCGGATCGCCGGTCGGCACCAGGGCCTGGCGCTTGAGGTTCCAGCCGATGCCCGCCAGGAACGCCCCTCCGACCGCGAGGTAGCAGGCGACCTCCTGCGCGCCGATCCGCAGCCCCTCCGGGTGGCTCGACGGCAGGACGATCCAGGCGATGTCGAGCAGATGCATGAAGAGGATCCACGCGGCGCCAATGGCCAGAAGCGCCGGCTTGCGCTTCACCGTCCGCCCCATCAGGTAGAAGAACGGAATGATGAAGTGCCCGACCGCCAGGACCGCCGAGATCGCCTTCCAGCCGCCGTGGATGCGGACCTGGTAGAACGCGGTCTCCTCCGGGATGTTGCCGTACCAGATGAGGAAGAACTGGCAGAAGGCGATGTAGGCCCAGAAGCAGGTGAACGCGAAGAGGTGCTTGCCGGTGTCGTGCACGTGCTCGATGGTGACGATGCCGTGCAGCACCCCGCGCTCGAGCGGAATCACCAGGAGCAGCAGCAGGCCGAAGAACCCGACGAACGCGCCGGCGAAGAAGTAGACGCCCCACATCGTCGAGTACCACTTCGGGCTGAGCGACATCGCCCAGTCGATGGCGGCGAAGGTCTGGGTGATCCCGAGCAGCAGGATCGCCGGCGGCGCGAACCGCCGCATCGCCACGGTCGGAGCGTTTCCGGCGCCATGGTCCTGCGAGCGCGAGGCGCGCGTGTAGTACAGGGCCAGGGCGCTCCAGAGCACGAAGTAGATCGCCGCACGAACCAGGAAGAACGAGGTGTTGAGGTACGGCGACTTCCACTTCAGCAGCGGGTCGTGCGCCGCCGCCGGCAGCGACCACGGGTAGAGCTCCGCCATGCCGAGCCAGACGGGAACGAACAGCAGCGCGAACAGCGGCAGCGTCCCGACCACCGCTTCGACCGGGCGCCGGACCGCGATGCTCCAGCCGGCCTGCGTGGCGCGCTGGATCAGGAGGAAGAACAATCCTCCGAGCGCGAGCGTCAGGCAGAAGAGGTAGGCGTTGAGCCAGGCGAAGGCGAACCCGCGCGGGTTCGACGAGCGGAACACGACCGAAAGCACCAGGCCGAGCCCGAACAGGCCGGCGCCGATGGCCGGCAGACGGGCGAGCAGGCTCCCCGCGGGCAGGGCGACCTGCTCGGGACGGAGGCCGACCGAGGGGGCGTGGCTCGTCATTCGGAGCTCACCAACTCGACGCGGCGCGCGCCGAGCCCCTGCAGGAACTGTCGCGTCTTCTCCGGCTCGAACTTCGGATCCCACGACTCGATGGAGATGAAGAACGTGTCGTCGCTGGCCTTCTCGAAAGCCGTCGAGGAGAAGAGCGGGTGCCAGTGCATCGGCAGCTGGTTGAGCCCGAACATGCCGAAGACCGCCCCGAGCGCCCCGAACAGGATCCCCAGCTCGAAGGTGATGGGCACGTAGGCCGGCCACGCGAAGTACGGCTTGCCGGAGATGGTCAGAGGGTACTCGATGCTGTGCACCCAGTACTGCAGCCCGAAGCCGGCCGCGGCGCCGAGGAGCGCCATCCCCAGGACGATGAAGGGCATGGGCGAGCGGCGCATCCCCATGGCGCGGTCGAGGCCGTGCACCGGGAAGGGCGTGTGCGCGTCCCAGCGCCTGTAGCCGGCGTCGCGCACCTGCTCGCACGCGTGGTACAGGTCGGCGGGCGTGGCGAACTCGGCCAGCGCCCCGTAGTACGGGCCCGGAGGCAGGCTCGCAACCATCGGCAGCTGCGGCATCAGGCCGTCTCCGTGTGCCCGGCGCCGAAGGCGTGCCCGCGGCCCGGCTGGTAGTGCGGGTCGGCCTGCGGCAGCACCGTCTTCACCTCGGCGGTCGCGACCATCGGCACGAAGCGCACGAACAGGCAGAACATCGTGAAGAACAGCCCGAACGAGCCGAGCAGGCACGAGACGTCCCAGATCGTCGGCCGGAAGTAGCCCCACGACGACGGCAGGAAGCCGCGGTGCAGCGACGTGACGATGATGACGAAGCGCTCGAACCACATGCCGATGTTCACGAGGATCGACAGGACGAACAGGATCGGGATGCTGGTGCGCGCACGCTTGAACCAGAACACCTGCGGGAACAGGACATTGCAGGAGATCATCGTCCAGTAGGCCCAGGCGTACGGGCCGAGCGCGCGGTTGGTGAAGGTGAACATCTCGTACGGGTTGCCGCTGTACCAGGCGGTGAAGAATTCCATGCCGTACGCGTAGCCGACCATCGAGCCGGTCAGCAGGATGACCTTCGCCATGTAATCGAAGTGCCGGATGGTGATGATGTGCTCGAGCTTGAACGCCGAGCGGCAGATGACCATCAGCGTGATGACCATCGCGAAGCCGGAGAAAATCGCCCCGGCGACGAAGTACGGCGGGAAGATCGTCGTGTGCCAGCCGGGCAGCTGCGAGACAGCGAAGTCCATCGACACGATGGAGTGCACCGACAGCACCAGCGGCGTCGACATGGCGGCGAGCAGCAGGTAGGCCGACTCGTAGTGCTGCCAGTGGCGGTTCGAGCCGCGCCAGCCGAGGGCGAAGATCCCGTAGGCGATGCGGCGGATCTTGGTCTTCGCCCGGTCGCGCATGGTGGCCAGGTCCGGGATGAGCCCGACGTACCAGAACAGGGCCGACACCGTCCCGTAGACGCTCACCGCGAAAACGTCCCACAGCAGCGGGCTTCGGAAGTTCGGCCAGGTCCCCATCTGGTTCGGCAGCGGGAACATCCAGTACGCCACCCAGACGCGGCCGACGTGGATGCCCGGGAACAGCAGGGCGCACATGACCGCGAAGATGGTCATCGCCTCGGCGGCCCGGTTGATCGAGGTGCGCCACCGCTGCCGCAATAAATAGAGGATGGCGGAGATCAGGGTGCCGGCATGCCCGATCCCGACCCAGAAGACGAAGTTGGTGATGTCCCACGCCCAGCCGACCGGGACGTTGAGGCCCCAGATGCCGATCCCTTCCCAGAACAGCCAGGACACGGCGACGCCGAGGAGCCCCAGCAGCGCGACCGCCGGCAGGAAGAAGAACCACCAGCCGACCGGCGTCGGCTTTTCGATCGGATCCACGACGGCGTCGGTGATCGCCTTGAACGTGGGCGACCGGAGGATGAGCTCCGGGCGTCGATCGACAGGGTTATCCAGGACGGCTGCTTCTGCTTCAGGAGGCAAGGATGTCCTCGAGAAAGACGGCGGTATCTATCATCCGCGGCGCGTTTCGGTCAAGGGCGCGGAGGCCATCTTCTAGGGTTTGTCGGCGGGCGGAGTGGTGGTCGCGGCAGCGGGGGCGGGGGGGAATTTCTTGAACAGGCGGGCGATGATCTTCTCGACTTTGGGGTAGTTCTCTTCGGGCTTGGTGGAGAGGGCGCCCTGGGCCGTGCCGCGCCAGATGAGCTTCTTCGACGAGGCGTCGAACATGTCGACGACCAGCGTCCCACTCCGCAGCGTCTGCGAGACGGTGGTGGCGGTGCCGGCGCCGGGTCCGAAGCCGGTCCAACCCCAGCCGGTTCCCCACCCGGTGTAGAACGTGTCGACGGTAGTGTCGTTCTTCACCGTGGCGTGCTCCGCGATGATGACCTGCGCCTCGCCGGGCGCCACCCTGGTCCAGCCGGCCGCGGTGAGCTGCTCCTCGATCCAGCTCACGATGTGCTCGTCGGCGACCGTGTTGCCGGACGAGGTGTTCTGCCCCCACGCGTAGGTCTTGTAGCCGCTGAAATCGATACCGCCGTCGAAGTCGATGGAGGTCTGCACCGTGCCGGCGGCGAGGACCGGTTCGCCGGCGGGCAGAAGCGCCAGCAGCAGCACCGCGGCCACCGGAAGGAATCTCGTCTCGTGTCTCGGGCGGGCGACTGCGTTCATGCGACGTCCTCCGGTGTGGTGGGATTGTCTCACGGGCCGGCGGCCGGCGCGGCCGCCTCGGCGCCGCCGCGGCGGCGCATGCGGTCGAGCCATTCCAGGGCGCGGGCCCGCCCGGTCGAGCCTTCCGGGAAGAGCCGCGCCGCCTCCGCGAACGACGCGAGCGCCCGGTCGCGGCGCCGCAGCGCCCGCGACACCAGAGCCAGCGCCATGTGCGTTTCGCCGAGGTCGGGCCGGACGCGCACGGCCGCGAGGGCCCGATCCTCGGCGGGCTGCAGGGCCCCTTCCTGCAGATCGAGAAGCGACAGGTCGGCGAGCGCGAGCCCCGCGGCCGGGGCGAGACCCACGGCGGTCATCCATTCGCTGCGGGCCTCGTCCTTGCGACCGAGCGCGAGCAGGGCTTCGCCGAGGCTGCGGCGCAGGTCCACGAACCCCGGGTCGATCGCCAACGCCTGGTGATAGTGAGTCACCGCTAGCTCCCAGTCGCCCCGCTCGGCGGCGAGCACGGCGAGGGAGTTCGGCGCGTCCAGCCGCCGCGGATTGAGGGCGAAGGCGCGCTCGTACTCGGCTCTGGCTTCGTCGCCGCGGCCGAGGGCGCGCAGGGCGTAGGCGCGGTTCAGCGCGGCCTCCGCCGGGTACGACTCCGTCGGCGTCGCGGCATCCAGGTTGAAGAACACGAATCCGCCCAGGAGAGCTGCGGTGACGAGCGGACGCTTCAGCGCGCGCGCCTCGACGAGCAGCCGCGCGGCGAACAGGACGGCGATCGGGACGAGCGGCAGCCGATAGCGATCGGTGGGGAAGAAGATCAGCACCGAGACGGCGTACGACAGCGCCGTGAGCGCGAGGAGCATCGCACCGGCCCGCGGCGCGGGCGGGCCGCGGCGCGACAGCGCAAGGCAGGCGCCGGCGAGCGCCAGCGGCGCGATGACGCCGAAGGGGAACGACACGCCGGCCCTCCAGACGAGAGCCGCCAGGACGGGCGACGCCGCGCGGTACTCGTAGAGGTTTTCGTTGCGCGGGATCTCGCGGCCCGCGACCAGGTCGCGCGCCTTCCTCAGGAAGAGACGCGCCGCCGGGCCGGGGTACTCGGTCCAGAACGCCCTCGCCCGTGCCGCGAACCAGCTCGAGCGCGCGGCGGCGCCGAGGATGCCGAGGTTCTCCGGCTCCTGCGCCAGGCGCTCGAACTCCCCTCCCGGCCGGATGCGCACCGTCCGGTCGTAGTCGGGGTTGTTGCCGATGTAGAGATTGATGCCGCCGTTGCTCGAAACCAGCACCGGCTCCCCGGCGACGAGCAGGTTGCGCGCGCCGACCAGCAGGACCGGCAGCGCCAGCCCCGCCAGCCAGAAAAGCCCCCGGCGCAGGCCGGCGGGCCGTGCGGTCCAGGCGATCCAGACGGCGGCCGCCGGGGCACACAGAAGAATGTTGGGGGTCGCAATCGCGGCCAGCCCCCACACAAGCCCGGCCAGCGCGAACGCCCTCTCCCCTTCCGCGCGCACCAGCGCCAGGAGCCCGGCCGTGACCAGGAAGACGTGCACGACCGGCACGAGCGGCTGCGCGTCGAAATGGATCAGCGGACCGTAGAGAGCCGCGAGGACCCCCGCCACCGTGCCCGCCCGGCGGCCCCACAGGCGCGCGCCGAGTGTGGCCACGAGCACGCAGGTCGAAGCCCCGACGGCCGCCTGCACCGTGACGATCGGCAGCATCCGTTCGCCGACCACGCGCAGGAGAGCCGCCAGGAAGTACGGATAGAGCGGCGGCTGCCAGAACGCGTCGCTCCCGCCGAGGAGATGCCCCGCCGCGACCGTGCGCGCCAGCGCGAAGTAGTTGGCCCCGTCCACCAGCGGCACCGGGAACCACACGAGCCGGCGGATGCCGGCGATGTATGCCATGCGGACGGCGAACGCCCCCAGGAACAGCCCGATCGAGGTGCGCCGCGGCATCGCGGCGAGTCTACCGCTCCTGTGCTATCCTCCGCCGCCTCACGGACATCCGAAGAAGCATCTTCCGCGGCCACCGGGCCGCCGGCTTGGACAGGGGGATTGGATGAGGGAGTTCAAGGAATTCCTGCTCAAGTCCAATGCGCTCGCGCTCGCGGTCGGCGTCATCATCGGCGGCGCCATCGGCAAGGTCGTTTCGTCGCTGGTCAACGACATCCTGATGCCGCCGATCGGTCTCCTGCTCGGCAACGTCGACTTCAGCAACCTGTTCATCAACCTGTCGAGCAACCACTACGCCACCATCGAAGAAG
>DASYQE010000078.1:0-17181 GCA_036005805.1 Candidatus Polarisedimenticolia bacterium | reverse complement strand
GAAGTCGCGCGGCATCGGCCGCAGGTGCTTCGCGGCCGGGCCCTGGCCGTCGCCCTTCTCGCCGTGGCACTGCGAGCAGGACTTCTCGTAGAGCTTCTGCCCCGCCTGGCGCTGGGCATCGGAACCGGCGCCGGGGCCCTTGGCGCCTTCCTGGGCGCGCGCCGGCGCGGCGATCGCGAGGATCGCCAGGGCGACCAGGACCGGACCGCGGCGCGCCATCAGTGCCCCTTCTCCACGGCGTCCTTGACCGACTCGGCGGCGCGCGGCTTGCGCCCGGTGAAGTCGTACAGGAAGAGGATGACGTCCCAGATGTCCTCCTCCTTCAGGAATTTCTCCCAGACCGGCATGGCGCTGTCCCAGGGACCGCCTTCCTCGGGCATCCCGGGGCCGCCCTTGGAGATGCGCCAGAAGAGGAAGGTCTCGCGCAGCATCGGGATGGTGCCGCTGTCGTCGAAGTTCGTGGGGATCGGCGCGAGGGCATGGATGAACATGCCGTTCCCCTTGAGGTTGTCGCCGTGGCAGAAGACGCAGTTCTGGTAGTAGACGCGCTTGCCGTCGGCCACGTGCTTGCGGAACTCCTCGGGGTTCGAGGTCTCGAGCGAGCGGAACGGGTTCTCGCCGGCGTCGAGATCGATGGTCTTGTCGTGCACCGTCACGGATGCAGGGGAGGCCGGGTGGACGGTGCGGGCGAAGAATGGCGCCTCGAGGGGCGCCTTGGCCTGCAGGTAGACGTTCGCCGCCGCCGCGCCCGGGATCAGCACCACCAGCGCCGCCAGGAGCATGCGGTGGCGCGGCTCGATGATGAGGCGCACGATGGGTCCCGCCACCTGCCGGCGCCGCTCGTCGCTCGAGGTGATGTAGGCGAGGAGCGCCAGCGTGACGATCGACATGTAGATCGACAGGACCGAAGACGGGATCGGGATGGCGAAACCCCAGCCCAGCACGACGAAGATGCCGGCCCACCAGGCGACCGCCCAGGCCATCAGCGGGACGCGCCGGAAGGCCAGCAGCACGAAGACGGCGAGAACCGGGAGAACGACGAGCAGGTTCACTTGGCGGCGGCTCCCTGGCTGTACGCGTGCTTCGTCTGCAGGGTGACGTTCGGCGTGCCGCCGAGGCTCTGGAGATACGCGATGACGCAGAGGATCTCGTCGTCGGTCAACCCGATCGGCGGCTTGTTGATGTGCGGCATGCCGGGGTTGAAGCCGGGGACGATGAACTTGTCCGGGTCGTACATCGCCTGGGCGAAGTACTCGACGTCGGAGAGCCCGGCTTCGCGGGACTTGGCGCGCACGTCGACGTTTTCCAGGTCCGGGAAGCGCAGCACGCCCTTCTTGCCGATGGTGTGGCAGGTGAAGCAGAGCCCCTTGCCGTCCATGAGCTCGCGCCCGGTCTTCGCCATCTCGGTCGTGTCCATGTCCTTCTTGAGGACGATCTCGACGGGCGGGTGGACCTCCTTCTGCGGCACGAGCTGGCCGACGTACGTGTAGAACGCCGTCGTCGCCAGAACCAGCGCCGCGAGCCGGGGGATCAGCGGGATGCGCATCAGTGCCGCCCCCCGGACCCGTGGGCCGCCGGCGCGTCGGCCGGAGCCGTTCCCGCCGCCGCCCAGTCCTTCTTGTCGTGCAGGCTGGCCAGCCAGAAGACGAACCCGATGAGCAGGAAGAAGGCGAGCACGGTGCACGACACGACGATGGTCGCGAACCCGAGCGTCGGCGTGAAGGCGTCCGGCGACGTGTCGCGCATGACGCCGTACACATGCCAGTGCTGCCGCAGCCCCGACCGGACGTAGCCCATCAGCCCCATCAGCCAGGTGAAGGTGACGGCGATGAAGATGAGGATGTACTGCGACGCCGCCGGGATCTTCCCCCAGCGCACCTCACCGGTCTTCTTCGCGCCCGCGTACAGGAAGACGTCGATGATGGTGATCGAG
Organism: Candidatus Polarisedimenticolia bacterium; assembly: GCA_036005805.1. Lineage (GTDB taxonomy): Bacteria > Acidobacteriota > Polarisedimenticolia > Gp22-AA2 > Gp22-AA2 > DASRAU01. The sequence continues at coordinate 15,248 of DASYQE010000078.1, read as the reverse complement.
ACCATGGCCAGAAGCACCGACGAGACCTGGGGCACCGACAACCCGATCCGCACCTTCGCCTCGACGAAGTAGCCGTACACGCCCAGGAAGATGACGAAGACGGCCGCGGCCGCGAAGATGCCGAGCTGCAGGGCGTTGCCGAGCTTCGCCCATGCCACGGTCGCCACCTTGCCGGTCCGGCGGTACAGCAGGAACGACATGAAGGTGGTCAGGATCAGGATGTTGACCGCGGTGTTCTTCGCCGACATGACGCCGAGGAAGCCGAGCACCGGGTGCACCGCGCCGCCCATGGCGCGCACCTCCGACACGGTCGCGATGATCGACCGCGGCGTCGCCCACACCATGAAGCACAGCGTGATGCCGATGAGCAGGTACTTGATGTATTTCTGGAACGGGTTGTGCCCCTCGACGCGCCCCATCCCGAGCCAGAGGTAGTAGTTGGCCGCCAGGAACAGGTTGCCGATGAGCACCGCCTGGATGATGAAGAGCCACGAGAAGGCGCCTCCCATCATCGTCAGCCCCAGCGTCTGCGAGAAGGCGTAGATCTCCTTCGCCAGCCAGTAGCCGGCGAAGGGCAGCGGCAGGAAGGCGATGATGGCGACGAAGTTGCCGATGTAGCCCATCCAGTCGTAGTGGGCGCGCTCCTCGTCGGTCTCCGCCTGCAGGAACTTGAAGGCCGCGTACGCCGCCGCCACCGATCCGCCGAAGGCGATGTTGGCGATGAAGCGGTGCACGTTGATCGGCATCCAGGTGAAGTTGTGCACCGCGTCCCAGGTCGAGATGACCGCCCCCTTCTCGGAGACCCCGGCGGGGGAGGTCATGAAGGTCACCCAGGCGTTGGCGATGAGCATGATCGCCGTGCCGACGAGGTTGAGCATGAACCCGAGAGCGAGGTGCACGTACGGGTGGAACTTCCCCCAGCCGTAGTAATAGGAGTAGAGGAAGAACGCCTCGAAGAAGAACAACCCGACGTAAGGCGCGAAGGTCGGCGAGAAGACGCTCGCCAGGTACATGGTGAACTTCGGGTAGAGGGCGATGAGCAGGAACGTCAGGGCCGCGCCGAACGTCGCGGTCAGCGAGAAGGCGACCGACAGGAGCTTGGTGAACTCGTAGGCGAGCCGGTCGTAGCGCCTGTCCTTCGTGAAGACGCCGATCGCCTCGATGATGAAGGCGAAGAGCGGCACGGCGAGCACGAACGCCGCGAACAGCAGGTGCAGCTGCGCCGCCACCCAGACCGCGACGCGGCTGCCGATCTTCGGGAAGGCGCGGTAGTCCGGCTCGACGTACGGCGTGGCCATGGCCTTCTTCTCGGCCTCGGCACGCTCGTCGATCGTTCCCTGCTGGCGGGGCGTGGCGTCCTCCGCCCCGACCGGCACGCGGAACGGCTCGCGATACTCGTGGCTGACCAGGAAGCCGGCGATCTTCCCGACGACCGCGAGGCCGATGACGATCGCGAGGATCCCGAGCGCGATGCGGACCTTCGGGTTACCCACCGGTCGCCCCCCGCTTCTGCTGCAGCGTCCGCACGTACGCGATGATCGCCCAGCGATCGGCCGGCTGGAGCGGCCAGCGATACGAGGGCATCAGCCCGGAACCGTTGGTGATGACGTCGAAGATCTGCCCGTCCGGGTAGTTGCGGATCTTGTCCTGGTGGAACGACGCCGTCGGGATGTTGCCGCGCTGGAACAGGATGCCGTGGCCGTCGCCGCGCGCGTCGTGGCACGGCTGGCAGTAGATGGTGTAGCGGTTCTTGCCGCGCTCAAGCACCTGGTCGCCCGCCTCCACCGGAACCTTCGCCACGAACGAGCCGTCGGCATTCTTCCCTTCGTAGAAGGCGGTGTCCTCGCGCAGCTCGCCGAGGGCGATGGTCCCCGGGACGGGGGGCCGCATCGCCGAGCCGTTGTAGAAGAAACGGCTCTCCTGCTGCGCCTTCACCTTCGGCTGGTCGTCCATGCTCGGGTTGGGATGGACCGGCGGCTTCGACGAGGTCATGCCGCGGCATCCCGCGGCCGCGAGCGCCAGGGCGACCGCCGCCAGAAGCGGCGCACGCTTCATCCGTGCTCCTCCACGACACCGGCGAGATCCGGGTGCGGGTTGCGCAGCTTGGCGAGATAAGTCGTGCGCGGCCTGGTGTACAGCTCGGCCAGGAGCGAGTAGTTGCGCGGGCTCGCCGCCTCCTGCGCCACCTTGCTGGTCTCGTCGCGCAGGTTGCCAAATGTAATTGCGTCGGCGGGGCAGGACTGCTGGCAGGCGGTCTTGATGTCACCGTCCTGCAGCGGCCTGCCGCTGACCTTGGCGTCGATCTTCGCCTCGTTGATCCGCTGCGTGCAGTAGGTGCACTTCTCCATGACGCCGCGGGCGCGCACCGTCACGTCCGGGTTCTGCGCCAGCTTGACGATCTCCGGCGTGTCCTTGGTGAAGTTGTAGAAGTTGAAGTGGCGCACCTTGTAGGGGCAGTTGTTGGAGCAGTAGCGGGTGCCGATGCAGCGGTTGTAGACCATGACGTTGAGCCCTTCGCTGTCATGGACCGTCGCGGCCACCGGGCAGACCTGCTCGCACGGGGCGTTCTCGCACTGCATGCACGGCAGCGGCTGCACCACCACCTGGGCGTCGCCCTCGGGGTCGCCGGTGAAGTAGCGATCGAGGCGCAGCCAGTGCATCTCGCGGCTGCGGCGCACCTGGTCCTTGCCGACGACCGGCACGTTGTTCTCGCTCTGGCAGGCGACGACGCAGGCGTTGCAGCCGACGCAGGTGTTGAGGTCGATGGTCATGCCCCACTGCGGGCCCTTGTCATAGGACTTTTCGGGGAACAGGGCGAGACCGGGAGGCGTGACGCCGCGCTTCTCGGATGTCTCGTTCGGCACGCCTTCGCCTTCCTCGTGCGGCGCCTCGGCCAGCTCCTGCGCGAAGTTCGGCTTGCGCTTGAACTCCTCGACCGTCCCCTCGAGGACGAGCGGGTGCCCCTCCATGCTGCCGTGCTCCTGGGTCGACGCGAGGATCGCCTGCGAGCCGGTGCGCGACACGTGCGCCCCGGAGGCAATCCACGGCGCCGACGAGCCGCGCAGCCGGTAGGCGTCGAAGCCGACGTCACGGCCGACGCGGCCGACCGTCCTGCGGCCGTAGCCCAGGGTGACGACGACGGTGCCGTCCGCCTGCCCCGGGACGACGAAGGCCGGCAGCTCGAGCGAGCGCCCGTCGTGCTCGAGGCGCACGATGTCCTCGTTGGCGACCCCAAGCGACTTCGCCGTCTTCGGGCTCAGCAGCGCCGGGTTGTCCCAGGTGATCTTGGTGATCGGGTCGGGCAGCTCCTGCAGCCAGCCGTTGTTGGCGTCGCGGCCGTCGTGCACCGCGTTCGACGGCTGGAAGACGATCTCGACGCCGTGGTCGCCGCCGTTCGCCGCGGCCAGGGTCTCGAGATCCCCGAACGGACGCGCCGAGGCCGAGGCCGCCACGGGGGCCGCGCCGCTGTCCGGCAGCAACCCGTCGTGCAGCACCCGGTTCCATTTCTTGTCGAAGTCGGCTTCGCCCAGGATCGACTTCCAGGTCAGCCGCACCGTGTCGTAGCCCGGCGTGTCCTCGCCGCTCCCGAGGAGCGACAGCACCTCGACGTCGCTCTTCCCTTCATAAAGAGGAAGGATGAGGGGCTGGACGATGCTCAGCGTGCCGGAGACGTCGCGCGCGTCCCCCCACGCCTCGAGGAAATGCGCCCGGGGCAGGAACCAGGTCGCCGCCGCGCCGGTCTCGTCGACGCGATCCCCGACGACGATGCGCTCCTTCGCCTTCGCCATCGCCTCGCCGAACTTCAGGTCGGCCGGCGCGTCGTACACCGGGTTGCCGCCGAGCACGACGAGGGTCGTCACGGAGCCGGCGTCGAGCTTCCCCTTGAGGGCGGCGAGCGACGCGGAGGACGGCAGGGCGGCGTGCGCCGGGTCGCGATAGAGAACCGTCGTGCCGGTGTTGCCGAGGGCGAGGTTGAGCGCCGCCACCGCCGCGTGCACCGCGGCGGGCTGCCGCGGCCCCGCGACCACGAGTCCGGCGCCGCGCGCTTCCTTGAGATCGGACGCGAGCGCGTTCAGGAACTTCCGGCCCCGCTCGTCGAGCCCGTCCGCCCCCGGAGGAGCCCCGGGGACGGCGACGGCGCGCGCCAGGGCCGCCACGAAGCCGGCGATGCGCGAGGCCGGGAGGCGCAGGCGATGATCCGCCATCGACCCGGTCACCGAGTAGGCCGCCTCGACCGCGTACAGCCGGTTCATCACGCCGCCGGTCGAGCCGGCGCGGCGGCCGGCCGCGAAGCCGCGGCCGTGGCGGATCGACTCCGGGTCGAGCAGGAACAGGTCCGCGTCGAGGGACACGATGACGCGCGCACGGCCCAGGTCATATTGCGGCTCGAGGTCGCGGCCGGTCGCTTCCTTGATGCCGGCCAGCACGTTCTCGTCCGACACCGGCTCCCACACCGCCCAGGTCGCCCTCGGGAAGCGGTTGAGGAGCACCGAGCGCAGCCGCGCCAAAGTCGGCGAGGCGAACGACTCCGAGAGGATCGCGAGCCCGGCGCCGCCGTCGGCGAGGTGGGCCTTCTCGAGCTCCTTCCAGGCGGCGACGAAGTCGGGCCACTTCTTGATGGTGCCGCCCTGCAGGAGGCTCCGGCCGCGGTCCGGATCGTAGAGGTTGAGGATCGCCGCCTGCGCCCGCACGCTCGAAGCCCCGAGGGAGCCGGGGTGGCGCGGATTGCCCTCGATCTTGGTCGGGTGCCCCTCGTGACTCTCGACCACGAGCCCGCAGGCCGACCGGCCGAACGGCATCGTCGTCGCATAGTGCTTCGGCACCCCGGGGATCACCGTCTCGGGGGGGTCGACGAACGGGACGATGTGGTGCACCGGCCGCCGGCAGGCGGCGAGCCCGGCGAGGGAGATCGATGCGCCGAGGAGCGTCAGGATGTCGCGGCGCGTCATCCCCTCGGGCGGCTCGCTCGCGCCCTCGGGGAACTCGCGGTGCAGGACCTCGAGGAAGGCCGGGTCCTGCTCCTTCTGCCGCAGGCTCCGCCAGTACTCGCGTCCCGGTTTCACGTCGTGCGCTTTCATCGGTGGCACCCGGAGCATTCGGTCGGCGGATGGACGGGGCGCTCCTGCTCGAGCTTCGCCGCCAGCGCTGTGGCGTCCTTCGGCGGAGTCCACTTCATGTTGGTGACCTCGCTCACGGGCCGGCGGTTCGGGCCGGCGTTGCGGTGGCAGTCCAGGCACCACGACATCGACAGCGGCTGCATCTGCGTCACCACGTCCATCTCGTCGATCCGCCCGTGGCACGACACACAGCCGACGCCCGCGGCGATGTGCACTTTGTGGTTGAAGTAGACATAGTCCGGCAGCTTGTGCACCCGCACCCACTGCATCGGGTGGCCGCTCGCGGCGCTGCTGCGGATCGGCTCGAGCAGCGGCGAGTCCCGCTTCACGAGCTTGTGACAGTTCATGCAGACGGCCGTCGGCGGCACGTTCGCCACCGGCGACACCTCCACCGACGCGTGGCAGTAGCGGCAGTCGAGGCCCATCTCACCGACATGCAGCCGGTGGCTGTAAGGGACCGGCTGGATGGGGCGGTAGCCCGCGTCGGTGAACTTGGGCGAGAACCAATACCAGATGCCGCCGACGACGGCGACGGTCGCAACCAGACCGCCCACGGCAGCGAAGAGCGGCAAGCGGTTGATCCAGGGAGGAAGGATCTGCGCCATGCGTTACGGTCGCATCACCTGGCGTCGCATGTCGCGGCGCTCACCGATCTGGGGCACGTGAACGTCTCCTCCCGGGATTTGGGACCGGCGATACTAGTCTCACGCTCTTCGGAGGGTCAAGACCCACGAAGGTGCTTCCAGCCGCGGGTTTTCCCTCTATAATCCGCGTTTCCATGTCCACCGGAACGACCCTCCCGCCGAACGCCGCATCCGCCTCGCTGGACACCGTCGAATCCGCTTTCGTCCGCCGCGCGCTGCGGCGCCGGCCGCTCTTTCTGGGGCTGTCGATCTTCGGGATCGCGGTCGCCGTGGGGCTCTCCGGCTACTACGTCTGGCGCCGGGTGCACGATCCGCTCTTCCCGGTGGCGGCGCGCGCCGTCATCGTGGTGCTGGTGCTCCTGAACGCGCGGCAGAACCTGCGCCAGTACCGCTTCGCCGGCGTGCTCGGGAAGGTGCTGCCGGCCGACTTCGGCGCCGGCCCGGGCGGCCCGGCCGCCCGCGCCTGAGCGCCGCTTCCAGGGCCGCGGCCGCGACTCCTTGAGCCTCTTCCCGGGGAACCGCATCGGTCCATACGAAATCCGGGCGCTCATCGGCGCCGGCGGCATGGGTGAGGTGTACCGCGCCACCGACTCCCGGCTCGGACGGGACGTGGCGATCAAGATGCTGCCGGTCGAGGTGGCCGCCGACGCCGAGCGCCTCGGCCGTTTCCGGCGCGAGGCTCAGGTGCTCGCCTCGCTCAACCATCCCAACATCGCCGCCATCCACGGCCTCGAGGATGCCGGGGGAACTCCGTGCCTGGTGCTCGAGCTGGTGGAAGGGGAGGATCTCGCCCAGCGCCTGGCGCGCGGCCCGATCCCGCCCGACGAGGCGATCGACATCGCCCGTCACATCGCCGAGGCGCTCGAGGAGGCGCACGAGAAAGGGATCGTCCACCGCGACCTCAAGCCGGCGAACGTGAAGGTGACGCCGGACGGCAAGGTCAAGGTGCTCGACTTCGGCCTCGCCAAGGCGCTCACCGGCTCCGAAGCTGCGGGAGCGGCCGGAAGCGACCTGTCCCAGTCTCCGACGCTGGTGCAGAGCGGCACGCGCGCCGGGATGATCCTTGGCACCGCGGCCTACATGTCGCCCGAGCAGGCGCGCGGCCGCGCGGTGGACCGGCGCGCCGACATCTGGGCCTTCGGCGCCGTGCTGTGGGAGATGCTCACGGGCACGGCGCTGTTCGCCGGCGAGACGATCACCGACGTTCTCGCCGCCGTGCTGACGCGCGACCCTGACTGGAGTGCGCTGCCGCCGTCCACACCGCCGCGGCTGGCCGCCCTGCTGCGCCGCTGTCTCGAACGGGATCCCCGCCGGCGCCTGCAGGCGATGGGGGAGGCGCGCCTGGCGCTCGAGCCGGGATCCGGAGTGCACGAGGTGGTCGCCGCGCCCGTGCGGCCGGCGCGATCCCGTGGCCTCGAGTGGCCCGCCGCCCTCGGTCTGGCGCTCGTTGGTGCGGCCATCGGGGTCGCGGTACTGCTGCTCCTCGCTCCCGGACGACAGGCGCCCGGAGCGGCGCCCCCGCGCCTGGCCTTCGGGTTCGATCCCCCCGCCGGGACCTCGTTCGTCGGGGGCGTCGATGTGTCGCGCGACGGGCGATCGATCGTCTTCGTCGCCCGCGACGCCGCCGGCCAGACGGCGCTCTGGCTGCGGGACCTGGACGCCGTCGAGCCGCGTCGCCTCTCCGGAACGGACGGAGCACGCTTCCCCTTCTGGTCGCCGGACGGCCGGCGCCTCGGGTTCTTCGCCGGCAGCCAGATGAAATCGGTGGACCTCATCGGCGGCGCCGTGAAGATGATCGTGCGGACGACGAACACGGCCGACGTGCGGGGCGCTTCCTGGGGGGCGGACGACGTCATCGTTTTCGCGCCGACCTTCCACGGCCCCCTGTTCCGGATCACCGCCTCGGGCGGAAAACCGGAGCCGGCGACTTCGGTCGATGGGAAGGAAAGAACCCACCGATGGCCCTGCTTCCTGCCGGACGGAAGGCACTTCCTGTTCTATGAAGCGCAGGGAAGCGGCATGGAGCCCGGGGAGACGCGGCTGGGGATTGTCGGCTCGACCGCCACCCGCACCCTCGGGCCGTCCAACTCGCGGGTGGCTTTCCTGCCTCCGCGCAAGGTGCTCTACGCGCGCGGCAGGACGCTGGTCGCGCAGGAGCTCGACGTGGATCGCGCCACGCTTTTGGGCGAGCCGCAAGCGCTCGGTCTCGAGCTGCCGGGGAGCCTCGGCATCGCCGGGTTCCGCTACCTGGCCGCCGCGGCGCCGGAGACGCTCGTGACGCGATTCATCGAGTCGAACACGAACCAGCTGGTCTGGCTCGATCGGCAGGGGAAGGTGCTCTCGGTGGCCGTGGACGACGGAGGCTGGCACAACCTGCCGCGTCTCTCGCCCGACGGCCGGCGCATCGCCGTCGCGCACTACGCGGGGGAGAACAACCAGGGCGACATTCACGTCCACGACCTCGATCGGCATCTCGACACGCGCGTGACCTTCGATGACGACGACGATCAGGAGGCGGTCTGGTCGCCGGATGGACGAACGCTCGCGGTGACGACAGGCTCGGAGACGCAGCTGGCCATCGTCCTGGTGGATCCGGCCCGTCCCGGGGAGAAGCGCCTCGTCCGGCCGGTGCCTGCTGGGTCGCAGCTCGAGGACTGGTTCCCGGACGGGTCGCTCCTCCTGGCGACCGGCGACGACTCGGGCCGCTCCGACTTGATCCGGCTGCCTGCGGGCGGAGGGGAGCCGGTCAAGGTCGTCTCCACCCCCTTCTCGGAGGCGTCCCCCTCCCTGACGCCCGACGGCCGCTGGCTGGCCTACGTTTCGGATTCGACCGGCCGGGAGGAGGTCTACGTACGCTCTCTCGGCAGCGGCGAGGAGTGGCGCGTCTCCGGGCAGGGGGGCACGGCGCCGACGTGGAGGCGGGATGGCCGGGAGCTCTTCTACCTCGATTTCCGCGGCTTCATCATGGCGGTCCCGACGACGATCGGAGCGACGTTCACCATGGGAGCGCCGCAGGCCCTGTTCCCGGGTCTGCTCGACGATTCGTCGAGCGGGAGACAGTTCGACGTCACCGCGGACGGGCAGCGCTTCCTCGTCAGACGCAGCAGCGAGACGACGCCGCAGCCGATCCTGGTCCATCTCGGCCTGCCGGAGCCGGGCCGGATCGGCCCGTGACGGATGCCGCCGACGTCCGCCCGCCCGGCCTGCCGCGCTTCACCTTCCTGTGGGCCTTCCTCGTGGGCATTCTGCTGCTCACGCTGATCCGTCCCTGCCTGAGGCGGGTGCCGGAGCCGCCGCCGGTGCAGGGAACGTTTCCGAGCCTGGATCTGATCGGCGCCGGCGGAGGAATCATCCGGGGAGTCTCGCTGCGGGGGAGCGTGTGGGTGTTGTCGTTCGAGAACCAGCCGTGCGACGCTCCCTGCCGGGAGCGCCGCGGCCGGATGCAGGAGCTGGCCGACGCCTTCAAGGACTTCCACCTCGGCGGCATCCGCCTGCTGGACGTGGACATCGGGCCCGAGGTCTCCGCCGACCCGGCGCCGCCGCTGTGGCTCGCGGCCCGCATCGGGGAGGACGAGCTCGACGCTTTCGGCGGCGCGGCGCGGATCGGCCACCTGTTGATCGTGGATTCGTCGGGAGGCCTGCGCGGCTGGTACCAGGGGGACAAGGACGGCTTCAACGAAGTCTACAATCGCGCCCAGCACGTCCGGGCCGCCGCACACCAATTGTAAGGATGGAGAGGGAGGAGCCGATGTCCGCCGTTTCTCTGCAGGTTCGCCGCGCCGCGCTTTTCTCCGCCGCTTCGATGCTCGCCGCCGCCCTCACCGCGGCCGCCCAGACGTCCGCGCCCGCGGCGAGAGAGAAGGGGGAGATGCTCGAGGTCGCCCCGGGGCTCTCCCTCTTCTACGAGGTGCGCGGGCAGGGGAGCCGGCTTCCCCTCATCGTCGTCAACGGCGGCCCCGGCTTCGACCACGCCTACTTGCACTGCAGCGACTCCTGGGACCGGCTGGCCGCCAACCGCCGCATCGTCTTCTACGACCAGCGCGGCGACGGCCAGTCGACCCCTCTCAAACCGGACCAGACGACCACCCTCCTCGAGCAGATCGCCGACCTCGACGCTCTCCGAGCGAAGATCGCCGGAGACGGCAAGTTCGACCTGATGGGGCACTCGTGGGGCGGCTATCTCGTGATGGCGTACGCCTCGCGCCATCCGGAGCACATCGCGCACCTGATCATCGCCGACGCGGCGGCGCCGAAGATCCAGGAGACGGCGTTCCTGTTCAAGAACATCTATCCGGAGACCACCGAGCGGCAAGACGCAATGGCCTTCGGCGAGGCGCTCGGCGATCCCGACGCGATCGCCCGCAGCCTGCGCGAATACTCGACGATGCTCTTCTACTCGAGCACGGCGCGCGAGGCTTACCTGGCCCGTTCGGACTCGTTCGTCTTCCGCCCGAAGATCAACGCGGCGCTGTGGGGCGAGGCGGAGAAATACGACCTCAACCCCGAGCTGCGGAAGTTCAAGTTCCCGACGCTCGTGGTCACCGGCCGCTACGATTTCAACGTCGCACCGTCGGTGGCCTACGGCATCCACAAGCAGGTCCCGAACTCCGAGTTCGCCGTCTTCGAGAAGAGCGGCCACCTGCCGTTCTGCGAAGAGCCCGACCTGTTCGTCCAGAGGATCGACGCGTTCCTGAAGAAGTAGCGGGGCGGGGGCGAAGGACGCGAACGAGGCGGACGAGGGGCGGGTGACTTCCCCTGGCGCGCGGGTTACTTCCCCTTGCGCAGCTCCAGCAGGACCATCTTCGCGATCATCTTCAGGGTCTCGAAGACGCCGGTTCCCTTGTTGGCGATCGCCTCGAAAATCGGCTCGCCCTTGTAGTGCAGGCGCTTCTTCATCTCTTCGAACGGCATGGCGGTCGGGAGATCGCGCTTGTTGAACTGCAGGACGTAGGGGATGGTCTTGATGTCGTACCCCTGCTCCTTCAGGTTCAGCTCGAGGTTCTTCAGCGATTCGAGGTTGGCGTCCATGCGCGCCGCCTGCGAGTCGGCGACGAAGACGACTCCGTCCACGCCCTTGAGGATGAGCTTGCGCGAGGCGTCGTAGAACACCTGTCCCGGCACCGTATAAAGATGAAAGCGGGTGCGGAAGCCGCGGATTTCCCCGAGGTCGAGCGGCAGGAAGTCGAAGAACAGCGTCCGGTCAGTCTCGGTCGCGAGCGAGATGAGCTTCCCCTTGGCATTGGGGTTGGTCTTCTCGTAGACGAACTTGATGTTCGTCGTCTTGCCGCCCAAGCCCGGCCCGTAGTAGACGAGCTTGCAGTTGATCTCGCGCGCCGCGTAGTTGATGAACGTCATGTCGGGCTATCCGCTCCGCCGCGCCTAGTCGCTGAACAGCCGATCGATGTCTTCGTCGGTGATCTCGCCGAACGGCGATCCGCCGGCGGCCGCCTTCTTCGGCGACGCGGAGCGGTTCCAGACCGTCTCGAGCACCGTGCGCAGGTCGGTCGAGCCGCGCTTGACGCGCAGCCGCACCAGCCCGAGCGACGACCGCTCGTCGAAGATCACCACCAGGATCACCCGGCCCGCCACGACGGAGATGTGCAGGTTGTCCCGCTCCCCCTCGTGGAACAGGATGCTGAACTCCTTCTCGCCGATGAGCCGCGCCAGGGAGTCGGTCGCCGCGACGTTGCCGGCGGCGAGCGATGCGAGGGCGGTCACGTCGATGGCGTCGGTCTCCCCCTGGGCGCAGATCGACTGCCCGTTCTTGTCGATCAGGAAGACCATCTTGGCGTTGCACTCGGACCTCAGGCGGGCCATCACCTCGCGGATGCGCTCGTACTCCTCGGGGTGAAGGATCAGGTCGGCGCCGGCCATCGAGTCGCAAGCCTCCGGGGCCCGGACGGAATGCGGACCGGACCGGCTTCCAATATGGGGACCGGTGGCGCGAAAGTCCATCGATCCCCGGCGTTCCCGGGCGTCAGGGAGCCGTCAGGCGTCTCCGCGTGCCCCCGCCGCCGGAGTCCGATCCGCCGGGAGGAAGGAGAAGCCGCACGGTGAATCGGGCGCGATGATATCGCGATCGCGGAGGTCGCGCTCGTCGATCGGGAAGAGGTTGCAGTTGCGCGGCTTGATCTCGTGGATGCTGCAGCGCACGGGGTCCGAGCGCTGATCGAGCATGGGGCAGGTGAACATCAGGCGGCAGCAGGCGCCGGTGCGGTTGCAGTGGCCGACGCGCCGCGCCAGGCTCTTCCGGACGTATGCCTTGCGGAAGGTGCCGAGGTAGAAGCGGCGCACCTTCCCCCAGCCGAGCACCAGGCGCTCGCGGGCGGTCAGCGGGGTGGTGCGCAGCGGCATGGCGATATCGTCATCGTCCGGGGTTGCATTTCCGTGATTCCCGGCTCGCGGGCTTGCAGCGCGGGTTTCCGGGCCCTACCTTCGCTCATATGAGAACATCCGATCTTGCCCTGGTCGAAACGCCTTTGGCCGATGGCGACGTGTCGCGCTTCCATTCCGACTCGTGCCCCGACGAGGAGCACCGCATCCTCGCCGTGGACGACGACGAGGTCATCCTCGAGCTGATGGCCGAGACCCTGCGCGGCCAGCGCTACCACGTCGACGTCGCCACGTCCTGCCAGGACGCCCTGCCGCTCCTGATGTTCCGCGACTACTGCGGCATCATCCTGGATCTCGTGCTGCCCGACGCGAACGGCCTGTCGCTCTACCGGCAGATCGCGCGCCGCAAGCCGTCCCTGCGGCCCCGGGTCATCTTCGTCACGGGCGCCATGGACAAGCGCGAAGCCCGCCGCTTCGTGAAGCTCCTCGACAACCCGGTCCTGCTGAAGCCGTTCCGCCTCAATGACCTCGTCGAAGCGGTCCGCGTGCTGGAGCTGCCGAAGGGCCTCAAGTAACGGCCCGGCCCCGCTCCTAGGTTTTCTCCCCCAGCTTGTAGGTCCGGCGCACGACTTCCATGCGCTCGTTCGAGAACCAGTTGGTGAGGACGCGGGCGGCGTAGTCGGCCGCCGCCGCGGCGGTCCCTCCGACCCACTGCTTCGGCAGCGCCGGGGCGCGCGGGTCGAAGCGGTCCATGTTCCAGAAGGTCCCGTCGGGCAGCCGCACGGTCGCGATCCAGTGACCGGGAGCGCGCTCCACCTCGATCAGGTAGGTCTCGTCGGTTTTCTGGAGGGTGCGAACCACGTACTCGAAGGCCACTTCCCCCATGCGCGGAATTATACACCGCGCGATCCGCGGCCTTCGCCGCGGACCGCCGGTCCGTCGATCCGGTGCAGGACGAAATCGACCAGGCCGCGGGTGGTGAGCGTCAGGGACTCCACCGCGCCGCTCAGCTCGCGCTTCGCCTTGAGAAGGCCCCAGCCGAGATCGTAGAGGTCGCCTCCGAGCGGCGTGATCGTCGAGGCCTCGCCCCCGCCGCAGGAAAACGCGAGGCGATCGTCGACCTTCTGCACCTCGCACCCGCTCAGGAGGTCGTCGTTCCGGTAGGTCCCCTCGAGGCCTGGTCCCGGCTTGGCCGCGATCTCCGGCTTCGCGCCGGATTTGGCGGGTTTTCCCTTCGCGGGAGACGCACTCACTTTCCGGAAGATCGCCGGGTGCGGGTTCTCCCGCGGGTCGTCGATGCGCATCTCGCCGTTCGCCGCGAAGGTGATGACGGCGCCGCTCGAAGCGACGGCGAAGCGTCCTTCGCCCCGCGGCAGGAGCGGCTCGCCCGAGAGACGCAGGCCATCGGGGCCGGCTTCCACCGTCCCGACGTCACCGAGGTGCTCCGAGACGTAAACGCCGGCGTAGGACGCGAGCGCGGCAGCCGCGGGTTTCAAGGCGGCCGTCGCCGGCGCGGGCGCCCGGGCCGCATCCGGCGCGGGGCGCTCCGATTCCGGCAGGCCGTCGAGTGCCGCATCGAGCGCCGCCATCGACAGCTTCCCGGTCGCGGCGGTGGAGACGTTGCACAAGGTGATGACCGCGAGCCGCCGTTCCGGGATGCGCATGAGGTTGGCGCGATAGCCGGCCCAGGCGCCGCCGTGCTCGACCAGCCTGAGGCCGCGGTGCGTCCCGAGGAAGAGGCCGAGCCCATAGGGGATGGGCGTCCCGTCGGCGAGCCTGCCCGGCGTGTGCAGGAGATCGATGAGGGGCTTCCCGCCGAGCCTGTCGCCGGTGTCGAGGTTCGTCGCCCAGAGCGCCATGTCCTCGATCGACGATTGCACGCCGCCGTCTCCCACCTGCTCCCAGTCCGACATCGCCGTCTCGAACCCCCCGCCGTCGCGCGGCGAGTAGCCGGCGGCGCGGCGCGGCACGACCAGGGTGTGGTCGTCGAGGTAGGTGGTGTCGGTCATCCCGAGCGGCCCGAAAATGCGCTCGCGCGCGAACTCGCGCAGGCTCTTCCCCGAGACCCGCTTCACCAGGATCGAGGCCAGGAAATGCCCCGAGTTGGTGTAGCGGAACTCGTCGCCGGCCGGAAAGTTGAGCCCCTTCTGCCGCGCCAGGATTTCGAACCCCTGCGGGGTGGTGGTCAGGTCGGATTCGGCGTGTCCCTCCATCGACAGCAGGTCGGTGTAGTCGCGCAGGCCGCTCGTGTGGTCGAGCAGGCGTCGCACCGTGATCGCCGGCGACCGCTTGAAGTCGCGGATCTCCGGGAAGTACTTCCGGATCGGATCGTCGAGCGACAGCTTGCCGTCGAGGACGAGCAGCGCCACCGCCGCGGAGGTGACCTGCTTGGACGTGGATCCGAGGTCGAACAGGGTGCGCGGCGTGATCGGCACCGCATGCTCGAGGCTGGCTTCGCCGTAGCCGCGCGCGAAGACGATGGTCCCGGACTCGACGACGCCGACCGCGCAGCCGGGGGAGCCGGGCTTGTCGTACTGGCCGAAGGCGGCATCGACGCGCGCCGGGTCGAGGCGCCCGAGGTCGACGCGGCCGTTGGCGCCGGGTGCGGTGTCCGCGTCCGCGTCATGGCCGCCGCCCGCGAACGACAGGACGAGTGTTGTGGCGATCAGGATCCGGGCGGCGCGGACGCGCCTCACAGCGGCACCGTCTCGCCGGGGGCGCCGGTGGCGCGGGCCCGCTCCAGGATGAGGTTGGCGGACGCGACGTCCTGCACCCCCAGACCGGTCAGGTCGCACAGCGTGATCTCCTCGTCGTTCGAGCGCCCGGGTTTCGTCCCGGCGACGATTTCCCCGAGCTCGGCATCGATGTCGTTCTCGCCGATGGCGCCGGCCGCGACGGCATGGTGGATCTCCCCGAGCCTCAGGCACTGCGGCCGGCTGTCGGCGACGAGCCGGTCGGCGCGCGCCACGAGGAGGGCCTCGACCTCCTGCTTGTCGGGTTGATCCGAGCCGACGGCGGTGATGTGCGTCCCCGGGGCGACCCAGGAGGCGCGCAGGATCGGCTCGCGGCTCGAGGTCGTCGTCACGACGATCTGCGCGCCGCGCACCGCTTCCTGCACGCTGTCGGCCGGGTGCACCGCGATGCCGTGCATCGC
>DASYQE010000077.1:0-23343 GCA_036005805.1 Candidatus Polarisedimenticolia bacterium | reverse complement strand
CAGCCGCACGCCCGCGAGCCGCGTCAGGGCGGCGAGGTGCGCCGCGGCGGTGAAGTCGTCGGTCTCGCCCGGCTGCGTCATGAGATTGCCGACGAGGACGCGCGGCGCCCGCGAGCGGGCGATGAGGCGGGCCACGCCGCGTACCAGCAGGTTCGGCACGACGCTGGTGAACAGGGAGCCGGGGCCCAGGATGATGAGGTCCGCCTCGCGCAGCGCCGCGAGGACCCCCGGCGCGGGCGCGGGGTGCGGCGGGTCGGTCGTCACCCGCGTGATCGGCGCGTGGCTCTGCGACACGCGCGTCTCGCCGCGCAGCAGCCGGCCGTCGGCGCAGCGGGCGACCAGGGAGACGTTGGCCAGGGTCGCCGGCAGGATGCGCCCGCGGATGGCCAGCACCTGGCCGGAGGTCTCGATCGCCCGCAGGTACGAGCGGGTCGAATCCGCCAGCGCCGTCAGGATGAGGTTCCCGACCGTGTGCCCGCCGAGCCCGTCGCGCCCGCGGTAGCGGTACTGGAACAGGCGTGACATGAGGGGCTCGTTCTCCGAGAGGGCCACGAGGCAGTTGCGGATGTCCCCCATGGGCAGGACGTCGTAGGCCCGGCGCAGCCGCCCGCTCGAACCACCGTCGTCGGTGACGGTGACGATGCCCGTGAGCGTGCCGCCCGCGTCCGCGACCACCCGCTTGAGCGAGCGCAGGACGACCGGCAGCCCGGTGCCGCCGCCGAGGGCGACGATGCGCAGCGGCCGCCCGGAGGGGCGGCGCCCGAGGCGGGCGGAACGGGTTCGACGCGCTGAGACGGCGCTCACGGCAAAGACTCCCCTCGAGTTGGACGCCCCGGAATATAGGGGACCGAACCGTTCAGGGTCAACGCATTCAGCGGACCTGGAAGGCGATCTCGGAGGCGGCGACGTTGCCGTTGAGGTTGTCGGTGACGTGCACCTGCAGGCGATAGCGCCCGGAGGCCCAGCCGGCCAGGGGCAGGGAGAAGGCCTGGATGAGAGACGGCTCGCGGGTCAGGTGGATCGGGTGACCGAGCGGCTGCGTCGTGACCCCGGCCGCCCCCTGGGTCTCCAGGAGCACGACGTACTCGACCTCGAGGTCGGGGACGCCGCCGATCGGGTCGTTCATCGCCCCCGAGACCTGGTAGTAGAACGCCAGCTCCTCGTCCGGAGAGAACAGCGCGTCGGACCGCGGCACCACCCGCATCCCGCCCAGGACGAAGGGAGGCACGTACTCGCTGGCCGCCGCCTCCGCCAGGCGCTCGAGCCTCTGGGCGAAGGAGATCGGTCCCACCGTCAGCCGTCCCGCGGGGGGCGGCGGCGCGGCCAGCGTGTCGTCGAAGGCGCGCAGCGTCTCGGTGCCCGGGCCGACCAGCGCGTAACGCACCTTGTAGTCTCCGGGACGCACCGCCAGGCCTCCCTGGTAGATGTGCGCGCCGTCCGCGCTGCGGCCGAGCGGGCCGGCCGCGGTGCGGAGCGAAGCCGGCCCCGTCAGGTCGTACGTCGGCCCGCCCGGGGTGTCGCTCACGAGCCGCGCGGTCACCTCGAGGCGCGGCGGGGCGCCGCCGTCATCGGCATGGAAGAAGGCGTCCGGAACGAACAGGGTCAGGATGGCGAGCATGCGATCCTTCCCCGAGGCGAACACGTCGGCGTGCGTGCGGAACCCGGGAGGGACGGCCGGCGCCTCGGCCACCTCGCCGGCGCCCGTCGGCCCGGCGCCCGGGATCGCCTTGAGCTGCATCGCCTGCAGCGCGAACGCCTGCGACATCGCGGTGTCGCTCGAGAAGAGGCGGGCGCCGGTGCTGAGCCGGTACTCGCCGCTGGTGTCGAGCAGGAAGCGCACCTGCAGGTTGACGGTTCCGCCGACGCCGGGCGTCGGATTGCGGTAGATCCAGTTGATGACGTCGGGACGGATGGCCAGGTCGCCGCGCGACCGCGTCGTCTGCTCCTCGGATTCGTCGGGCGGGCCGATCAGGATCCAGATCTTGCCGCGGTCCGTCTTCCATCCCGGCTTGGTCGATTCGTTGGTGAACTGCCGCTGCGCGTCGTCCAGGCGGTGCATGAACAGGGCGCGGTACTCGTTCTCGGGGGTGGTCCGGTCGGGATCGCGCGCCGCCCAGAATCGCCGGATGAAACGGGCCCGGTCCTCGGTCGTCAAAAGCTTCCGGTAGGCGACCTTGTCCTCCTGCGGCAGGACATAGCGCACCGGTCCGTCGCACCACTCCGGCATCGGCGCGTCGAAGTCCTCGACCGGCGCGGCCGCGCCGGCGGCGAAGAGGAGCAGGGGAAGAGCCAGGAGCACGGCCGGGACGGTCCGGCGATCCGGCGCGCAGGGCGCGCCGCGGTTCCGGCGGGTGGGGCGCATGGCGAGCCCGCGCAGGGCGGCCGGAGCGGAGTGCTACGACGCCTTGGCGGGCGCTTTGTCCGATTTCTTCTCGCGAATCTCGATCTTCTTGATGACCACGTCGCGGATCGGGCGCGCCGCGACCTTGCCGCCGGAGCTGCCGGCGGTCGGCAGGTTGGAGATCGTCTTCACCGTCTCGAGCCCGGAGGCGACGCGCGCGAACACCGTCACGCGGTCGTCCATCTCCGGCTGCGGCACGGCCGCCACCATGAAGATGCTCCCGGACTCTTCGGCGCCGGTGTAGGCGTTGCGCACCTGCGCCACCGACCCGGCCAGGATCTTCAGGCCGTTGGGCTCGGGGGTCATCGAGTAGCCGGGGCCGCCGCGCTCGTCACCGGTCCGCGAGCCCCCGAAGATCGCCTCCCCCTTGACGATGCGGTGGACGATCTTCTGGTCGTAGTAGCCCTGGTTGGCGAGGTCGATGAAGTTCTTCACGTGCATCGGCGCCAGGTCCTTGTAGAACTCCAGGACGATGTCGCCGAACTCGGTGGAGAGGACCGCCTGGTAGTCCCGCGCCGCGTCGTACTTCTTGATGACGCGCGACATGACGGTCTTCTCGGGGAGGCCTGCGGCCGACCAGGTGATCTTGTAGGTGCCGATCTCCTTCATCTTCGGGAACATCGCGTTGAGGTCGACGATCTTCCCGAAGTACCCCTTCGGCTCGAGCAGCTTCGGCTGCGCGTCCTTGACGGAGGCGGGCGGCTTGCCCTTCTCGAGCTTCTTCCCTTCGCTGTCGAACACCTGGAAGCCGGACTCGATCTCGATCCCCGGGTTGGTCCAGTTCTCCTTCGAGTCGTTCTGGAAGAGGATCGTCACCTCGTTCGGGTCGCCGGCGTAGTTGAGGATGTTGCGCGTCTCGATGTGGACGTAGAGCGGCCCCTTGGGAGCGGCCTCGCCCTTGGGGGCCTCGGCCTTCGGCGCCTCCGGCTTCTTCTCGTCGGCGCCGCTGGCAGAAGGCGCGGCGGCCGCGAAGAGCAGCATCCCGCCCGTCATCACGACGGACAGGGCACGACGCCAGGGGAGGGGGCTTTCGGTCATCGTCAACACCTCGAGAGAGCGATTCGGCCGGACATGGTCGCCAAAAGCGGAACATCCTACCGAACACCCCCCGGCCTGTCAAACGTGCACGGCACGCGGGCTTCGGGACGATCTTCGGGTCCACCGCCTCGGAGGGAACAGCAACGCCCCCGTCGGGGACGGGGTCCGGTCTCGCGGCGCGAGACCTCCCCGCTCGATCGCGAGGGGTCGCGCACGCCGGGGGTGCCCGGTCGCCTCGGGCGCGCGTGTCGGCGAATTGACGGGACATGTCTATCGGCTAAAAGGCTTGATGGACGCGGGTTTTGGCCGTATATGCAGGGGCCTGCCTCGAAAGTCCGGGTGGGGGAGGGGAGAGCCGGCATGTGGTGCTCGGGATGTGGCGAAAGCCTGCAGGCTTCGCGCTTTCTCACCATTCCGATCGACTCCTGTGCGTCGTGCGGGGGGACGTGGCTCGAGGAGGGGAGGCTGAAGTGGATCCTCGAGATCGGCCCGAAGTCGCTGCCGGCCGCGACGGTGCGTGAGGCGACCCGCTTCAAGGCGCGCGAAGGGCGCGGCGCATCTGCCCTGGCGCCGGACGAGGTGCGGCGCATCGTCAAGTGCCCCTACTGCGTCTCCGTGATGCGTCCGGTGAATTACTCCGCCACGAGCGGCGTCGCCATCTACCGGTGCATCGGAGATCACGGCGTCTGGGTGCCGAAGGGCGGACTCGACCGGCTGGTGGTCTTCGTGGACACCTGGGACCGCTATCTCAAGGCGGCCGCCCCGTACTACACGCGGCTCGCGCAGCTCGAGCGCAAGCGCTTCCTGCGCCGCCTCGAGTTCTGAACGCGCGCTGGCGCGCTGATTCCGGAAGTCAGGACCGCGTTCGGAGCGGTGTGGTTGGGTCGACCGGCGCGTTGTCGGTCCACGGCGTGACGATCTGCGACCGCCGGCCGGATCGCTTCTCGATGTTCAAGGCCGGCAGGCGGACGATGAATTCGCTGCCGCGTCCCTCGCCCTCGCTGCGCACCGACACCGCCCCGCCGTGCAGCTCCACCAGGTGCTTCACCAGCGACAACCCGACCCCGAGCCCGCCCTGCGAGCGCTCCAGGGAGCGATCCACCTGGGTGAACATCTCGAACACCTTCGGCAGCATCTCCACGGGGATGCCGCGCCCGGTGTCGCGCACGGCCACGAGCGCGTCGGTCCCTTCGCGCCAGACGGTGAGCCCGACGCGGCCGCCCGGGGGCGTGTACTTGCAGGCGTTGTTGAGCAGGTTGTTGAGCACCTGGGTCAGCCGCACCGGGTCGCCGATGAGATCGATCGGCTCGGTCGGGACGCTGACGGAGAGCAGGTGCCCGGCCCCCTCGAAGAACGGGCGGCAGGTCTCGACCGCGTGGCTGACGATCCCCGCCAGCTCGATCTGCTCGGTGCGCAGCGCCAGCTTGTGGCCGGCGATGCGGCCGACGTCGAGCAGGTCGTCCACCAGCCGCACCAGGTGCCGGAGCTGCCGGTCCATCGTCCCGCGGGCCCGCTGGCGCACCTCGACGTCGCCGTCGGCGCGCTTCAGGACCTCGAGCATGTTGGAGAGGGGCGCGAGCGGGCCGCGCAGCTCGTGGGCGAGCGTCGCGAGGAACTCGTCCTTGCGCTGGTCGGAGGCCTGCAGCGCGGCGGCCGTCGCCTCCAGGGCCGCGGTGCGCTCGGTGACCCGCTGCTCGAGATCGCGGTTCAGAACCTCGAGCTGGCACGTCTTGCGGTACAGCTCGCAGAAGACCGCGACCTTGGCGCGCAGGATCTCCGGCACCAGCGGCACCGGCAGGTAGTCCACGGCCCCGACCTCGTAGCCCCGCAGCCGGTCGAATTCGGTCAGCAGCGTCGCCGAGACGAAGATCATCGCGGTCTTCTGGAAGCGCGGGTGCTGCCGGATCATCGACGCCAGCTCGTATCCGTCCAGGTCGGGCATGCAGACGTCGATCAGGATGACCGCGATGTCCTGCCGCAGCAGGCACTCGAGCGCCTCGGCCCCGGACGAGGCCTTGATGAGGGTCTCCCCGAGCTCGCCGAGGATCGACTCGTAGGTGATGAGCTTCCCCGGCTGGTCGTCGACCATGAGGATGTTGACCGGCTGGGTCACGGGGGCGTGTTCGGCTTCCATCGGAGTCGGACGCTCCCTCTCAGCGGTGCAGCCACATGCGCAGGGCGGAGAACAGCTGCTCGGTGTTCACCGGCTTCGCCAGGTAGTCGGACGCGCCGGCCTGCAGGCACTTCTCCCGGTCCCCCTTCATCGCCTTCGCCGTGAGCGCGATGATCGGCAGCCGGCGCAGCACCGGGTTCTTGCGGATGGCCTGCATCGTCTGGTAGCCGTCCATCTAGGGCATCATGATATCCATCAGCGCGATCGAGATCTCCTGGTCGGATTCGAGCATGGAGATCGCCTCGGCGCCGGTGCTGGCGGTCGCCACCTTCATGCCGCGGCGCTCGAGGATGCTCGACAGCGCGAAGATGTTGCGCACGTCGTCGTCCACCACCAGCACCTTGCGCCCGGCCAGGTATTCGTCGGAGCGGTGCAGCCGCTCGAGCATTTTCTGCTTCTCCTGCGGCAGGGCGGTCGTCACGCGGTGCAGGAAGAGCGAGGTCTCGTCGAGCAGGCGCTCGGGGGACTCCACCCCCTTGACCACGACGCTGCGCGCCAGCTCGTGCAGCCGCGCGTCCTCCTCGGCCGACAGCTCGCGGCCGGTGAAGACGACGACCGGGATGTCCGACAGGAGCGGGTCCTTCTTGAAGTGGTCGAGCATCTCGAACCCGGACATGTCGGGCAACCTCAGGTCCAGGACGATGCAGTCGAACCCCTCGTCCTCGAGCGCTTCGAGCGCCTCGGCGCCGGTGGAGGCCGTGACGATGTCGATGTCGTCGTGCCCCAGGAGCTCCTGGATGCTCGCCTGCTCGGCGGCGTTGTCCTCGACGATGAGCAGGCGCTTGCGGCGCGGCGTGGCGTAGGCCTGGATCTTCTCGATCGCCGTCTCCAGCCCCTCGGTGGTCGTCGGCTTGGTCAGGAACGAGAAGGCGCCGCGCTGCAGCCCGTGCTGCCGGTCCTCGTCGAGCGTGACGATCTGCACCGGGATGTGTCGCGTGTCGGGGTCCTGCTTGAGCTGGCTCAGCACCGTCCAGCCGAGCATGTCGGGGAGGAAGACGTCGAGCGACACCGCCGACGGCCGGTACTGGCGCGCCAGGGTGAGGGCTTCCGCGCCCCGCATGGCCACGAGCACCTTGAAGCCGCGGTCGCGTGACAGGTCGGTGAGCACGCGCGCGTAGTGCGGGTCGTCCTCGACGATGAGCAGGGTGGCGTCCTCGGGGCGGATGTTCTCCCGATCGTCCGGAACCACCTCGATCGGATCGGCCACGCGCACCGCCGGGATGCGCAGCGACGTCCCCGCGCTGCTGGCCGCCCGGGCCGGCGCCATCATCTCGGTCCCCGGCGCGGCGTAGTGCAGCGGCAGGTACAGGGTGAAGGTGCTGCCGACTCCCGGGACGCTGCGCAGCTGGATCTCGCCGCCGAGGAGCATCGACAGCTCGCGGCTGATCGCGAGGCCCAGGCCGGTTCCGCCGTACTTCCGCGAGGTGGAGGCGTCGGCCTGCTGGAACGCCTCGAAGATGATGCGCTGCTTCTCCATCGGGATGCCGATGCCGCTGTCCGAGACCTCGAACGCCACGACACCGTCCACGTTGCTGAGCACGGCGTGGGTCGGCGTCCAGCCGCCCGCCACCTGGAACACGCGCAGCCGCACGCCGCCCTGGGAGGTGAACTTGAAGGCGTTGCTGAGCAGGTTCTTCAGCACCTGTTGCAGCCGCTTCGAATCCGAGACCAGGCTGCGGCCGAGGCGCGGGTCGACCTCGACGTCGAACGACAGTCCGCGCCCTTCCGCCTCGTGGCGGAAGGTGCGGTGCACCATGTCCACGAGGTTGAGGAAGAGCACCTCCTCCGCCTCGACGGTGACCGTGCCCGACTCGATCTTCGACAGGTCGAGGATGTCGCTGATCAGGTTCAGGAGGTCGGTGCCGGCGCCGTGGATGGTGCGCGCGAACTCCACCTGCTTGTCCGACAGGTTCCCGTGCGGGTTCTCGGCGAGCTGCTGCCCGAGGATCAGGATGCTGTTGAGCGGCGTGCGCAGCTCGTGCGACATGTTCGCCAGGAACTCCGACTTGTACTTGGAGGTCAGCGCCAGCTCGGAGGCCTTCTCCTCGAGGGCCAGGCGGGCCTGCTCGATCTCCTGGTTCTTGCGCTCGACCTCGGCGTTCTGCTCGGCGAGCTGCTGCGCCTTCTGCGCCAGCTGCTCGTTGGTCTGCTGCAGCTCCTTCTGCTGCGTCTGCAGCTCGCCGGCGAGCTGCTGCGACTGCTTGAGGAGCCCTTCCGTCTGCATCGTCGCCTCGATCGAGTTGAGCACGATGCCGATGGAGGCCGTGAGCTGCTCGAGGAAGGCGACGTGGGTCGGCGAGAACTCCTTGAGCGACGCGAGCCCGAGCACCGCCTTGATCTGGCCCTCGAACACGACCGGGAAGATGGCGAGGTTGCGCGGCAGCGCCTGCAGGAAGACGGTGCCGACCGGCACCGTGTCCTCCGGCACGTCGGTCACGACGATCCGCCGCAGGTCGCGGGCGCACTGCCCGATGAAGCCCTCGCCGATGGCGAGGCGCGCCGGGAACGGACGGCTGCTGTCCGCGGCGTACGCCGCCAGGATCCCCAGGGCGGGGGAGGGTTCCGACACCATCTGGTAGATCACGCCCTGGTGCCCGTTGACCAGCGGCACGAGCTCGGTCAGGAGCATCTGGCCGACGGTCGTCAGGTCGCGCTGCCCCTGGAGCATCCCCGTGAAGCGGGCGAGGTTGGTCTTCAGCCAGTCCTGCTCGGTGTTGCGGTCGGTCGTGAGCCGGAGGTTGTCGATCATCGTGTTGATGTTGTCCTTCAGCTCGGCGACCTCGCCGCGGGCGTTGACCTGGACCGACCGGGTCAGGTCGCCCTTGGTGACGGCGGTCGCCACCTCGGCGATGGCGCGCACCTGCGTCGTCAGGTTGGCGGCGAGCAGGTTGACGTTGCCGGTGAGGTCCTTCCAGGTGCCGGCGGCGCCCGGCACGTTGGCCTGGCCGCCGAGACGGCCTTCGACGCCGACCTCGCGCGCGACGGAGGTGACCTGGTCAGCGAAGGTGGCGAGGGTCTCGGTCATGTTGTTGATGGTCTCGGCCAGGGCCGCGACCTCGCCCTTCGCCTTCACGGTGAGCTTCTGCTCCAGGTCGCCGTCGGCGACGGCGGTAACGACCTTGACGATGCCGCGCACCTGCTCGGTGAGGTTCGACGCCATGACGTTGACGTTGTCGGTGAGGTCCTTCCAGGTGCCGGCGACGCCCGAGACCTTGGCCTGGCCGCCGAGCTTCCCCTCGGTGCCGACCTCGCGGGCGACGCGGGTGACCTCGGCGGCGAAGGCGTTGAGCTGATCGACCATGGTGTTGATGGTGTTCTTCAGCTCGAGGATCTCGCCCTTCACGTCGACGGTGATCTTGCGCGACAGGTCGCCGCGTGCGACCGCGGTCGTCACCTCGGCGATGTTGCGCACCTGGGTCGTCAGGTTGGCGGCGAGCAGGTTGACGTTGTCGGTGAGGTCCTTCCAGGTGCCGCCGACTCCGGGGACGACCGCCTGGCCGCCGAGGCGGCCGTCGGTGCCGACCTCGCGGGCGACGCGGGTGACCTCGGCCGCGAAGGAGCGGAGCTGCTCGACCATCGTGTTGAGCGTCTCCTTGAGCAGCAGGATCTCGCCGCGCACGTCGACGGTGATCTTCTTCGACAGGTCGCCCTTGGCGATGGCGGTGGCGACGCCGGCGATGTTGCGCACCTGCGCCGTCAGGTTGGAGGCCATGAAGTTGACGTTGTCGGTGAGGTCCTTCCAGGTGCCGGCGACGCCGGGCACCTCGGCCTGGCCGCCGAGCTTGCCCTCGGTGCCGACCTCGCGGGCGACGCGGGTGACCTCGGCCGCGAAGGAGTTGAGCTGGTCCACCATGGTGTTGATGGTGTTCTTCAGCTCGAGGATCTCGCCCTTGACGTCGACGGTGATCTTGCGGCTCAGATCGCCGCGGGCGATGGCGGTGGCGACGTCGGCGATGTTGCGCACCTGCGCGGTCAGGTTGTTGGCCATCGAGTTGACGGAGTCGGTGAGGTCCTTCCAGGTGCCGGCGACGCCGACGACGTTGGCCTGGCCGCCGAGGCGCCCCTCGGTGCCGACTTCCCGGGCCACGCGGGTCACCTCGCCCGCGAACGCGTTGAGCTGGTCCACCATCGTGTTGAAGGTGTCCTTGATCTGCAGGATCTCGCCCGAGACATTGACGGTGATCTTCTGCGACAGGTCGCCGTGGGCGATGGACGTGGCCACCTTCGACACGTCGCGCAGCTGGACGGTGAGATTGCCGGCCATGGCGTTGACCGAGTCGGTGAGGTCCTTCCACGTGCCGCCGACGTCGGGCACCTGCGCCTGGCCGCCGAGCATCCCCTCGGTGCCGACCTCGCGCGCCACGCGCGTCACCTCGGCGGCGAAGGCGTTGAGCTGATCGACCATCGTGTTGATGGTCTCCTTGAGGAGGAGGATCTCCCCGGAGACGTTGACGGTGATCTTCTTGGAGAGGTCGCCGTTGGCGATGGCGGTGGCGACGTCGGCGATGTTGCGCACCTGCGACGTCAGGTTCGAGGCCATGAAGTTGACGTTGTCGGTGAGGTCCTTCCAGGTGCCGGCGACGCCGGGCACCTGCGCCTGCCCGCCCAGCTTGCCGTCGGTGCCGACCTCGCGCGCCACGCGGGTGACCTCGGACGCGAAGGAGTTGAGCTGGTCCACCATGGTGTTGATGGTGTTCTTCAGCTCGAGAATCTCGCCGCGCACGTCGACGGTGATCTTGCGGCTCAGGTCGCCGCGCGCCACCGCGGTCGTCACCTCGGCGATGTTGCGCACCTGGTCGGTGAGGTTGCGCGCCATGGCGTTGACCGAGTCGGTGAGGTCCTTCCACATGCCGGCGACGCCGGGCACGACCGCCTGGCCGCCGAGGCGGCCGTCGGTGCCGACCTCTCCGGCGACGCGCGTCACCTCCGAGGCGAACGAGCGCAGCTGATCGACCATCGTGTTGATGGCCTCCTTGAGCTGCAGGATCTCGCCGCGGACGTCGACGGTGATCTTCCGGGAGAGGTCGCCGTTGGCGACCGCGATGGTGACCTCCGAGATGTTGCGCACCTGCGCCGTGAGGTTGCTGGCCATGGAGTTGACGCTGTCGGTCAGCTCCTTCCACACCCCCGACACGTCGCGGATCTGCGCCTGGCCGCCCAGCTTGCCGTCGGTGCCGACTTCGCGCACGACGCGCGTCACCTCGGAGGTGAAGACCGACAGCTGCTGGATCATCGTGTTGACGATGGTGGCGGAGCGGAGGAACTCGCCTTCCAGCGGCCGCCCGTCCACGTCGAGGCGCACCGTCTGCAGCAAATCTCCCTTGGCGACGCCGGCCAGCGCGCGGGTCACCTCGGTCGTCGGCCACAGCAGATCGTCGATGAGGGTGTTGACGCTGGACTCCATGCTGCCCCAGGCGCCGCTCGTCTCCTTGAACTGCACGCGCTGGCGCGTCTGGCCGCGCTTGCCGACGAGGCTCCCGACCCGCTCGAGCTCGGAGGCGATCTGGGCGTTGGACGCCACGATCTCGTTGAAGGTGTCGGCGATCTTCCCCTCCAGGCCGGTCCAGTGCCCCGGGAGCCGGAACGTGAAGTCCCCGTCCCGCACCGCCTGCAGGCCCGCGAGCAGGTCGTACAGCTTGAGGGGAGGAACGGTCGCGATGATTTCCTCGCCCCGCGCGAGCGGGGAAGTCGTTTCAGTGTTCGGCATGGGACACTCCGCAAACCGACGAGCCAGGGAGATCGAAGCCTGGGTCGGTGGTGATGGTCACGCGTCCTTCCTGGGGAGGGTGGTGGAATCTGATGGGAGGGGCTCCTTCATGCCTGATTGCCGCCCGCGGCGGGGATCACCGAGACCCTCCTGTTGCGAGTGCGGTGAGTGTGCCATAGCCCATCGCCTCGGCAGTCTCCGAAAAATTACGGAGAAATGCGATTCCGTCGGGGTGTGCGGGCCAGCGTGAAAGCCCCGGCCGGCACGGCTCCCACGGCAGCGAGCGCCGACGCGCACGCGGCGATCGTGGCCCCGGTCGTCACCACGTCGTCGACGAGCAGCACGCGCGCGCCGCGCGCCGACGAAGACGCCGCGAAGACACCGGCGAACGCGGAGAGGCGGTCCCTTTGTGAGAGTCCGCGCTGCCGGCGCCCGCGATGGGCCCGGTGGAGGAGATCGGTCGCGCAGGGCAGTCCGCGCGCGCGGGCGACGCCGCGCGCCAGCAGCTCCGCCTGGTTGAAGCCGCGCCGGAACCGGCGCGTCCAGTGCAGCGGCACCGGAACGACGGCGTCCACCGGCGGCAGGGCGTCGAGCAGGGCTCCGCAGCGCTCCGCCCCGGCGCGTCCGAGCGGCTCGCCGAGCGGATCGAATCCTTCGAACTTCAGGGCATGGACGAGACGCCGCGCCTCGTCGCAGTACTCCAGCGCCGAGACGACGGGGACGCGCATCGGCGCTTCGCGCCTGCGCCCCGCGCGCCCGCGCGCCTCGGGCGCGGGCGACTGCCGCAGCGGGTCCCAGCGCAGGCGCTCCCAGCAGGGGAGACACACCCCTCCCTCCTGCCGCCACGGCAGGATCGCGTTGCACACCAGGCAGTCGGCGGGGAGCACCGTCTCGAGGACGGCGCCGAGAACGGTCTTGACCGAGTCGAACAACCGGCCGCTCCGCGGAGCGTGACCGGACGCGCAGGCGCCCGGGCCGCTACGTCAGCAGGGACCGGCCCTCCATCTCGCGCGGGACGTCGAGTCCCAGGATCGACAGCAGCGTCGGGGCGACGTCGGCCAGGAGCCCGTCGCGCAGCCTCCGCCCTTCGAGACCGCGGCCGGCGAGGTGCACCGGCACCGGGTTCATCGAGTGGGCCGTCACCGGGCCGCCGGTCTTCGCGTCGATCATCTGCTCGGCGTTGCCGTGATCGGCGGTGACGATCGCCACTCCGCCGAGCTTCAGGACCGCGGTCACCACCGCCTCGACCCCCTGGTCGACGACGCGGCAGGCCTCGATGGTCGCCGGCAGCTTCCCCGTGTGGCCGACCATGTCGGCGTTGGCGTAGTTCAGCAGGACGAACTGTCCCGGCTTCGCCTCCAGGCGGCGCACCGTCTCGGCGGTCAGCTCGCGGGCGCTCATCTCCGGCTTCAAGTCGTAGGTCGCGACCTTGGGAGAGGGGATGAGGCAGCGCTCCTCGAGCGGGAACGGCGGCTCGACCCCCCCGTTGAAGAAATAGGTCACGTGCGCGTACTTCTCGGTCTCCGCGATGCGCAGCTGCGGCAAGCCGGCGGCGGCAACCACCTCCCCGAAGGTGTTGCGGATGGTCTGCGGCGGGAAGGTAACGGGAAGCCCCCATCTGCGGTCGTAGGTCGTCCAGCAGACGAAGCTCGACAGCCCCGGCGGCGATGAGCAGCGGAAGCGATCGAAGCCGCGCTCGGTGAAGGCGCGGGTGATCTGGCGCGCCCGGTCGGCGCGGAAGTTGAAGAAGAGCACCACGTCGCCGTCCCGCACGGCGGCGGGACGGGGAAGACCCGGAGGATCGATCAGGGCCGGCTCGACGAACTCGTCGCCGATGGCGCGCGCGTAGGCGGCGCGCACCGCCTCGGCGCTCGTCGCGGCGTGATCGCCCTCGCGCAGCACCAGGGCGCGCCAGGCCTTCTCGGTCCGCTCCCAGCGCTGGTCGCGATCCATGGCGTGGTAACGGCCCATCACGGAGACGATGGGCGCGTAGCCGTTCTTCGCCAGCCCCGCCTCCCCGCGCTCGAGGGAGGGAAGAGCGCTCTGCGGCGGCG
The DNA here is from genome assembly GCA_036005805.1 of Candidatus Polarisedimenticolia bacterium. Taxonomy (GTDB): domain Bacteria; phylum Acidobacteriota; class Polarisedimenticolia; order Gp22-AA2; family Gp22-AA2; genus DASRAU01. The sequence goes on along the minus strand of DASYQE010000077.1, from coordinate 9,970 downwards.
TGTCGCGCCCGTCGAGGAAGGCGTGCGCGAACACGGTGGTCACACCGCGGGCGCGGGCGAGATCGACGATGGCGTCGAAGTGGTCGAGATGACTGTGGACGCCGCCGTCGCTCCACAGCCCCATGACGTGCAGCGCCGCGCCCGGACGCGACGCCTCGGCCAGCGCCTGCAGCAGCGCCGGGTTCTTCGCCAGAGCACCGTCGGAAATCGCCCGGTTGATGCGCTGCAGGTCCTGGTACACGACCCGGCCGGCGCCGAGGCACAGGTGACCGACCTCCGAGTTGCCGATGTAGCCGGGAGGCAGGCCGACCGATTCTCCCGAGGCCTGCAGGCGCGCCGTCGGCCACTCGGCGGCGAGGCGCTTCATGAACGGCGCGCCGCTGCGCGCGATGGCGTCGCCGTCGCCCCCCTGGATCGTCCCCCAGCCGTCGAGGACGAGCAGCGCCAGGGGCAGGCGCTTCGCTTCGGCCGGGCTCACGCGCGCTGACCCGTCACGATTCGGCGCGCTCCTGCCCGTCCACGGTGTAGACCGGCGCGCTCGAAAGGCCCAGTTCCTCGACGCCGCGCTCCTCGCGGAAGTCCACGGCGACGCTGTTCCACTCGCCGCAGCGCTCGCAGCGCTCGCTCCACCCCGCATAACGCTTCGAGCAGACGGCGCAGGCGTATTCGACGCGCAGCGCCTCGGCCTGCGACAGGAGCGTCTCCAGCTCGCGGATCGCCTCGCGGTAGTTGCCGTGCCGCTCGAGGATCTTCGCGAGGTGGTAGTGCAGGGCGGGGAAGTAGGTGACGCGCCCCTTCATGCGCCCGAACTCCTCGAGCGCCTCGTCGAGCATCTCCAGGCGGAAGTAGAGCTTGCCGAGGAAGAAGCGCGGCACGATGTCCTGCTTGCCGCGCCACACCGCCGCCTTGAGCGCCTCGATGGCCCGGCGCGGCTGCTCCTCTTTCAGGTAGTGATCCTCGATGGTCGTCAGGAAGACCGGGTGGCCGGCCGCCTGCCAGCCCTCCTCCCACGCCTCGACCGCCGCTTCGGGCTGGCCCAGCGCCACGAGCGCCCGCCCGAGACGCAGGTGCGCCGGGACGAAGGTCGGGTCCATGCGCACCAGGCGCCTCAGGATGGCGATGGCGTCGCGCGGCCGCCCCTCGTCCATGTGCCCCTTGGCGAGCATCAGGCGGATCGCCAGGTGGTATTTCTTCTCCGGCTTGGCGGAGCGCCCCATCTCGGCGAGCTGCTCCTCGATGCGCTGCTGGATCTCCCAGGCGCTCTCCCACGACCCCTCGCGCATGCACAGGGCGCGGAACTGGCGCGAAGCGTTGAGCGACCGCTTCGGGTTCAGCTCGATGATGCGGTTCAGGACCGCCTTGGCGTTCTCGTCCGCCCCGGATTCCTCGTAGTCGGCGGCCAGCGAATAAAGAGGACGCAGGTCCCCTTCGCGCAGGCGGGCGGCCCGGCGGTGGTACTCGATGGCCTCGGCGTGGCGGCGCAGCGTGCGCAGCACCTCGCCCCCCTTGAGGAGCGCGTCGAAGTGCTGCGGGTCGCGCGAAAGGACCGCGTTGAAGTGCTCGAGCGCCCGCTCCTCCCGGCCGTTGAGCATCGCCTCGACGCCGCGGGCGTAGAGCCCTTCGAGCGCCTGGGTGTCCGTCGCCCGGCTGCTGGCCGTCAGGGACGAGAGGAACTCGCGGGCGTCCTTGAGCAGGCCGAACAGGATCGGGATCAGCATCGACAGGAGGCTGGCCAGAAGCAGGCAGCCCCACACCGGCAGGGTGATCCCGCGGCTGAGAACGAGGGACTGATCGAGGACCGCGCGGTTGGCGGTGTACAGGACCGACAGCACGGCGACCAGGGTGGCGCCGAGCGTCAGGTACAGCACGGTGCGGATCTTCATCGCTTGTCCGACCCGCCGCGGAGCGAGAGGGCGCTGCCGGTTACAGGAGCCCCTTCTCGATCTTCTCCTGGCAGGTGATGCAGTGGCTCGCCCACGGCACCGCCTCCAGCCGCTTGCGGTTGATCTCGTCCCCGCACTCCTCGCACAGTCCGAAGGCGCCGGCCTCGAGGCGGATGATCGACTCGTCCACCTTCTGCAGCACTTCTCGGTCGGTGTTGGAGAGCGAGTACAGGAACTCCTTGGTGTAGGCGCTCGACGCCTTGTCGGCGAGGTCCTGCGTCCCCTCGTCCTCCGTCAGGCGGCCGTACGTCTTGTTCTTGTTGTACGCCTCGGCGAGCGCCTTCTTGCGCTCCGCGAGGAGGCGGCGGTAAACGTCGAGCTGCTTGCTATTGAACGGCGAGACCAGCGGCGCCGGCTTCGGGGCCGGAGCCACAGGCCTCGGAGCGACCGCCTTGGCGGCCTTCAGGGTGGTTTTCTTCCCCGCCGCCCTGGACGACACGACAGGAGGCACCGGCCTCGTGGTCTTGGGGCTGGCGGTGTTGGACGCCCCGGCGGTACGGGGCGAGGTCTTCTTCTTGGTCGCGGCCTTCATGGGATTCCGTACCTCTTGCGCTTCTCGAGGAGAGTCTTGCGGTTGATTCCGAGGATCCGGGCGGCTTCGGCCCTGCGCCCCTGGGTGCGGCGCAGCACCTCCCGGATATACCGTTCTTCCAGCTGGGACAGCGACATCAGGTTGCGCAGCGCCTCGCCGATCGGATGGGCGGCGGGCGATCCGAAGTTCAGGGCCGACGCGGGGATCGTGTCCCCCGGCGTGGCGATGCAGGCGGCCTCGAGCAGGTTGCGCAGCTCGCGCAGGTTGCCGGGCCAGTCGTGCCGGGCCAGCAGCTCGAGAGCCTCCGGGGCGAGCACCGGGTCAGGTCGTCCCTGCCTCACGGCGATGGCGCCGATGGTCTCGGCGGCGAGCGCCGGGAGATCCTCGAGCCGGTCGCGCAGCGGCGGCACGTCCAGCCGCACCACGTTGAGGCGATAGAAGAGGTCGCCGCGGAACCGGCCCGCTGCCACCTCCGACTCCAGGTCGGCGCGGGTCGAGGTGATCAGCCGGACGTCCACGTCGATCGTGCGGGTCCCCGCCAGGCGCTCGAACGAGCGCTCCTGCACCACGCGCAGGAGCTTTCCCTGAAGGGACGGCGCCAGCTCGTTGACCCCGTCGATCAGGATGGTCCCGCCGTGCGCCTGCTCGAAGCGTCCGCGCCGCGCCTCGTGCGCCCCGGTGAACGCCCCCTTCTCGTGGCCGAACAGCTCGCTTTCGAGCAGCTCGGCGGGCAGGTTGGCGCAGGTGATGGTGATGAAAGGCCCGGAGGCGCGCCGGCTGGCGTCGTGGATCGCCCGGGCCAGGGCGCGCGTCCCGGAGCCGGTCTCCCCCGTGAGCAGGACATTGGCGTCGGTTGACGCCACGCGGCCCGCCATGTCGTACAGGCGTGCCATCCTCTCCGATCGCGTCGGGGGAAAACCGGAAGGGGCGAAAACAGCGACCGCGCCCACGGATGCTCCTTTCAGGACGGTTTCAGCAGGGGCGTTAATTTAAAGGTCGGTCGGGCTGATGTCAACCCTGCGAGAACGGCTTTCGGAACCGATTCGCGGTTTCTAGCGGGTCGCGGCTTCTTTTTTGCGGCGGGGGGCCCGGGCGGCCGCCTTCGGGCGCGTGCCGTCGGGCTTCGGGCGCGCGCCGTCGGCCGACGGACTGATGCGCGGCGTGTCCCCCCACAGCCGCTCGAGGCCGTAGAAGGAGCGCGTCTCGGGCGTGAAGACGTGCACGATGACGTCCGACAGGTCGAGCAGGATCCACTCGCCGCGGTCGTAGCCCTCGACGTGGTTCGCCTTCTCGCCTTCGGCGTGCAGGCGCTCGAGGATGGCGTCGCAGATGGCCTGGGTCTGGCGGCGCTGCGCTCCGGTGCAGATGACGAAGCCGTCGGTGAAGGCGGCGACCTTGCGGAGATCGAGGGCGATGGCGTCCTCCGCCTTCTTGTCGGCGGCGGCCTCGAGAACGAGCGCGATCTTCTTTTTCAGCTGAATGTCCGGTCCTCCTTCGCGTCGTGACCCCCGGCGGCGGCCGTCCCGCCCTCCGTCTCGCGTTGCGTCAGCTCCTGCACGATCGGCCAGGCGGCTTCAAGAAGAGCCCGCACCCCCTCGCCGCTGGCGGCGGAGATGGCGTGGAAGGGAACGCCGAGCCGGCGCGCCTCGTCTTCCACGATCTTCAGCCGCTCCGGTGACGGCTTCGTGTCGGTCTTGGTGGCGACGAGGATCTGCGGCTTCGCGGCCAGCGCCTCGCTGAAGGCGCGCAGCTCGCCGTTGATGACCTCGATGTCGTGGCGCGGGTCGCGAGAGGTCAGCTCCGAGACGTCGACGAGGTGCAGCAGCAGCCGGGTCCGCTCCACGTGCCGCAGGAACTTGATCCCCAGCCCGTGCCCGGTGTGCGCTCCCTCGATGAGCCCGGGGATGTCGGCGACGACCAGGCTGCGGAACTGGCCGAGGTCCACGACGCCGAGATTCGGCTCGAGCGTCGTGAACGGGTAGTCGGCGATCTTCGGACGCGCCGCGCTGATGCGCGAGATCAGGGTCGATTTCCCGGCGTTCGGAAAGCCGACGAGCCCGATGTCGGCGATGAGCTTCAGCTCCAGGTACAGGACCCGTTCTTCTCCCGGCCGCCCCGGCTCGCACTCGCGCGGCGCCTGGTGGGTCGAGGTGGCGAACGACGAGTTGCCGCGCCCGCCGCGGCCCCCCTGCGCCGCGAGATAGCGATCCCCTTCGTGCAGCAGGTCGGCCAGCTGGGTCGTGCCGTCCTCCGCGAGGACCACGGTGCCCGGCGGCACGCGCACGATCCGTTCCTGGCCGTCGCGGCCGGTGCAGTTGCTCCCTTCCCCGTGACGCCCGCGATCCGCCTCATAGGTGTGGACGAAGCGGAAGGAGTTGAGGGCCTTGAGGGAGGCATCGGCCAGCAGCCAGACGGCGCCGCCGTGGCCCCCCTGACCGCCGTCGGGGCCGCCGCGGGGGACGAACTTCTCGCGCCGGAAGCTCACGCAGCCGTTCCCGCCGTGGCCGCCGCGGACGACGATGCGTGCCTGGTCGACGAACATGGGAGCCCCCGGGGGAAGCGTGCGGAAGTGTGCGTGGTGCGGATCGCGGCGGCCTCGAGGTTAGGAGGCCGCCTCACGCTCGGGGTAGACGCTGATGAACCGGCCGAGATTGCCGCGGTCCTCGAACTTCACGAACCCGTCGATCCGCGCGAACAGCGAATCGTCCCGGCTCCAGCCGACGTTCTTGCCGGCCTTGAAGCGGGTGCCGCGCTGCCGGATGAGGATCGACCCCCCGGTGACGAACTGCCCACCGTAGCGCTTGACGCCGAGCCGCTGCGAGTTGCTGTCGCGGCCGTTCCTGGAACTGCCGCCCGCTTTCTTGTGGGCCATCGAATCTCCCGGACTCAGCCGGCGTGGATCGCCTCGACCACGACCGCCATGTAGGGCTGCCGATGGCCGCGCGTCCGCCGGTACTGTTTGCGCTTCTTCTTCTTGAAGATGAGCACCTTGGCCGCCTTGTCCTGCTCGACCACCTTGGCCGTCACCTTCGCCCCGGCGATCTTCGGGGTCCCGATCTTGAGGGTGTCGCCGTCCTTGATGGCCAGGACCTCCGCGAAGGTCACGGTGTCCCCGACGACGGCCTCGAGCAGCTCGATGCGCAGGCGGTCGCCCACCGTCACCTTGTGCTGCTTTCCACCTGTGGCAATGATTGCGTAGCCAGACGACACGTTCTCTCTCCTGCCTGGGAAGCGCGGATTATACGGAGGTAGTTCTCGATCTGTCAACAAGATCGGAGGCCATGCTCCGGCCGGCGCAAAGGCGAGGTTTCCACACGGCCCAGGCGGGCGGAACGACACTTCCCGGGGGGGCACAGTGCTCAGGGGGAAGCGGCGTGGAGAATAATGAGGTCGTGACCTGCGCCGTGCCGATTCGATGAGTGCCGAACCCGATTCCACCGACGATCTGGCCACCCGGCTGGTGAAGCGCCCCGACGCGCGGGGGGACCTCGCGGTCGTGGGGGCGCTGCTGCCGTACCTGCGGCCCTACTGGGTCCGCATCTCCCTGTCGCTGCTGCTCATCCTGGAGGCGAAGCTGGCGACCCTGTTCGTGCCGCTGGCGCTCAAGCAGATCGTCGATCGGCTGAACGTCGAGCCGTCCCTGCTGGCGCTGCCGGTGGCGCTCCTGCTGGCCTACGGGGCGGCGCGCGTCAGCACGACGTTGTTCACCGAGATGCGGCAGGTGGTGTTCGCGCGGGTCATGGCGCGGGCGGCGCGGCACATCGGCGTCACGGTCTTCCGGCACCTGCACGACCTCAGCCTGAAGTTCCACCTCGACCGCCGGACCGGCGGCGTGGCGCGGGATCTCGAGCGCGGCTCGACCGCCGTGTCGGATCTGCTCGACTGGACCCTCTACACCATCCTGCCGACCGCGCTCGAGGTGCTGCTGGTCGTCGGATTGCTGCTGTGGAAGTACGACGCCGGCTTCGCGCTCACCATCGTCGCCACCCTCGCCGCCTACGCCGCCTGGTCGTTCAGCGTGACGGAGTGGCGCACGCGCTACTACCGCGCCGCGGTCGAGGCCGACACGCGCACCAACGAGCGCGCCGTCGACTCGCTTCTCAACTACGAGACGGTGAAGTACTTCAACAACGAGCGGCACGAGACGGCGCGCCTCGACGAGAGCATGCGCCGGCTCGAGGACGCCAACGTGATGTCGCAGAAGGCGCTCGCCGTGCTCAATCTCGGCCAGGTGCTGATCGTCGCGGTCGGCGTCACCGCGATGATGTGGCGCGCCGCCGCCGGGGTGGTGGCGCACCGGCTGACGGTCGGGGACCTGGTGCTCGTGAATGCCTACGTGCTGCAGCTCTCGTCGCCCCTGAACTACCTCGGCATGATGTACCGCGAGGTGAAGCAGGCGTTCACCAACATGGAGCGCCTGTTCGCGCTGCTCGACCAGACGCCCGACGTGCGCGACCGCCCGGGAGCGACGCCGCTCGTCGTGACCCGGCCGCGCCTGACGTTCGAGGCGGTGCGCTTCGGCTACGACCCGCGCCGCGAGATCCTGCACGGCGTCGATTTCGAGATCCCCCCCGATGGCACGGTGGCCGTGGTGGGGCACTCCGGGTCGGGGAAATCGACGCTGTCGCGCCTGCTCTACCGGTTCTACGACATCGATTCCGGCGCGATCCGCATCGACGGCCGCGACCTGCGCGAGCTGACGCAGCAGTCGCTGCGCGCCGCCATCGGCATCGTTCCCCAGGACACCGTCCTGTTCAACGACAGCATCCTGTACAACATCCAGTACGGCCGCCCCGAGGCGACGCGCGAGGAGGTCGAGGCGGCGGCGCGCGCCGCCCACATCCACGACTTCGTGGTCGGTCTGCCCGACGGCTACGGCACGCAGGTGGGGGAGCGCGGCCTGAAGCTGTCGGGAGGGGAAAAGCAGCGCGTCGCCATCGCCCGCGCGCTCCTCAAGAACCCGGCCATCCTCATCTTCGACGAGGCGACGTCAGCGCTCGACTCGCAGTCGGAAAAGGCCATCCAGGCCGAGCTCGATCGCATCCAGGTGGGACGCACGACGCTGGTGATCGCCCACCGCCTCTCGACGGTCATGAACGCCGACCAGATCCTCGTCCTCGACGCGGGGCGCATCGTCGAGCGCGGCACCCACGCGGAGCTGCTCGCCGCCGGCGGGCACTACGCGCACATGTGGGCCCTGCAACAGCAGGAGCGCGCCGAGTCCCGGCAGCCCGCCGAGTCCCTCCGCTAGCTACGGGGTCTTCTTGTCCCAGTTGCCGTCTTTGTCGGCGTCGACGGGACAACCGACGGGATCGACCTTGAGGTCGGTCGCCGTGTGCGGGCAGCGATCGATCTTGTCCCAGATCCCGTCGTGATCCTCGTCTTCGACGGGGCAGCCGGCGCCGTCGACCTTGGCTTCCTTCGGCGTGTCGGCGCACTTGTCGACCATGTCGGCCACACCGTCGCCGTCGGCGTCGGCCGGGCAGCCATGGGAATCGACCTTCCAGCCGGCGGGCGTCGCGGCGCACTTGTCCAGGCCGTCGTAGACGCGGTCGCCGTCGCTGTCCTTGGGGCAGCCGTTCGCGTCGACGATCGCGCCCTTCGGCGTGCCGGCGCACTGGTCCAGCTTGTCGTTGACCTTGTCGCCGTCGCTGTCGGGCGGCGTGCCGCCGCCGAAGGTGAACATCAGGCCGCCGCCCCACTCGAAGTTCGTCTGGGTGCCGCCGCCGATGTCGCTCGGGTCCGTCATCACCCAGCGGGCGTCGGCGCGCAGGCCCCAGAACTTCGACTTGCCGAAGAACCAGCGTGCGCCGCCGCCATAGTTCCAGCCGAAGGCCGATTCCGAGACATCGAGGTCGTCCGACTCGATCTTCTCCTTGCCCAGGCCGAGGGTGAGGAACCAGCGGAACTTCTTCCCGGCGCGGAAGTTCCACAGACCGTTGGCCCGCAGCGAGCTCAGGTCCACGCTGGGCGTGGCTCCGGGGACGTCTCCGTCGGTGGAGAGCCTCTGGTAGGTGCCCTCGACGCTCCATTTCGGGGTGAAGAAGTAGCCGCCGCGCAGACCCCAGAAGATCCCGTTGTCAGGATCGATCGAGTCGTACGAGTCGGGGGACATGCTCCCCGTGAAGACCCCCACCTCGATGTCCCGGATGTCGCCGCCGTTGGCGAGCGCCGCCGACGGGGCGAGCGCGGACAGCAGGGCGCCGGCGAGGAGCAGCAGCGCGACGCGGAGCGAGCGGAGCGACGGGGCCGGATGCGTAGCGGTCATGACATCCCTCCTAGTACTTGATCACGAGCGCGGTCGTGAAGATCGAATCGAGCGTATCGGCCTCGACCGGGACCTGGTCGGGAACGATGCCGTCGCCGTTGACGTCCACCGGCACGCCGCCTTCGTCGGGGTCCGCCGAGAAGGCGTCGGCCTGGATGAACGCCGGCTGGTGGTCGTACAGCCACTGCAGGCTGACCTTGAGCGCCAGGTGCGTGCTCATGTTGACCGCGACCCAGTTGGTCATGTTGACGCGCAGGTCGGAGGTGTCGTCGACGTTCTCGTCGACGATCGTGTCGTTGCCGTACGAGCCGTTCTCCGACCACTTGTACAGGAAGTTCGAGGAGACCCGCACCCCGAGGAACGTGTCGTCGAAGTCGGGATTCTCGACGACGTCATCCTCCTTGGTGTAGGTCACGGCGTAGTCCGTGCGCCACTTCTTCCTGTCGGTGTCGAACCAGATGTTGCCGACGCCGCCGAACGCCGTGTAGCGGTTCTGGATGCCGGCGAAGGTGTTGCGGTCCCAGCCGGCGCCCCCGAACCAGAAGAAGTGCTCGGTGATGTTCTTGTCGTAGCGGCCGTTGAGGAAGTACGACTCGGCCGTCAGCTCCTTGTCGGTCTCGCCCAGCTTGAAGTCGGTTCCGTCGGGGGTCGCGAAGGACGCCACCGGCGCCGATTCGACCCGCACCGCGCCGAGCTTCGTCTCGAAGCGCGCGTTCTGCCAGTCGTAGGCGAGGGTGTTCTTGAGGCCCAGCGTGCTGCTCTCGCTGTTGCCGGAGGTGACGACGTAGCCGACCTCGCCGGTTTCCGTCCAGCCGAGCTTCTTTTCGGCCGGCTTGTCCTCCGCGAACAGGGGCGTCGCGGCGGTTGTGGCGAGCAGCAGGGCGGCGGTGGTTCCTCGGACGGACATGCGGATCTCCGGTGCGCGACCGGGCGCGCGGATCAGGCCTGGGGGCTGCCGCAGAACTTGCACTTCTTCGCCGCCTTGAGGATGGTCTCGCAGCACTGCGGACACTCCTTGGTCGGCGGGGCGGCCGGCGCCGGGGCCGGTTTCATGGCCATTTTGGTGATGATGAAGATGCAGAACGCGATGATGATGAAGTCGATGATGGAGTTGATGAACAGGCCGTAGTTGAGCGTCGGCGCCCCGGCCTTCTTGGCTTCTTCGATGGTGGCGTAGTGGTTGCTCGACAGGTTGATGAACAGGTTGCTGAAGTCGACGTTGCCGAG
>DASYQE010000076.1:0-3787 GCA_036005805.1 Candidatus Polarisedimenticolia bacterium | reverse complement strand
CCGGCGCCGCTGCCTGAGGCGGCCAAACCGTCGAAGCCGCAGCCCGACAAGTCGGCATCGAAGACGCCGGCGGGTGCGCAGCCCAACGTGGTCCGCGGTCCGGAGCCGAAGGGCCCCGTGGCCCATAGTCTCGTCGGCGTCGCCACCGAGGCGGGCGGGGCGGAGCCGCGCGTCCTCCTGAAGGCGGACGGGGCGGTGCGCGAAGAGCACTTCGAGCTGGCCAACCCGCCGCGCCTGGTCGTGGATCTCGTCGGCGTGATGGACAAGACCCCGAACGACCAGAAGACGACCAGCGTGTCATCGGACGTGCTGACGCGGGTCCGGGTGGCCCAGTTCGCCACGAAGCCCCAGCCGGTCGCCCGCGTGGTCTTCGACCTGAAGGCCCCGAAGGCGTACGCGGTCGAGCCGACGCAGAACGGCATCGCGGTCGAGTTCTCGGAGATGGCGGCCCGCCGCGCGTCCGAGAACGCGCCGACGCAGCTCGCCGCGCCGCTGGCGGCCGAGACTCCTGCGCCCACGGTCACGGAGACCTCCGGTCCCGCCGGCGCCGCCAAGGTGATCGAGCCCGTCGAGGAGCCGCAGGCCGGTCCGGCCGCACTGCCGGGAACCGACGACGCGGCGCCGCTGCCGGAACCCGAGAAGCCGGCCCCGAACCCGCTGCTCGCTCAGGGGGACGTGAAGGTCGAGGCGAAGCCGAAGGAGGTCCAGTTCAAGCCGTCCATGCAGCGCAAGGAAGCGCGTGGGGGCGAGACCCTCGTCCTGGCCCAGAGGTTCGAGCCGAAGACCATCAGCGACACCGGCCCGAAGTACACCGGCAAGAAGGTCTCCTTCAACTTCAAGGACGCCGACCTGAAGGACGTGTTCCGCCTGTTCCACGAGCTGACCGGCTACAACATCGTCCTCGACCCGGCGGTCTCCGGCAGCCTGACCATCGTGCTCGAGAACGTCCCGGAGGATCAGGCGCTCGACATCATCCTGAAGAACAACGGGCTGGACAAGGTCTTCGAGAACAACGTCATCCGCATCGCCAGCACGCAGAAGCTCGCGTCGGAGGCGGCGGCCCGCAAGTCCCTCATCGAGGCGCAGGAGCTGGAGCAGGAGCCGGTGACCTTCACCCGCAAGCTCTCCTACGCCAAGTCGAAGGACGTGGTGCCGATCATCAAGAAGATCATGTCGAAGCGCGGCGACGTCATCATGGATGATCGGACCAACACCCTGATCATCACCGACCTCCAGGACCGCCAGGAGCCGATCTCGCGGCTCATCGACAACCTCGACGAGCAGACGCCCCAGGTCACCATCGAGGCGCGCATCGTCGAGACCGACCGCGAGTTCGAGCGCGACCTGGGCATCACCTGGGGGGCGCACGCCATCGCCGACAACGCGCACGGCACGCAGCTGCCGTGGGCGTTCCCGCACACCGGGACGGTCGACTGGGACGTCAACACCCCCGCCCCGGCCAGCGCCGGCAAGCTGGGCGTGTCGTTCGGCAACGTCCTCGACACCTTCCGCCTCAACGCCACGCTCGACGCCTTCGAGCTGAACGGCGACGTGAAGGTCCTGTCGTCGCCGCGCATCGCGACGCAGAACAACCAGAAGGCGACCATCGAGCAGGGCACGCAGATCCCGGTGGTCAGCACCACGGCCACGCAGATCAACGTCGAGTTCATCTCGGCGTCCTTGAAGCTCGAGGTCACGCCGCAGATCACCCGCGAGGGGACGGTCATCATGGACCTGAAGGTGGACAACTCCTCGCCCGACTTCGTCAACCGCGTCGGCGACGTCCCGCCGATCCTGACGGAGCGCGCCCAGACGCAGGTGCTGGTGAAAGACGGCGGCACCGCGGTCATCGGCGGCATCTTCAAGCTCAACGACTCGGTCACCCAGGCCGGCGTCCCCGGGCTGCAGCGCATCCCCGGGCTCGGCTGGCTGTTCCGCAGCAAGTCGATCAACCGGAAGAACACCGAACTCCTGATCTTCATCACGCCGCGCATCAGCAAGAAGGCGGAAGCGGAGGAGAACTCATGAGGACCGATCTCAACCTGACCCGGCTCGCCGCGCTCCTCGCAGTCACGGCGATCCTGGCCACCGGGCTCGCGTGCAACGAGCACGACGATCCTGGCCAGGCGGAGAACGTGGTCCTGGTGAACAGCGTCACCACGGCCGGCACCAGCGTCTCCGCCGCCACCGACACCACCGCGACGGTCACCTACACCCTGCACCCGCGCAACAACGGGGGTCCGGGCCTCAGCGCCGATTCCTTCTGGCACGACCTCACGCTCACGAGCTACAGCGTGTCGTTCGAGCCGGCGGTCATCGCGCCGATCAGCGGGCCGGTCTCGACCGGCTTCTGCCCGGCCGGCGGCACCTGCTCGGCCGACGTCATCCTGGTCCCGAACGGCAGCAAGCCCGGGGCGGGGACGACGGTCGTGGCCCATATCGACTTCGAGGGCCGTGACTCCAACGACAACCCGGTCAACTTCAGCGCGGACGCGGCGGTCACCTTCATTCCCTGATCGCCGTCGTTCGCATGGCAGGCTTTTCCTTCGACGCCCCCGGTCCCCCGGGGGCGTCGCTTTTCGGGCCTTTCGGATATAATCACCGCCGTCGCCCGTCCGGCCCGCATTTCATGCTGTGTTCTCAATGAGTTAGCGCGGAGAGGGCGTCGGGTTGGTCCGGCAGCAGGGCTGATGGAGAGATGATGCCGAGGGACCCGCGCGCCTATCTTCAGCGGGCGGAAGAGCACCGCCGCCATGGGCGCCTGAAAGAAGCGATCGCGCTCTCGATCGAGGCGCTCGGCAAGCACCCCGGACTCGACGCCGTCCGCGTCACCCTGGGGCGAGCCTATCTCGAGAACGCCCAGCCGGAGGAGGCGCGCACCACCCTCCACGAGGTGTTCCAGCGCCAGCCGTCGCACCATCTCGCCGGCAAGTTCCTGGTGGAGTCGCAGCGGCTCCTCGGCGATCTCGCCGGGGCGGCCGCCACCTGCCGGACCCTGCTCGAGCACTACCCGCGCGACCGGGAGATCGAGCCGCTGCTCGCCGAGATCGTGCGCGCCGAGTCCTCGCCCGAGACGGCGGACGCTCCTCCTCCGCCTGCTCTGAAGGCGGCCGCGCCGACGGCTCTCGAAGACGAAGCCGATCCGCAGCCGGACTATCTCCCCGAAGACCTCGGATCGCCGCGATCCCCGGCGCCGATGGCGGGCACGCACCCGGAGGCGCCGGCCCATGTGGCCGCTGCGACCGCGGCCGCGACGACTCCGGCGCAACCCGCTGCTCCTGCGCCAGCCGTGGCCCCGGGGCTGTCGACGGCTCAAATCGACAGAGCCATCGAGGCGGCGCGTCCGCCGAGCCCGACACCGGCATCTGCCCCGAAGGTGGCAGCCGCGATGCCGTCCCCGGCCGTGACGCCCGCGCCGATGGCGGCGAAGCCGGCGGCACCGGCGCCGATGGCAACGAAGCCGGTGTTGTCCGAGCCGGCGGCGCCGCCGCGACCGATCGCGACTGCGCCGATGGCTCCGAGCCCTGTTGTCAGCATGCCGACTCCCGCTCCGCCGGCGCCGACTGCGAGGATGGAGACGGCGGCGTCCGCTCCTGCCGCTCCCGCGGCAGCGCCCGCACCGGCCGCATCCGCTGCCGGCGCCGGTGCCGCGAAGCGCGACGCTCTCGAGACGAACACGCTCGCCGAGCTGTACGTCAAGCAGGGGCTCCCCGATCGGGCCATCGAGGTGTATCGCAGCATGCTGCGGGTCGAGCCCGGGAACCTCGCGGCGCGCCATCGCCTGGCG
>DASYQE010000075.1:0-7813 GCA_036005805.1 Candidatus Polarisedimenticolia bacterium | reverse complement strand
TTCATCGCCGTTGCAGTATTGGCAGTTGCGGCGGCGGCGCTCGCCGCAGGTGCGGGCGCCGGGACGGGGCCGACGCCGGCCGTCCAACCAACGCTCACGGCAACAACACTTTCACCCGTCAGCCGCGTGGAGGGCGCGAAGTCGGCGAGCGGCCGCCTGGCGCGGACCGACGAGAGCCTGCTCGGGCGGCGGTCGACGAAGCCGATCCACGTCATCGTCAAGCTCGACTACGACCCACTGGCCGCCTACGCCGGTCAGATCAGCGGGCTCCCCGCCACCAGCCCGGCCGTAACCGGCAAGGGACTGAATCTCAAGAGCGACGCGGCGCGCCGGTACGAGGGCTTCGTGCGGGGCGTCGAGCAGCGCTTCCGCGACTCGTTGCAGGCGCGCATCCCTGACGCAAGTGCCCGAGCGTGGCTGCGCGTCGCCTACGGTGGCGTCGCGCTGACCCTGCCAAGCAACCAGGTGGCGGAGCTGCTCAAGCTCCCCGGCGTCGTCGCGGTGCAGCGTGACCGGCTCGAGCAGCCGCTGACCGACTCCAGCCCGGACTTCATCGGCGCGCCGACGATCTACGGCCAGCTTGGACAAACTGCTGCCGACGCCGGCAAGGGGGTGATCGTCGGGGTGCTCGACACCGGTTCATGGCCGGAGCACCCGTCCTACGTGGACCACGGCAACCTGCCGGCGCCGCCGCCCAAGGCCGATGGCACGCCGCGAACCTGCAATTTCGGCGACAACCCGCTGACGCCGGCGAACGACCCGTTCGTGTGTCAGCACAAGCTCATCTCGGGCCAGCCGTTCCTGGACACGTACAACGCGGTCTTGGGCGACGAGCCTTACCCGACCAGCGCGCGTGACTCCGACGGCCACGGCACGCACACCTCGACCACCGCCGCCGGCGGCCCTGTCGCGCACGCCAACCCGTTGGGGATCGATCGCGGCGCCATCCACGGGATCGCGCCGGGCGCCTACGTCGCCGTCTACAAGGTGTGCGGCACGCAGGGCTGCTTCGCATCTGACTCTACGGAGGCGGTTGGCCAGGCCATCCTGGACGGCGTCCGGGCGATCAACTTCTCGATCTCCGGCGGCACCGACCCATACACGGACGCGGTCGAGTTGGCCTTCCTCGACGCCTATGCGGCGGGGATCGTCGTCTCGACGAGCGCGGGGAACGACGGCCCGGGCGCCGCCACCGTCAACCACAACTCTCCCTGGGTGCTCTCGGTCGCCGCGTCCACACAAACCCGCACGTTCCGGTCCACGATCAGCCTCAGTGGCGGTGGGGCGAGCCTGCAGGTGTCCGGTGCGACCATCACGTCGGGCATCACCAGCCCCCTGCCGGTTGTCAAGGGATCCGATCCGCCGTACTCGAACGTCGGCTGTGATGCACCGGCGCCCCCGGGCATGTTCACCGGCAAGATCGTCGCCTGCGAGCGTGGCCCGAATCGGGTCCTGCGGGGCTTCAACGTCTTCCAGGGCGGGGCCGCCGGGATGATCCTGTACAACGCCCAGCCGCTGGACGTGATGACCGACAACCACTGGCTGCCGACCGTTCACATCGACCAGCCGGAGAGCCAGCAGCTGCTGAACTTCCTGGCCGCCTACCCGGGCGCCACGGCATCCTTCCCGCAGGGCACGAAGACCAGCTGGCAGGGTGACCGGGTCGCCTACTTCTCGTCCCGCGGCCCCGGCAGTGACTGGGTCAAGCCTGACATCAGCGCACCGGGCCTCCAGATCCTCGCCGGCAACACGCCGACCCCGAACCCGGCCGAGCCGGTCCTCGGCCCACCCGGAAACCTCTTCCAGGCCATCGCCGGCACGTCGATGTCGTCACCGCACCTCGCCGGCTCGGCCGCACTCGTGGCCGCCTTGCATCCCAGCTGGTCAGCCGGTCAGATCAAGTCGGCATTGGAGACCACTGCCAAGACCGCCGGCGTGACCAAGGAGGACGGGAGTACCCCGGCTGACCCGTTCGACGTCGGCGGCGGCCGCGTCGATCTGACCAATGCCGGCGACCCGGGCCTGACGTTCGACGAGACTGCGGCCGACTACGCGGCCGGCGCGGCCACGCCGCTCGACCGGATCGACCTCAACACTCCGTCCGTGAATGCTCCGAGCCTGCCGGGCGTGATCTCCACCACCAGGACGGCCACGAACGTCACCGCCAACACGCTGGCCTACAGGGTCAGCACCGCCTCGCCGGCGGGAACTTCGATCTCGGTCAACCCAAGCCAGTTCGCAATCCAGTCGGGCGGCCAGATCACCCTCAACATCACCATCTCCGCCGCCTCCGCACCGCAGGGCCAGTACTTCGGCCGGATCGACCTCGATCAGCAAAACGGTCCGCGCGACCTGCATCTGCCGGTCGCGTTCTTCAAGCGTCAGGGCGTCGTGACTCTTTCCCAGAGCTGCAACCCGAGCACGATCAAGGTCAACGTCGATCGGTCGACCTGCGACGTGACGGTGCAGAACAACTCCCTGTCGCCGGCCGACGTAAGCACCGTCAGCACGACGAGCCAGAACCTCGCGGTGACGCAGGCGACCGGTGCGACCAAGGTCAACGATCACAAGGTGACGGCGTCGGCGACCCTGGCCGGGCGGAAGCCGGACGCGCCGGCGATTGCGCCGGGATCCCTGTTCGGCTACATGCCGCTTGACGCTTTCGGGGTCACCCCAATCGCAATCGGAGACGAGGAGGCGCTCAACTTCAACGTGCCCGCGTTCATCTTCGCCGGGCAGACCTTCACCCAGCTCGGCGTCGTGTCGGACGGCTACCTGGTCGCCGGGGGCGCAACCGGGCAGGACGTCAACTTCGTGCCCCAGACCCTGCCGGATCCGGCACGGCCCAACGGCGTGTTGGCGCCGTTCTGGACCGACCTCGACGGCACTGGCGCACCGGGAATCTTCGTCGCCACCCTCACGGACGGCGTCAGCGACTGGCTCGTGATCGAGTCACGCCTGAACATCTTCGGGACGACCAGCCAGCGCGTCTTCCAGGCCTGGATCGGCCTCAACGGCACCGAGGACATCACCTTCGCCTACGACCCGGTCAACCTCCCGGCGGCCCCACCGGCCGGATTCGGCTTGACGGTCGGCGCCGAGAACAGCGATGGCTCGGCCGGCGACCAGATCGCGCCGACCTCCTCCGAGACGCCGCCCACTGAAGACCTGCGGGTGACCAGCACCCCGGGAGCGCCCGGCGGCTCGCTCAGCTACAGCTACGAACTCAAGGGCGTCTTCCAGGGCGTAGGCACCGCGAGGACCGACCTGACGACCCCGCTGGTGCGCGGCACGACCACAGACGTCGACACGATCACCGTGACGCGATAAGCCTAGGAGCTTCTGCCGGGCCGGGCTGGTGCCCGGCCCGGCGAGGCGCCGTCAGTCCAGCGCGAACAACAGGAACTGCGTGAACTGGCTTGCCGCGAAGTTGTTGTCGCTGACGAGAACGAGTGAGCGGCGGACGTCGGGCGCGGGGACTGTCCCCACGAACCGGCATGGCGGGCCATGGCTAGTGCAACGAAAGTGTGACTTTTCGTCCACAGACACTGGCTCGTCCGGCCGCGGTTTGCGATCCTCGGGGCGGATCGAGGCGCTGGAGCCGGCCAGACCAGACGGCTCGGGGCGTTCAATTGGCCCTGCGCGAAAAACGAGCCTCACCTCCATCACTGCCCGAGGGTCAGGCGCCGCGCGGCCGCGCCGCACGGACCCAACGGCGCGGCGCACGGCGGATCGCGACGAGCGTGCGTCGAGCCGCCGACCGCGCCCGGGCCGGGCTCGTCGCCCGGCCCGGGCGAACGGACCGTCAAT
The DNA here is from genome assembly GCA_036005805.1 of Candidatus Polarisedimenticolia bacterium. Taxonomy (GTDB): domain Bacteria; phylum Acidobacteriota; class Polarisedimenticolia; order Gp22-AA2; family Gp22-AA2; genus DASRAU01. Next base: position 4,003 of record DASYQE010000075.1, on the reverse strand, counting down.
CGAGCGCGAACAGCAGGAACTGCGTGAACTGGCTTGCCGCGAAGTTGTTGTCGCTGACGAGAACGAGCGAGCGGCGGCCGTCGGGCAGGGTGGGGCCGATCGTCATCCCCTCGACGTTGTCGAGCGGGATCCCGAGCGTCCGCAGGTCGAGCAGCAGCGTCTTGCGGACCGGCCGGATGCTTCCGAGCCCCGCGATGCTGTCTGCGCCATCCACGTCGGTCGCGCCCGGGAAGGCGACGGAGTAGAGCTTGATCGTGTTGCCCGTTCCGGGCGCGCCGACGGAGAACGAGCGCTCCATCGAAAGACCGAACTCGTTGTTGAACGGAAGCAGCTCGACGAGGCCGTTGACCGCGAACTGGGTCGGCGGGACGGGTGGCTCGGCGATCGGGTCGGTGACGTACACGTACTGCCGCTCGAGGCGGCCGGTCGCCAGGTTGTAACGGAGGATCCGCGACGGGCTGCCGCTCGAGAGCGACGCCGCAGGGCCGTCCTGGACGAGCGCGTTCTCCATCCCCACGAACAGGTGGCGCCCGTTCGGCGCGACCGCCGCCGCCTCGAAGGCGAGGTTCTGCCGAATGCCGTGTGTCGGGCTCGTCGGCGCGAACGCCGCCGGAACGGGCAGGTCGCTGAGGAACGTGCCGTCGAGCGCGTACCGCCGCACCCACGCCCCGATGCCGCGGTTCGCGAAGCCCTCCGACGTCACCACGAGCTCGCCGCTCTTCGTCAGCGTCAAGCCCTCCGGATCGAGGCTGAACGGCGCGTACGGCTGCCCATCCGGTGCGAGCAGGGTCGTCACGCCGAGGAACCCGACGTCGCCGTTGTCGAGGTGGCCGTCGGAGAGATCGATTCGCAGGGTGTAGAACCGCGCCGGGTTGAACTGGCTCTGGTCGTCCGACAGGGTGTAGAAGACCCCGCGGGCGGCGTCGTATGTGATGCTCGAGAGGCCGCCGACGGTCGTGCCGGCGAACCTCGTCCCGGTCGGGAAGATCGCCTGCCCCAGGAACTGCAGATCCGGCGGCTTCGAGCCGTTGCCCGCGCCCGCCGAGCCACCTCCGGCGAGCGCCACCGCCACGGCGGCGGCGATTGCGACGATCAATCCTTTGCCGAAGCGCATTCGCTTCCTCCCCTCCTCGGTTGCTGGCCGGCCGCAGCCGCGGAACCCTAGCGCGGGTCCCGCTGCGCCGGCGCCTCTCGCAGCCGTTTGAAAGCCGATCACCGCGGCTATTGATACGCACGTAGAGCCGCCGTTAGTAGAAGGGGGTTGACCATGTCCGGACTCGTCCGCGGCCGTTTCGTGCTCGGCGCGGCGATGGCGCTCGCCTGCGCCGCCACAATCGTCCTTGCGTCCGCCGGAGGCGCGCCTGCGCACTCCGGACACACTGCAACATGCTTTGGCGGCCCGCCCATCGGGCCGGCCTGCGGCACGCTGACCGAAGCCAACCTCCACCAGCTCGTCGCCGACCTGACCCTCGCCCAGAAGGTGGGCTTCGTCCACGGCCAGCCGGAGTCGAACGACCCACAGTTCGGCTGCGGGAACACCGGGCAGCCGGACGCGTTTCCGGTGATCAACCCCGGCGCGACGGGCGAAGCGCTGGTCGCCGGCTGCGTCGGCCAGGCGGGGATCAACAACGGGATCAAGAGCCTCGGCATCCCACCGCTGCGACAGACGGACGGGCCCGCGGGCATCCGCTTGAGTCACCAGGAGACGGGGTTGCCTGCGCCAGTCGGCCTCACGGCCACGTTCGACCGATCCGCCGCCAAGGACTACGGGGTCGTGATCGGCCGCGAGGGCCGGGCGACGAACCAGGACGTCCTCTACGCGCCGATGATCAACCAGGTCGCGTTCGTCACCGCCGGCCGTAACTTCGAGACGCTCGGCGAGGATCCGTTCCTAGCGGGCGAGCTCGTCGCCCCCGAGACGCGTGGCGTCCAGAGCCAGGGGCTGATCGTGACGCTCAAGCACCTGGCGATGAACGACTTCGAGAACTCACGGACGAACACGGCGATCAAGCTCGACGAGCGGATGCTCCACGAGCTCGAGCTGCAGGCCTTCGAGAAGGGCATCCAGAGAGGCCACGCCGGGGCGATCATGTGCGCCTACAGCCGCATCAGCCAGTCCGATACCGGCCTCGACACGTACTCGTGCGGCAACAACCTCCTGCTCAACACGATTGCGCGCGGCGAGCTCGGCTTCAGGGGCTGGATCCTCACCGATTTCGGCGCCGTCCACCGGCTCAGCGACCTCCTCTACGGCGTCGACTCCGCGATGCCGAACGGGAACGTCGCCGGGATCAGGGACGAGCCGAACCCGGGCAACCTGGCCGACCCGCCGTTCAACGCCAACGTCTTCGCCGCCGGCGCCAGCTTTCCGCAAAGCACGCCGGTACCGGTCACACGCTGACCGAGGCGGTGCTGAACGGGACTGGCGCGATCCCGGTGAACGGCAACTATCCGCCGATTCCGGCGGTCAGCGGCGCCCAGTGGGCCGCGGCGCTCGACAACGCCGTCTTCCACATCCTCACCTCGATGAACCGCGCGCGGCTGCTCGAGGGGACGCCATACGGCTCGATGAGCGGCGGCTGCACTGCGGCGGCGGCGAACTGCACGCCCTTCGTGCCCGCGCGTCCCGACCTCCAGCAGTTGATGGCTCCCGATTTCGCGGTCGCGAAGAACGTCGCCGAAGAGAGTGCGACGCTGCTGAAGAACGACGGCGGTGCGTTGCCGCTGCGGCCCTCCGACTTCGCCGGAAACGGCGTCGTCGTGATGGGCCCGACCGCGACCGCGACGTACGTCGGCGGCGGCGGCAGCGCCCACGTGACGCCGTTCGAGCCGATCACCAACTCGCTGACCGCGTTGCGCGCCGCGGCGGGCAGCGGGACGGTCAACTACGTCCAGGGATACGACCTCGACGGCGAGGTCGTCCCCTCGTCGGCGACGACCGTTCCCGCGGGGACGTCGGTCCTTCCGGGCGGCCTGCCGCCGGGCGACGCGGGGTTCGCCGGCCAGAGCGGCTGGCTGCGACAGCAGGTCTCGACGACGTTGCCGCCGTCCGGCTCGGAGCCCGGGCCGTGCGCCGGCACGTGCGCGCCGGACCAGGTCGACCCGACGGTCGAGTACACGACGCAGACCAGCACTCTGCCGGCAGGGACCGCCTGGCGCTGGACGACGCACTTCACCGTTCCGCCGGCACCGGCCGGGTCCAACTCGTGGCAGCTCAAGGTCTTCGTCAAGAACCAGAGCAGCGCCCAGCTCTTCGTCGACGGCCTCGCGACGCCGCAGCGCCGGATCAACATGGGCGCCTACGGCGTCGCCGCGGGCGGCATCGGCGGGTCGTCGATCGCCGCGTGGGACGGGCTGGCGCAGACGGCCAAGTCGCACGACGGCCTCGAGCTGCAGCAGGCGGCGTTCACCTCAACCTTCGCTGCGGGTGAGACGCACGACCTCGACCTGCGGGCCTACGGAAACGCGACCGACCCGCTCTCCGTGCGCTTCGAGTGGGTGCCGCCCGACTGGCAGTCGCGCTCGATCGCGGCGGCCGTAGCCGCGGCGTCGTCGGCCAAGAAGGTCGTGATCTTCGCTTACGACGACGGCACCGAGGGCTCGGACCGTGGCGGGAACGACCAGAACGTCGGCCTGCAGCTCCCCGGCTGGCAGGACGCGCTGATCTCCGCCGTCACGGCCGTGAACCCCAATGTCGTCGTGGTGCTGAACACCGGCGACGCCGTCTACATGCCGTGGGTTGCGAGCGTGAAATCGGTGCTCGAGATGTGGTACCCGGGCGTCGCCGGCGGAGTCGCGACGTCCGATGTGCTCATGGGCGACGTGACACCGAGCGGGAAGCTGCCGATTACCTTCCCGGACGGCTCGGCCGCCCGACCACGGTTCCCGACCGACGATCCAGGCTGCAACCCGGCCGCCATCGTCATCCCGAACAACAGCACGGGCACGGGCGCGAACGACGGCAACTGCCCGCTCTATCCGGGCATCTTCATGAGCAACGCGG
>DASYQE010000074.1:0-8474 GCA_036005805.1 Candidatus Polarisedimenticolia bacterium | reverse complement strand
GCGGCGGGAACGCGCCGCCGGACGGGCCGCGTCCCGTGTGGTATAGTCACCGGCCCGAATTCGTACCCTCAAGGAGAATCGCGATGTCACGCTTCATCCTCCCGATCGCTCTGGCCCTGGCTCTCCTCAGCCCGACCGTCGCGGGCGCGCAGGCAGCAGAGAACGGCAAGATCGGGGTGTTCGACCCCGAGGTGCTCTGGAAGCAGACCGAGGTCGGGAAGAAGATCAACCAGGACCTCTCCGCCGCCCGCGACCGTCTGCAGGCGCAGATCGATAAGAAGCAGGAGGAGATGGAGGCGCTCAAGTCCCGCATCCGGCAGCAGCAGCAGAGCCTGAGCGAGGACAAGATCAACGAGATGAAGAAGGACGTCCTCGCCAAGCAGACCGAACTCGAGCGCCTCAACGAGGACGCGACCAAGGAGATGAAGTACCAGCTCGGCGAGACCCAGAGCCGCTTCCAGGAAATGATCATGAAGACCCTCGACGCCTACGGGAAGGAGAAGGGGTACGCCCTGATCCTGAACCGCGGCGTCGTGGACTACAGCGCCAACGGGATCGACATCAGCCAGGACCTCATCGCGAAGTTCAACGAGATGCACAAGCCCACGGCGGTGCCCCCCGGTCCGGCGAAGAAGCCGGACGCGGGCAAGGAGCCGCCGAAGAACTGATCGCGCGTGCCCCGCTACTCGCTCTCCGAGATCGCGGCGCGTGTCGGGGGCGAGGTGCGCGGCGACCCGTCGCGCGCCATCGCCGGCGTGCAGCCCCTCGACAGCGCCGGACCGGACGATCTCAGCTTCCTCGCCCATCCGCGCTATCGCGACGCGGCGGCCCGAAGCAATGCCGCCGCGCTCCTGGTGCGACGCGGGGAGGAGGTGGCGGGTCGTGACCTGCTCCTCGTGGAGCAGCCCTACACGGCGCTCGCGGCGGTCATCGGCCTCTTCCACCCGAAGCAGCCGCCCCGCCCGGGCGTCCACCCGCTCGCCGCGGTGGACGCCTCGGCGCGCCTCGGGCGCGACGTGTCCGTCGGTCCGTTCGCGGTCATCGGCGCGATGGCCTCGATCGGCGACCGGGCGGCCCTGCTGCCGGGTGCGGTGGTCGGGGAGGGCGCGGCGATCGGCGCCGACACCGTGCTCCATCCCGGCGTCGTCGTCTACGCGGGCTGCGTCATCGGGGACCGGGTCCTGATCCACGCGGGAACGGTGATCGGCAGCGACGGCTTCGGCTTCGGCGAGGACGCGGGGGGACGCGCGAAGATTCCGCAGGTCGGCATCGTGCGCGTCGAGGACGACGTGGAGATCGGCGCCGGAACGACCATCGACCGCGCCACCTTCGGCAGCACCGTCATCGGACAGGGCAGCCGCATCGACAACCTCGTCCAGATCGCCCACAACGTGCGGATCGGGCCGGGTTCCGTGCTCGTGGCCCAGTCCGGGATCGCCGGCAGCACGACGCTCGGGCCGGGGGCCATCCTGGCGGGACAGGCGGGCGTCGCGGGGCACCTGCGCGTCGGCGCGCGCGCCATCGTCGGCGCGAAGTCGGCGGCGCTCGCCGACGTCGCCGACGGGGCCTTCGTGGTCGGGCACCCGGCCGTGGATCATCGCGAGTGGAAGAGGGCGCAGGCGGCGCTGCGGCGGCTGCCGGACGTGCTCCGGCGCCTGCAGCGCCTCGAAGGGAAGAACGACGCGGAGGCCTCCGCGGGCCCCGCGCGCCCGCGGCGCGCCGGAGCCGACCGCGGGAAGGGGACGCGCCGGGCGGGCCGGCGCCGATGAAGGAGGACCGCAGCATGGAGCAGCAGGGGGGCACGATCCTCGACATCCAGGGCATTCTCTCCGTCCTCCCGCACCGCTCTCCGTTCCTGCTCGTCGACCGCATCCTGTCGATGGAGGAGGGGAAGCGCTGCGTCGGAATCAAGAACGTGACGTACAACGAGCCGTTCTTCACCGGTCATTTTCCGGGCGCGCCGGTGATGCCGGGCGTGCTCATCGTCGAGGCGATGGCGCAGGTGGGGGCGGTGCTGCTCCTGCGCGCCGTCCCCGACCGGGACAGCAAGCTGGTCTATTTCGCCGGCATCGACCAGGCGCGGTTCCGCCGGCCGGTCGTCCCCGGCGATCAGCTGCGCTTCGAGGTGGAGGTCCTGAAGCTGCGCTCCCGCTCGGCGCTCCTGCGCGGCGAGGCCTACGTCGGCTCGACGCTCGTGGCCGAGGCCCAGCTGCTGTCGAGCCTGGTGGATCGGCCGACCAGCCCCGCCGGGAGCGCGCCATGAGCCCGTCGGCGCGGGTTCATCCCTCCGCCCAGGTCGACCCGGGGGCGGCCCTCGCTCCGGATGTCGTCGTCGGTCCGTTCTGCGTCGTCGGGGCCGGCGTGCGCATCGGGGCGGGGACGGTGCTGCACGCGCACGTCGTGGTCGAAGGGCCGACGACGATCGGCGAGCAGAACCGGCTCTTTCCGTTCGCCTGCGTCGGCATGGAGCCCCAGGACCTCAAGTTCAAGGGCGAGCCCACCACGCTCGAGATCGGCGACCGCAACATGTTCCGTGAGAGCGTGACGGTGCACCGCGGCACGGTCGGCGGTGGCGGGGTCACGCGGCTCGGGTCCGACAACCTGCTCATGGCCGGCACCCACGTCGCCCACGACTGCCACGTGGGGAGCCACGTCATCTTCGCCAACGCGGCGACCCTCGCGGGCCACGTCACGGTCGAGGACGGCGCGACCATCGGCGCCTTCTCCGGGGTGCACCAGTTCTGCCGTGTCGGCCGCCAGGCCTACATCGGCGGCTACTCGGTGCTGACGCAGGACGCCGCGCCGTACGTCCTGACGGTCGGCAACCGGGCCCGCGCGTACGGCATCAACGTGATCGGCCTCGAGCGCAAGGGCATCCCCGCGGCGACCATCCAGGCGCTCAAGCAGGCCTACCGCCTGCTGTTCCGGGCCCACCTGTCGCAGGAGGAGGCGCTGCAGCGCGTCCGCTCCGAGATCGGCGGGGTCGAGGAGGTCCGGCTCCTCGCCGATTTCATCGCCGGGAGCGAGCGCGGGGTGATCCGCTGATCCCGTCCGCCCCGCTGCGCGTGGCGGTCATCGGGGTCGGGAGCCTGGGACAACACCACGCCCGCATCCTCGCCGCACTGCCCGGCGTGCAACTCGTGGCGGTGGCCGACCGGCTCCTGGAGCGGGCGCGCGACGTGGCGCAGCGGCACGGCGCCGCCGCCGTGGCCGGCCCGGCGGACCTCCCCGACGACCTGCACGCGGTCACCATTGCCGCGCCGACCGTGGACCACGCGGCCCTCGCCTCGCGTTGTCTCGCCCGCGGCTGGCACGTCCTCGTCGAGAAGCCCATGACCGCGACGCTCCCGGAGGCGGAGCGGCTCGTGGCCGAGGCGCGGGAGTGCTCTCGCGTGCTCGCGGTCGGCCACACCGAGCGCTTCAACCCGGTCGTGCGGTCGCTTCTCGAGCGGGTCCGCCGGCCGCGCTTCATCGAGGCGCACCGCCTGGGCGTGTTCAGCGCGCGCAGCACCGACATCGACGTGGTGCTCGACCTGATGATCCACGACCTCGACGTCGTGCAGGCCCTGGTGCGGCGGCCGCTCCTTTCGGTCGAGGCCATCGGCGTGCGCGCCCTGACCGACAAGATCGACATCGCCAACGCCAGGCTGTCGTTCGAGGGAGGCTGCGTCGCCAACCTCACCGCCAGCCGGATCAGCGCCGAGAGGGTGCGCAAGCTCCGGCTGTTCGAGGACGACGCCTACGTCTCGGTGGACTGCGCCCGCCAGGAGGGGTGGCGCTACCGGGTCCGCTCCGAGGCGGGACGGCCGCCGGAGATCCTCCGCGAGGGGCTGCCCGCCGAGGTGGAGGAGCCGCTCGCGGTGGAGCTGCGGATCTTCGCGGCGCGCGCGCGCGGCGAGGAGGCGCCGATCGTCACCGGAGAAGAGGGACTGCTGGCGCTGCGCGCGGCGCACCGCGTGCTCGAGCGCATCCGCGAGCAGGCGGCCGTCGCGGCCGCCGATCCCGCATGAGCCGGGGCCAGGTCGGGGCCCGTGCCCTGGACGACTGGCTCCTCGGGAAGATCGGCGAGGACTGGTTTCCCGGCGCCTCGTGGCTGCTCGGGGATGCGCGGCAGGTGCTCTTCGAAGGCGCGGTCGGGAACGCCACCGTCGAGCCGCGTCCTCTCCCCGCGTCGGTCGAAACCCTCTACGACCTCGCCTCGCTGACCAAGCCGCTGGCGACGGCTCTCCTCGCCGTCCGCCTGCAGGCGGACGGACTCCTGAAGCTCGAGGACCGGATCGATCGCCTCCTTCCCGAATGGCGGCCGCGCGACACGGGACCGGCCCTGACCCTGCTCGATCTGCTGACGCATCGCTCCGGCCTGCCGGCCTGGATGCCCCTGTATGCGCTGGCGGCCGATGTGCCCGGGCGGATCGCCGCGATCGCCTCGGCGCCGCGTCCCCATCCGCCGCTCCTGGCCGTCACCTACTCCTGTCCGAACTATCTTTTGACCGGGTTCGCCCTCGAGCGCGTGTCGGGCGCTTCGCTCGACCGGCTGTTCCGCGAACAGGTGACCGGTCCCCTGGGCATCGGCGATCTCCGCTTCAGGCCGGATCCGGCGGAGCGGGCGCGCATCGCGGCCACCGAGACCGGCAACGCCCACGAGCGCGCGCTCGCCGGCCCTCCGGCCGACGGATACAATGCGTTCCGGGGGGATCTCATCTGGGGCGAGGTGCACGACCACAACGCATGGAGCCTCGGCGGCGTCGCGGGGAACGCCGGCCTGTTCGGAACGGCCAGGGCGGTCTGGTCGCTGGCGCGTCACTTCCTGAAGGAAGGACCCTCCTGCCTTCAGGACGAGGAGCGATCCTGTTTCTCGCATGACTTCACGCCGGGTCTGAACCAGGCCCGGAGCGTGGGGTTCCAGCTGGCGTCGACTCAAGGCTGTTCGGCCGGTCCGGACCTGTCGCCGCGGGCGTTCGGCCACACGGGTTTCACCGGGACGTCCCTGTGGATCGATCCCGAGGCGGAAAGGGTGCTCGTCCTGCTCACCAACCGGGTCCATCCGCATCACCGCGATCGCGACCTCCACCCGCTGCGGCGCGAGTTCCACAGCCGGGCGCTCGCCCTCTGACGCGGGAATTCCGAGGCCCGAATCGCGATGGAGATGCTGTCCCTCAACGAGCCGCCGGAGGCTCCCGCCCGCGGGCTGTCGCGCGCCGAGGCCATCGGCGCATCGATCGTCGTGCACCTCCTGCTGCTGCTCCTGTTCCTGCGCGGCCTCGAGGGACTCCCCGAGCCGATCGCCCGCTTCCTGCGCACGCACGCCCCCGTCCCTCCTCCCGAGGTGGCGGCCGTCCCGGCCGTTCCGGTCCCTTCGCCCTCCGCCACGAAGAAGCCGGAGGCCGAAAAGGAGAAGATCCCGCCGATCCCCCTCAAGTTCGCCTATGTGAGGGTCCCCGAGGAGGCGCAGCCGCAGAAGAACCCCAACGCCACGATCATGTCGGATCGGGACCGCCGCGCCCGCCAGGAGACGCCGACGCCCCCCGACGCGAAGCAGTTCACCCGCGACCCGCACGCCAAGGGGGACTCGCGCGATCGCGTGCGTCCCGATCCGCGCATCAAGGAAGGACGCGAGCAGCCGGAGCCTCCCAGGCCAGAGAGCCAGACGAAGGTCGCCGAGGACCGGCCGACCAGCGAGACCGACAAGGAGGAAGGCGCGCCCGGGGACGCCGCGACGCCGGGCCAGGAATCAGAAGACAAGATCGCGCCGAACGAGGCTCATCAGGCCGACGCGCTCCAGGGGTCGTCCGGCCGCCTGCCGCCCGGAAGCCAGGGGGGCGGACGGCCGCCGGGCCAGGGTCCGGGAGGGACGGGGTCCGGCCCCGGACGCGGGGGGTCTTCGCCGTTCAATCCGCACGGCGGGACCGAGGAGAAATTCCACTTCGACAATCCGGGCTGGCTGCGCGGCGAAACGGTGGCGGGCACCCTGTCGTTCGACACGAAGGGGCTCCCGTGGGGCGACTACGCGCGGAAGATCTACGTCATCATCCGGCAGAACTGGGTCGACCGGCTGCCGCTGGCGTACCGCAACGGGCAGCGCGGCGTCACCTGCCAGCACTTCGTCATCGAGAAGGACGGGACGATCTCGGTCATCGACATCGTGAGGCCGTCCGATGTGCCCCCCTTCGATCGCGCCGCCAGCGACGCGCTGAAGGCGTCGAGCGCCCTGCCGCCGCTTCCGCCCGATTTCAACCTCGAGAAGGAGGGCGTGACCGGCTGCTTCTGGTACAACCTCTACCCTTCGGACGACTAGCTTTCCCCGCTCAGGGGAGGGTGGTTCCGTAGCGGCCCGCCAGGAACGCCAGATCGAGGCCGTCGACGATCCCATCCAGGTTGATGTCCACCGGCAGGCCGTAGGCGCCCGCCCCCGGAACGAATTTCGCGTCGCAGGCCGCATCTCCGGTGGGGATATCCTGGCCCGGCACCTGGGTCCCCGTGCGGAGAATCGTTTCCAGGGGGAAAACGCCCGTCCGGGCGAACGTGGCATCGGGCAGGAGGGTGAAGTCCTCGCCGCGCGTCGAGCCGAAGGCCCGCGCCAAAAGCGCCAGGTCGTAGCCGTCCACGCGCCCCGATTCGTCGATGTCCGCCCGCTCCGGCAGCGTGTTCAGCAGGGAGAACGGCGCCTGGTCGCGCGTTTCGAACAGCAGGAGATCCGGAAAGAGCGAGTCGTTCTTGAGATTGATGTTGGCGCTCGCGAGGTATTTCGACGCGAAGGGAAGACCGGTCGTGTCGAGCTTCGGGTCGGTGAAGAAGAGCCCGTTCCCGAGCCCGAGAAACGGCCGGATCGTCGTGGTCGCGCCGCTCGACGACATCACGACGATGTCCTGCTTCTGATCCTGGTTGACGTCCGCGAGGATCACCTGCACGGGACCGGCCGGGAGGGGGAGGGGAGCCGGGTGCGCGACCGGGCGGACCAGCGGAGACAGTGAAGAATTGATCACGTTCTGGTTGCTGGGAATGAGCACGTTCAGCGTGGAGTCGCCCGGGGTCAGCGCGAGGAGGTAGTCGGACCGGCCGTCCGGGTCGAATCGAAGCAGGGGCGTGGTGCTTCCGGACAGGGTGCACACCGGTTGATCCAGGGCGCGCAGCAATTGCGTCGGATCGGATGCGAGAGGAAAAGCCGGAAGCGCGCTGAAGGTGACGTTGGCGGTTCCGGGGACGGGGTTGCCCTGGAAGACGGCGACGAAGTCGTCTCCGGAGGCGCCGGTGTTCCCGGCTTCGGTCACCGCCAGATCGAAGGCCGGCCGCTGCTTGCAATCGGCCGGCAGAAACGGAGCGCAGGTGAGCGTGAAGTGTCCGGAGCTCACCGCCGTCGGACCGGACATGGCCGGAAGCGCGGGCGCGAGACCGGGCCGGAAGGTCCCCGAGTTGTCCCCCAGAAGGACGTTCATGCCGCCGCCCGGCGCCGAATCGATCAGGAAGAGGTCCTGGGCCGGAGCCGAGCAGGCATCCCCGACGCCGTCGCCGTCGCGATCGACCTGGGTCGGGTTGAGCGTCAAGACGCAATTGTCCAGCGCCGAGGCGACGACGCAGGCGTTGCCGACGTGGTCCTGGTCGTTGTCCTCCTGCCCCGGGTTGTAGATGAGCGGGCAGTCGTCGACCGCGTGCGTGTTGACGTCGTAATCCGGCACGCCGTCCTTGTCGGTGTCCAGGGACCCGCCGACCGTGCTGGTTTTCTGGCACGCGTCCCCGACGCCGTTTGCGTCCGTGTCGGTCTGCGTGGGATCGGCGACCGTCGGGCACTTGTCGACGGCGTTGGCGATTCCGTCCCCGTCGAAATCGAGCTCGCCCGTGCTGGTCCTCTTGAGCTTGTTCTGGTCGTAGTCCGCCTTCAGGTCGAAGTCGGAATCGAGGGCGCAGCAGACATCGGGCGGCGCGGTGGGGCACTGGTCGCCGATGCCCATGACCTGGCACTGGTCGCCGATGCCGTTCCGGTCGCTGTCACACTGCTGCGTCACCGGGTCGAGCACGGTGGGATCGTTGGCGAAATCGCAGGCGGTCGGCGTGAGGGTGACGTTGGTGCAGGGGATGGTCGCCGCGCACTCCGGATCCTTCACGGTGCACCGCGGCGGGTTGTACACCGTGGGACAGTCGTCCACGACGTTCGGGACGCCGTCCCGGTCGTAGTCGGCGACCGACTCCAGCAGCGGGGTCGCGGCCAGGAGATCGGTCACGCCGGGAGGGGTGGCGATGGTGTCGCGCTCCTGGAACTGCCCGTTGGTCTCGCCGGTGAGGATGGTGACGGTCCCCGCGGCGGCATCCAGCACGGCGAGGTCGGGACGGCCGTCCGTGCGCACATCGGCGACCGCGAACGCGTTCCCCACCGCCGCCCCCTTGGGGACGACGCTGGGAGTCGCCCGGTACGACCCATCGCCGATGCCGCTGAGCACGTCGATGCGCGCCCCCGGCTTCGGCACGGCTCCCTGCGGCTG
>DASYQE010000073.1:0-7218 GCA_036005805.1 Candidatus Polarisedimenticolia bacterium | reverse complement strand
CCATGGCGAGATTTCTGGTCGAGGTTCCGCACGATGCGGGGATGGTACCGTGCGCGCGGGTCGTGGACATCTTCCTCAAGACCGGTTCGCACTTCCTGACGCACGCCGACTGGGGCTGCAAGGACGGCGTCCACAAGGCGTGGTTCATCGCCGACGTGGACAGCCGCGATGACGCCCGCAACATCGTGCCGCCGACGCTGCGTCCCGAGACCCGGGTCATCGGCCTGAACGACTTCGCCACGGCCGAGATCGAGCACATCCTGAACCAGTACGCCGTCTAGAGGCGCGGCGGCGCGAGTCGATGCGGCGAGGCTATTCGGCGCGCAGGGCGATGCAGGGATCGACGCGCGTCGCCCGCTGCGCCGGGATCAGGCTCGCGAGCACGCCGACGAGGGCCAGGCAGGCGGCCGCGGCGACGAAGGTCAGGGGATCGCCGGGTCCGATGCCGTAGAGAAGGCTCCGCATCAGGTGCGTCGAGGCCAGGGCGGCGAGCGTCCCGCCGGCGATGCCGAGGCCGATGAGCGGCAGGCCCTGGCGCAGCATGAGCCACAGGACATCGAGCCGCCGGGCGCCGAGCGCCATGCGCACGCCGACCTCGCGCGACCGCTGCGCCACGAGGTGCGCCAGCACGCCGTAGACGCCGACCGCCGCCAGGCCGAACGCCAGAAAGGCGAAGGCCGACAGCAGGATGAGGTTGAAGCGCCGGTCGCTCACCGACGTCAGGAGCACCGCCGACATCGGCCGCACCTCGGTGATCGGCAGCGCGGCGTCGAGGCGCCGCACGTCCTGCCGGACCCGCTCCGCGAGGGACATCGGATCGCCTCCCGCGGAGCGGATGACGACGGCGGTCCAGCGCTTCCACGGCTGCTGCTTCTGGAGGAAGGGTGTGTAGATGGTCGGTGACTGCTCCTCGCCCAGGCTCTCGAAGCGGGCGTCGCCGACGACACCGACGATGGTCATCCAGGCGTTCGGCTCGGCGCGGGCCCAGCGCGCCCGCATCCCGATCGGGTCGCGGTCGGGCGCGAAGCGGCGCACGAACGCCTCGTTGACCACCCCCACGAGCGGCGCGTCCGGCGCATCGGAGACGGCGATGCCGCGGCCGCGCAGAATCGGCGTCCCCGCGGCGGCGAAGTAGCCGGGGCTCACCTCGTGCGTGTAGATCTCCGGCTCCTGGCCTTCGGGAACCTGGGGCTGCCCCTCGACGATCATGTTGTGCATCATCCGCCAGCCGGAGAGGGGCAGCTCGGAGACCAGCCCGGCCGCGCGGGCGCCCGGCAGGTCGCGCAGTCCCTCTTCGAGGCGCGACAGGAAGGCCTGCTGCGACGGGATCGAGTCGTAGCGCGCCGCCGGCAGCTGCAGTCGCATCGTCAGCACCCCGTCCGGCTGGAAGCCGCTCGGCTGGGCGAGCAGGATCGCGAACGAGCGCATCAGCAGGCCCGCTCCCGTCAGGAGGACCAGCGCCAGCGCCAGCTGCGCGACCACGAGGCCGCGCCGCAGAGGTGAGGTCGCGGCGCTCGTCGTGGACGAGGCCGGCGGCCGCTCGCCGCCGCGCGCCGCCTGCCACGCCGGGGCCACCCCGAACACGAGCCCGGTGACGAACGACGCGAGCAGCGCGAAGGCGAGAGCGTCGAGGTCGAGCACGATCGGGTTGACCGCCGGCAGTCCTTCGGGACGAAGCGCCGCCAGGACGCGCAGGCCGAGGCTCGCGAGGAGCGCGCCGGCCAGGCCGCCGAGAAGCGAGAGCAGCGCGCTCTCGGTGACGAGCTGGCGCACCAGCCGGCCGCGTGCGGCGCCCAGCGCCCGGCGCAGGCGCATCTCGGCCCCGCGCCCGGCGCCGCGCGCCAGGAGGAGCGACGCGTAGTTGGCGCAGGCGACGAGCAGGACGAGCAAAACCGCCGCGAACAGCAGCAGGAGCGGCCGGCGGATCTCCCCGCTGACGCGGTCGCGCAGCGGCTGGGGGACGAAGGTGCGCGCTTCGTCCGGGTGGGCCTCGGCCAGGCGCCGGCCCAAAAGCTCGAGCTCGGCCCGCGCCGCGGCCAGCGTGACATGCGGGGCGAGCCGGGCCACCGGGTTGGTGAAGTGAGCGCCGCGCGCCTCGGCCGCCTCGGGGTACCCGAACCGGAAAGGCACCCAGAGCTGCGCGGCCGATCCGTTGAACGGGGTCCGGAAACCGGGAGGCATCACGCCGATCACGTCGTACACCTTGCCGCTGAGCGTCAGTTTTCTTCCGACGACGGCCGGGTCGGCGGCGAGATGGCTGCGCCAGAACCCGTCGCTCAGGATCACGACCGGTGCGCGGGCCTGGTCGTCACGGGCGTCGAAGGTCCGCCCGATCGCCGCCGGGACCGCGAGCGCCTTGAAGGTGTCCTCTCCGGCCAGCTCGGCGAAGATCCGCTGCGGCTCGCCTTCGCCGACGAGGTCGGCGTCCCAGCGCGCCAGGGTCCCCATCGCCGTGAACGACGACGACATCGTGGCGAGGTCGGCGACGTCGGGGACGGAATGAGTGCCCACGAGCGTCACCAGGCGGTCGTCGTCCGGATAGGGGAGCGGCTTCAGGAGGACCGCGTTCACCACGCTGAACAGCGCCGTGTTGGCGCCGACGCCGAGCGCCAGGGTGAGGATGGCCGCGGCGGAGAAGCCGGGGTGCCGGGCCAGGACCCGGGCGCCGTAGCGCAGGTCGCGCAGGAGCGACTCGAACCGCGTCTCCCAGCCGACGTCGCGCACCTGCTCCTTGACCGCCTCGGCGGATCCCAGCTCGACGCGCGCGGCGCGCCGCGCGGCGTCCGGGTCCATCCCGGCGCGCGCATGAGCCGCGGCCGAGGCGTCGGTCCAGGCGCGCAGCTCCTGATCGAGCTCGCGCTCGTCGCGATCGCGCCGGAAGAGCGCGCGCAGCCCGCGGAAGAACCGGCCGGGAGCGTCCATGGTCAAGCCTCCAGGACGCGCGCGATGGCGCCGGAGAGGCGGCGCCAGTGTTTGGTCTCGTCGCCGAGGCGCTTGCGGCCGCGCGAGGTCAGGCTGTAGTAGCGGGCGCGGCGGTTGTTCTCGGTGTCACGCCACTCGCCGCGGATGAGGCCGGAGCGCTCCAGTCGCCGGAAGGCGGGGAAGAGCGACCCCGGGTTGACGACGAACACCCCCTGGCTGACGCGCGCGAGGCGGGCGCCGATGTCGTAGCTGTGCATCGCCTCGAGCGCCAGCGTCTTGAGGATGAGCATGTCGAGCGTGCCCTGCACCAGTCCAGCGGCCCTGTCCTTGACGGGTTGCGTTCCCACGGGGTGTCCTCCACTCGACGGTCGAGTGGAAACGCTCCACTAGACCGTCGAGTGGAGGCGACTGTACCCGCGGCGGCGCGGGGAGGTCAAGGGCGGGGACGTCAAGGGCGGGACTGGCCGCGGGCCCGGCAGGGGCGTGATGCGCCGCGGTCGCGTCACAGGACCACTCGACGCGCCCGCGGCGGAGGAGGAGGCGGCGTTGCTAGTTTCCCGGTTCCGGAGCCGGATCGTCGCCGCCGCCGTCCGGCGGGGCGCCGGCGCCGCCGTCGGGCGGGCCGCCGCGGTCGCCGCGCCGGGCGCGCCGCTCGGCGCGATCCTGCTCGCGCAGGGTCTTCAGGCGATCCTGCTGCTCCGCCGTGAGGGTGTTCTTGACCTTGATCATCGTGGTCAGGTGGCGCTTCTTGATCTTCGTTTCGAGCGTCATGAGGTGGTCGGCGAGGTCGCCGGCCTTCTGCTCGTCGATGCTCGGCTGGGCGAGGGCGTCGCGGAGCTTCGTGCTCGCCTCGCTCATCTCGAACTGCAGCGGCACGAGATCAGTCTGCAGGTCCTGCGTGGCTTTGATCAGCTTCGATTTCTGATCGGCGCTCAGGCCGATCTCCTCCTGGTGGCGCATCACCAGCTCGGGAGAGAACAGCTCACCCATCAGCTCGGCGCGCGGCCCGCCGAACCCGCCGGGTCCCCCCGGAGGGCCGCCCTCGCGGCCCCAGGGGCGGGCCTGGGCGGTGACGATGGTCGCGGTCGCGACCAGGGCGGCAATGAGGGGAATCTTCTTCATGGGAACACCTCCGTGTCGTTCTCGTTGGTTTCGTTCTGCAGGAGATCGCCCGGGTCATCCGACAGCGTCTCTGTTCCGGTGCCGAGGCGGGGACCCGATTGCAGGAACTCCGCGCCGGGTGTGGTCAAAAGGAAATCGGTGGGCGCCTCCCAGGTGGTGAGGAAGGCGGCGAGCTGCACCGTCTCGTCCTCGCCGGTCACGGTGGGCGCGTCTCGGGCCGGATGGACGAGCCCGCCATCGCGCAGCGCCAGGACCACCGCGCACGCGGTCGCGGCCGCGGCGAACGCCCAGGCCGCGCGCGCGATGGCCGGCCTTCCCGCCGGCCCAGCGAAAGATGGCTTTCGCACCGGCCGCGCAGTGGAGGCTGACGCGGCCGGTGCGGCCGTCGCGACGTCGGGGGATTCATACGCCGGCGCCGGAATGTCGGCATCGTGCATCTCGTGGAAGACGGCGCGCAGTCGCTCGTCCTCATCGAAGAATTCGGGCCGCCGGGTCACAGACCCGCCTCCGTGAGGCGATCGTGAAGGGCCCGCTTGCCGCGCTCGTAATGCGTGCGGGCGCTGCCCAGGCCGATGCCCAGGACACCGGCGGCTTCCTCGATGGTGAGGTCGTGATGGAAGACGAGCTCGAGCACCTGGCGCTGGCGCTCGGAGAGCGTCTGCATCGCTGCGCGGATGCGGGCGATGCGCTCGGCCTTCTCCAGCCGCTCCGCCGGGTCGGGGGCGACGGGCTCGGGGCGTCGCCGCGCCCACTGACCCAGCAGCACGCTGCGCACGAGGCCGCGGCGCCGACTCGAGGCGGCGGTGCGCCGGATGACGGCGAAGAGCCACGTCCGGACGGAGGCCAGCCCCTCGAACCGGGCCCGCCCATCCAGCACGTCCACGTACACGCTCTGCAGCACGTCTCGAGCCTCCTCGCGATCCCCGCGGCAACAGGTGATGGCCCAGCGAAAGCTCACGGGGTGCAGCTCCTCCAGCACCTTGTCCCAGTCCTGCCGGGTCATCGGTGCCGGAGCCCCGGAGCCGCTGTCTTCCGGAACCGGGCTTTCCGCCCGTCGCTCCGTCCGTACCATCGTCTCCTTGGTGGCGCGAGGGGCCTGTTCATAGGACAGGGGATGGAATGAACTTCGCTCCTTTAGAATACCGGGCATGACGACCATCGAAGTTCACTACTGTCACACCTGACTTGCCAAGAGGCTCATCGCCGCCCGGGTGGCGGCCCAGCTCGAAGGACCCGATCGGCGGGTGCAGAAGATCAAGGGCGGCCTCGGCGAGTTCCGCGTCACCGTGGACGGCCAGGATGTCTACGACGGCAAGCGCTACCTGTACCCCCGCCCGAAGACCGTCCTTTTGGCCGTGAAGAACCACCTGGCCAGGCGCGGCTGAAGCGACGCAGAGGCCACCACCTGAAGGTGGGGGGAACGGGAGGTTGCCGCTAGATTAGGGGCGCGATGCGCATCTCGTCTCCCGGTCGCCCGCTCCTTCCAGTCGCGCTTCTGCTCTGGGGCGCGGGATGCGCCAGCGTCGCGGATCGGAAGGCGGCCGCGCCCGACGACACCTCCTCCCTGGCGCAGATCAGCGCCGAATACCTCGTGGACCCGGCCCGCGTCTCGCCCCGGCTCCGCGAGGGGCAGGATTTCGTCGCGCCCCATCCCATCGTCACCCCGCTGCCGCTCTTCCCGGCCGAGCATCAGGATTTGCAGCGGCCGGTCGTCCTCGTGCTGCGCCTCGTGGTCGATGCGGACGGGGCGGTCCGGAAGGTCCAGGACAGTCCTCTCGCCCTGCCGGCCGCCCAGGACGACCCGGACTTCAGGGCCGCCGCGCTTGACGCCGTGCTGAGCTGGATCTTCGTGCCGGCCGCCATCCGGACCATCGAGCCGGGCCAGGACCTCGACCACGACTCGAAGCCCGATTACACCATCCTCGTGGACTCCAGCCGGATCCCGGTCTACCTCGACGTCCGGTTCACCTTCGAGATCATCGACGGACAGGCCCGGGTGCGGGCCGACTGACGCCGGCGTTATCATTCGCCTTCCATGAGCCAGTCGCGCCGTCTCGTCGCCGAAGGCCACCTCATCGACTCGGGCCTGATGTCGAAGTTCCTCGCCATCGTGGTCGAGAACGGCGGCACCTACGAGCTGCTGCGCTTCGACATCGGCCGCACGGTGTCGGATTTCTCGCGCGTCGAGATGACGGTCAGCGCCGCCGAGCCGGAGCGCCTGGAGCGCATCCTCGAGAACCTGACCGCGCTCGGCTGCCATCCGGTGGACGAGAGCCGGGCCATCGTCCTCAAACCCTCGACCGCCGACGGCACGGTGCCGGACGATTTCTACTCGACCACCAACCACCGCACCCGCGTCTCCCACGGCGGGCGCTTCCTCGACGTGGCCGACCAGCGGATGGACGCGGTCATCGTGGTCGAAGGCGATCGGGCGCGCTGCGTCAAGCTGCGCGACGTGAAGGCGGGCGACCAGGTCGTCGCCGGGCTCGCCGGCGTGCAGGTCTTCCCGCCGTTCCGCGAGCGGGAGAAGGCGGACTTCGTCTTCATGAACAACGAGGTCTCGTCGGAGCGGCGTGTCGAGCTGGCGGTGGCGCAGCTCGCGGAAGCGATGCGCGCCATCCAGGCGCGTCGCGGCCGCACCATCGCGGTGCCGGGGCCGGTGGTGGTGCACACCGGCGGGACGCGGCATCTCGGGCGCCTGGTGCGCGGCGGCTACATCCAGGGGGTGCTGTCCGGCAACGCGCTGGGGGTGCACGACGTCGAGGCGGCGCTCTTCAACACTTCGCTCGGCGTGGACGTGAGCACCGGCATCCCGGTGGACGAGGGGCATCGCAACCACATGCGCGCCATCAACGCCATCCGGATAGCCGGGTCGCTCGGCGCGGCGGTCGAGCGCGGCGTCCTCAGGAAGGGGCTGATGCACGACTGCATCGTCCATCAGGTGGACCTGGCGCTCGCCGGTTCGATTCGCGACGACGGGCCGCTTCCGGACACGCTGATGGACATGACCCAGGCGCAGGAACGCTATGCCACGCTCCTGCGAGGCGCCGATCTCGTCCTCATCCTCGGCACGATGCTGCACGGCATCGGGGTCGGCAACATGACGCCCTCGTGGGTGCGGACGGTCTGCGTGGACATCCATCCGGCCGTCGTCACCAAGCTCGTGGACCGCGG
>DASYQE010000072.1:0-6226 GCA_036005805.1 Candidatus Polarisedimenticolia bacterium | reverse complement strand
CGGGCGGGGGCGGCACCTTCGCCACGATGGTGCGCAGGAGAGGCGCGATGCCGTCCGGGGCGTCCGCGCCGGGGGCGGGCGCCTCCTCCATCTCCTTCACTGCCCAGCCGAGCTTGGCCGAGGCGTACAGGTGCGGGAAGTCGAGCTGCTCGTCGGTCGCCCCCAGGTTCAGCATCAGCTGGAACACCTCGTCGAGCACCTGGTGCGGGCGCGCGTCGGGGCGGTCCACCTTGTTGATCACGACGATCGGCCGGGGTCCGTTCTCGAGCGACTTGCGCAGCACGAACCGGGTCTGCGGCAGGGGGCCTTCGGCGGCGTCCACGAGCAGCAGCGCGCCGTCCACCATCCCGAGCACCCGCTCCACCTCGCCGCCGAAGTCGGCGTGGCCGGGGGTGTCCACGATGTTGATCTTGACCCCCTCGAAGCGGACCGAGGTGTTCTTCGCGAGGATGGTGATGCCGCGCTCGCGCTCGAGGTCGTTGCTGTCCATCACCCGCTCCTGCACGCGTTCGTTGGAGCGGAAGGTGCCCGTCTGCTGGAGCAGGCGGTCGACCAGCGTCGTCTTGCCATGGTCGACGTGGGCAATGATGGCGATGTTGCGCAGATCGTTGCGGCCGGTCACCCGCGTACTTTACTCGATGCGGGATCGCTACTCGATGCGGAATCGCGGGCGCGGCTTGGCCGGGCCTCCGATGGCGGGCGGTGTGATGGTGGCGCGCTTCTCGAGAAGCATCTCGCGCACCCCGTGACGCAGGAAGTACAGCTCGACGATCTTCAGGCCCGAGAAGGTCTTCTCGATGTCGCGGTTCTGGTACAGGTGCCGTGACGCCGGCGGCCCCGTGTAGGGATCGACCTGGATGTGCGACTCGTCGACGATGCGATGGCGGGCCGGCCCGTCGGGGGCCTCCTCCCGCCGGGCGTGGAACGTCGCGAAGACAATCCCCCCCGGCCGGAGGAGCCGGACGACGTCGGGGCCGAGGCGGCTGGCGCGTGCCGGGTCGTAATAGTTGAACAGGTCCCAGCCGACGATGGCGTCGAACGTGGCGTCGTCGTAGGAGAAGCTGGTCGGCAGCGGCAGGGTGATCGGAACGGGGCGCTGGCTGGTCACCCGCTGAGGAGTGCCGTTCGCGCCGTTCGCGCCGGAGGCGTTGCGGGAGGTCCCGAAGGTCCGCGGCGGCAGGACGATGTGCCGGGTCGGGCGCACGGCCGGCGCCGTCGAACCCGCGCTCACGGCGCCGGGAGCCGCGCTCGGGCCGCCGGCACCCGCGGCGGTCGCGGTCCGGACGGTCTCTGATGAGGACGCCTGGGCCGGCGATGCCCCCGGGGCGGACTCGGACACGGCCGTCGCAGGCCTGTGCGACCCGCCGTTCGTCCCGCCGTTGGTCGCGTTCTGGATGGTCTCGGGGATGTGCGGCAGCGCCGCGGCCGCGTGCGGCTCGGAGGCCGGAGTCTGCGGCTGGGCCGCGGCCAGCGCCTCCTCGGCCGAGCGCATCAGGTCTTCGACCTGCACGCGACAGCCGAGGCGCGCCAGGAGCTCGATGTTCGCGCCGGAGAGCCGCCCCAGGTCGAGGACGGACGGGTGCTCGCGCGCCGACAGCCACTTCAGGAAGCGTGGGAAGACGTGCGATCGGGACGCGTCGCCCGGGGCTTCCGATCCGTCGGGGGGGCGGGTGCGCTGACGCAGGAGGCGATCGAGCATGAGTCAGGACCGCGGCGCCGGTCCGCCCCCGGGCGGACCGGACGCCGCGTGTCGGATGCTAGAGGCGGGGCTGCGGCTTCGCGTCGTCGCGGGCCGCGGCGACCCCGAGGCTGCCGGAGGTTTCACGGGAGGCCGGCTTGTGAGCGGCGGCCTTCTGCTCCATGTCGACGCTGCCCTTGAAGTGGGCTCCGTCGGCGATGGTGATGCGCGGCGACACGATGTCGCCGGTCAGGCGGCCGGACGGGGCGATCTCCACCCGCTCGGCGGCGTGCGCGTTGCCGGAGACGTCGCCGGCGATGACGATGTGGCGCGCGAACAGATCGGCCTTGATCTTGCCGTTGGGCCCGATGGTCAGGTTGTGGTCGCGCAGGTCGATCTTGCCCTCGACCCGGCCGTCGATGGTCAGGTCCTCGTCTCCCTGGAGCTCACCCTTGATCTGGATGGAGGAGCCGATGCTCGCGGCACCATTGGTGCGCGGCGCAGTCGCGACGGTGGTGCGAACCGACTCCGGGGCGGTGGGCGTGTAGCTGGCGGGCGTCTCGCTGGGGCGTGCGGTCTGATCCTTCTTGTCCCACATTCCTCGACCTCCTCCCAAAAAAGTAACGGGATCACTCGCGACGCCGGCGTGAACGGCGTGGATCCGGTCCCGGATGAAAAACGCGCGCCGTTGGGGGACCGGTTCCCGTTCGGATCGGGAAAGAAACGATTGCGATCCGAACTCGCTGCCAAAAAGATGGCGCGGACTCTAACATAGGGACCGGGGGCGATCAAGGCAAGGATCCCGCTAGAATGAGCGCCGTGCGCCCCCTTTCGCGATGGATCCCGCTCGTTCCGGCGCTCGCGGCCCTGCTGCTCGCGTCCGCCGGCTCCGCCGCCGCCGTCGACCCGCTTCCGCAGCTCCTGACCGACGAGAACACGCCGATGCGCGCCATCCGCGAGCGGGTCGGCGCGCTCGGGGCGGCGGGCTGTCCCACCCTGTCGGCCTACGCGGGGGCGCCCGACCCGCGGACCCGCGAGCGCGCGGTGGCGGCGCTGGACGAGGCGGGCTGCGACCAGCTCGAGGACTACCGCGATTTCTTCGCCGATCGATCCGCCTGGGTGGTGCGGGCGGTGGCGCTGGCGCTCGCGCGCCATCGCATCGCGGGCGGTGTGCCGTTCCTCGTGGCCCATCTCCAGGATCGCCGGCGTCTCGTGTCGGAGGGGGAGAGCGTCGAGATCGCCGTCACGGCGGAGCAGGGGCTGCGCCGCCTGACCGCCCAGCCGATCGAGCCGGAAGGGACGGCGCGCGATGCCTCGGGCGGCCGGGAGACCCTTCTGGCCGCCGCCTGGCGCGCCTGGCAGCGCGAGCACGGCGCCGAGCCCGCGTCGCGCTGGCTGGCGGACGGCCGATCGGCGATCCGCGCCGCGCTCGCGGCGGGATCCCCGAAGGCGCGCTACGCGGCGCTCGAGACCCTGGCGCTCGTCGGGGAGCCGGTGGACGATCTGCTGGTCGAGGCGCTGAAGCGGCGCCCCGGTGAGATCACGGCCGCCCTGCAGTGCGCGCCGGACGAGCCGCCGCGGGTCACCGAGCAGGTTCCCTGCACGCTGACACTGCGCAATGATGCGACGCGGCGCATCCCGCTCGCCCTTGGAGACATCGATCTCCGCCTGGGGCCCGTCGCCGCCACGTCCGAGGCCTCCACCGCCGCGGCCGGCAAATCCGCGGAGGCCAAGGGAAGCCGGCCGTCCGGCAAGGACACGAAGAAGCACCCCGACACGGCGGCCCCACCCGTGCCGCCTCCGCCGCCCGCGCCGCCACGGCCGGCCCCCGAGCAGGTTGCGGCGGGACTGGTCGACCTGGCCCCGGGGGAGGTGCTCCGGCGCCCGGTCAACGTCGGTCCGGTCACGACCGCCGGGAGGTACGAGGCCATCGCTTCATTCGAGGACCTCGGCCGGCGCCTCGATCCGGCTGCATTTCCAACCGACCTCCGACTGGAAGCCACGCTCCTCCTGCGTTTCGAGCAGTAGACCTCTCCGAAGACCTGCCACGCAAGGCCTTCACAAGGACCGCTCCGTGAAACCCGCACTGGAATGGGGCCATAGCATCGGAAGGCCTTGTGATACCAGCATTTCCGGATGTTTCATCCGGTTGGGCCAATAGGACTTACGAGCGCTTATTCCGAGAAATAATTAATCATCTTGACAATTCCAGATTTGAGAGTAGAAGAATGCTGTCTTAGCAACCCCCGGGTTCGCCCGGGGAGCAGTTCTGATCGGTCGCCGGACGGCATCGGGAAGTTTGCGGCGAGCTGACCATGACGGGCGGCGACCGAATCGGCTCCCTCCAAAGGACAGGCGATCCTGTCCTTGATCGTCAGGGCGGTGGCTGCGTGAGGCCACCGCCCTTCGCATGTTCAGGGGAGTTCGGTGTGGCCTGCCGGGGGAGTGGCGAGAAGGCGCCGGTCGAGCAGGTGGCCCGTCTTCACGTTGCCAATCGCCTTGAGCAGCGACGCCTTGATCCCGGGGTGATCGGCCTCGAGGCGCGCCAGGAGTCCCTTCATCTGCTTGCGCTTCAGGGAGACGTCCCCGCAGGCGGGACAGGCGCAGCCGATCACCGGGAACCCCGCCTCGCGGACGAAGTGGATGATCTCGTCCTCCCACACGTAACAGAGGGGACGGATGACGGTGTTGCGGCCGTCCCGGGCGCGCAGAAGCGGCGGCATCGAGCACAACTCGCCATTGAAGAACTGGCTCATCAGGAGCGTCTCGATCAGGTCGTCGGCGTGATGCCCGAGCGCGATCTTGTTGCAGCCGAGGTCGGGCGCCAGGCGGTAGAGCACGCCCCGGCGCAGCCGCGCGCACATCGAGCAGTGGGTATCGCCCAGCGGCATGGTCTCTTCGATCACCTCGGCGATGTTGGTCCGTTCGATGTGGTGCTCGTATCCTTGTTCCTGGAAAAAGCGTTCCAGGACCTCGGCGCGGAAGCCCCGGTACCCCTGATCCACCGTCACCGCGACGAGGGAAAAGCGCACCGGAGCCCGCTTGCGCAGCTGTTCGAGGAGATGGAGCATGGCGTACGAATCCTTGCCGCCCGACATGGCGCAGAGGATGCGATCGCCCTCCTCGATCAGCCGGAACTCCTCGATGGCGCGGCCGACCCTGTGCAGGAGGGTCTTCAACGAAGGGGAGCGCCCGGCCGCGGGGCCGGCGAGGCCTCTCCGGCGCGGCGTTTCGATCTGCAACAGCTGGCTCATGGCGGCGGGTCTCCCAGCGCGGCCCGCCCCGGACGGGCGTTTCGGCGCGGCGTCATTATAGCCGCGCCGGCGGAACCCCCGGCCCCGAGGAAAGGGTCATTGACGCCTTTTCGCGGCGGTGTTTGACAGCCTATGGTGCTTCTGCTATAAGCCGCGCCGATTGAACGGGCCCGAGCGGGTCCAGGGAGGAAAGCAGGGCATGAACAAAGCCCAGATCGTCACCCGGGTCGCACGCGACAGCAGGATGACCAAGGTCCGGACGGCGAAGGTCATCGACAGCTTCCTGGATCAGATCGCTCGGGCGCTGAAGAAGGGGGATCGGGCCAGTCTCGTCGGCTTCGGCACCTTCACGGTCGCCAAGCGCCGCGCCAGGCGCGGTCGCAACCCCCAGACCGGCTCGCCGATCACGATCCCGGCGCGCCGCGTGGTGCGCTTCACGACCGGCAAGGCCCTCCGTCTCGAGATCCGTTGAACGCCGCGGTTGCCAAGCTGTTCCGGCGAACCTAAATTGAACGGCGGGGACCCCATTCCGAGGGTGGCGCGCTGATGGACATGTTCCTTCTCTTCGTGGTCATTTTCCTTTGCGTGATGATCGGCGTCGGCCTGGGCGCGCTCTTCCTCGCCCTGCTGTTCCGCCTCTTCCTGCGGCTGTCCGAGGCCCCGGCCGAAAGGCCGGTGGTCGCAACGGCGCCCCCGGTCACGACCACCGTCCAGTAGCCTCGGAGCCGGCTCGCGGGTCAGGGCGCCCTGCGGGTCAGGACCCCGGGCGTTCGCTGCCTTCGGCGCGGACCGCCGGGACGACCGCGCTCGGCGCCGGCCCCTGCAGCAGCACGTGAAAGAGGTTGTCCTGGAAGGACGCATTGGACGGCAGCAACCCGTGCGTCTCGCACACGAAGAAGCTCGACGCCAGCCGCGCCCGGTTCGCCTCGGCCGCCGGCACGCCGAGCAGCGATGTGGCGGTGACCGTCCCGTCTCCCGGGGCGAGGATCAGCCGCTCGAGCTTCCGGGCCGATCGATCGCGCGTCTCCTCGTCGTCGAACAAGGTGACCGGCCCGGCCCCCGTCTCCTTCACCACGGCGCGCTGGAGTGTCGGGACGCAGTCGGATCCGAAGACGTTCACCGGAACCGGTGATTCCTGGGCGCCGCCGCGCGACAGGGCGGCCCGGAAATAACGCGCCCGGTCGAGCGCCCGCTGCAGGAAGCGGACGCGCTCCTCGCGCACCCGGTCGCACGCCGGCGTCCCCGCCCGCTCCTCGGCCTCGCCCCGCCCGTCGAAGACCGACCAGCGGTGCTT
>DASYQE010000071.1:0-37979 GCA_036005805.1 Candidatus Polarisedimenticolia bacterium | reverse complement strand
CGGTCGCGATGAGCGCCAGGATCACGGCCGCGCCCCCGGCTCCCCGCCACGCTCCACCCCGCCGCATCGGCGCAGCTTACCTCAGCCGCGCTCGGCGATGAGAACGCCCGCCAGGATGAGCCCACCCCCGGTCACGAAGCGCAGCGTGAGGGGCTCGCCGGTGACGAAGGTGGCGAGGAGCGCCGCGAACACCGGCTGCAGGTACATGAAGACCGCCACTTTCGAGGGCTCCAGGCGATCGAGGGCCAGGTAATAGAGGACGTAGGCGAGGACGGTGGCGCCGACGACGACGTAGAGCAGGCCCCAGTGTGCGGCCGGGCTCAGCGAGCGCCACTCCTGGCGGCGCGCCGCCGGGGCGGCGACGAGCAGGATCGCGGTCCCGCCGCCGGCGAAGGCTAGGGCGGTCGTGCGCAGCGGTCCGAGGTCGCGCACCACCGGGCGCCCGGCGACGGTGTACGCCGCGAAGGCGATCCCGCCGCACATGGTGATGAGATCCCCCCCGAGCGTCGCGCCGCCGGAGTTCGCGCCGTGTCCCGCCGCCACCAGGACCACGCCGCCGAACGCGGCGGCGATGCCGGCGGCTTTGAAGCGCGTCAGCCGCTCCTGCCTGCTGAGCAGGGACATCAGCAGCACGTACAGCGGCAGGAGCGCGATCAGCACGGCGGAGTGCGAGGCGCTGGTCCGCTTCAGCCCCTCGATGAAGAAGACCTGGTTGGCGAAGATCCCGAGCAGGCCGAGTGGCGCCGCCCGCTTCAGCCGCGGCCAGGCGAGGCCGCGCGGACCGTCGAGCAGCAGCAGGAAGACGAGGAACACGAGCAGCCCGCCGGCGGCGCGCGCCGCGGCGACCGCGAGCGGATCGACCTCCTGCAGGACCCGCTTGGCGATGGTGAAGTTCATCCCCCAGAGGAGCGTCGCGCCGAGGGCCGCCGCCATGCCGGCCGCGGCGTGCGAATGGGAGTCTTCGGCGCCGGGGCTCTCGCTCAGTGCTTCACCTTGGGCAGGGCCTTCTCGATGTCGAAGTGCGGATCGTTCTTCGCGTCATGGCAGGTGGCGCAGACTCCCTGGATGATGCAGAAGGAGCACTGATCGGTGATGCCGTAGATCGTGCCCTTCTTCATCGACGCCGGCGCGTTGACGTGATCGTCGCCGGGGCCGTGGCACACCTCGCATTGCACACCGGTCATGCTGACGGTGGTCAGCGGATCGGTGAAGCCGCGCTTCATTCCGAAGCCGGTCACGTGGCACGGCTGGCAGGCCGTGTCGGTGTTCCGCGCCTGCTTGAGGAGGGTGGCGAACGCGGCCGCGTGCGGCGTGCCGCTCCACTGGGCGTATTCCTTCTCGTGGCAGGGCCGGCACGCGTCGGCGCCCACGTGGGCCACCCCCGACTTGAACTTCTCCGTGCGCCGCTTGTTGATCTGCTCGATGCGCTGCCGCTGTTCGTCGCTGTAGCGGAACAGTTTGTCCATGTCGGGATGGTCCTGGTGCGCCACCAGCGGCAGCGCCTCTTCGATCGAGAAGTTCAGGACGAATTTCCCCATGTGGCAGGTGGTGCACACCTTCGAGACGGCGTCCACGTCGAGCCTCTTCCCCTCGGGGTGGCCGCCGCCCTGGCCGTGGCAGACCTCGCACTGCACGTTCACCATGTGCAGCGTGGTCTCGGGATCCTTGTATCCTCCCGGATCCCCCATGCCGGTGACGTGGCACTTCACGCACTCGGGGTCCTTGAACTTGTCCCCCTTGGCCAGGCTGTCCCAGGCGATGCTGTGGGGCGTCAGGAGCCAGTCCTGGAATTCGCGCTCGTGGCAGGTGGAGCAGACGCCGTCCCCGAGCCAGCGCCCCTTCGGCAGCGCCGCGGCGAGCGCCTTCGGGTCGTCGCCGAGGACGACGCGCAGCTGCAGTCGCGTGACCTCGGCGCGGTCGGGCCGGTCGCCCCGCTCGCGGTAGCGGATGAGGCCGTCGCGGTCGACGATGAACAGATCCGGCGTGCGCGTGGACTGGAAGCGGCCGAAGACCGCGCGGTCGGTGTCGATGAGGACGGGGAAGTCGACGTCGTGCGCCTTGAGGAAGGCGCGCATGCCAGAGCCGACGTCGCGCGACGCGATGCCGAGGGCGCGCACGCCGCGGGCGCGGAACTCCCGCAGGACCGGGGCGAGCCGCGGCAGGTCGCGCTGGCAGTGCGGGCATTCCTGGTCGAAGAAGACCAGCACCACTGGCTCGCCGCGCCACGCGGCGGTGTCGAACGCCCGTCCGTCCAGGTCGCGCCCGCTGAAGACGGGCGCCTTCGGATGGCCCGTGTATTCGATCGGCAGCGCCTCCGCCGCCTGGGTCTCCGGGGCGGGGAGGCGGCGGAGCGCCTCGGCCACCGCCGCCACCCGCTCGCGGAAATACCGGCCGGCGAAGCCGTCCAGCCGGTAACGCACGAAGCGCTTGCTGTCGAGCAGGATGACCGTCGGCTGATCGCCGACGCCGTACGAGCGCGTGATGTTCCCCGGGTCGCGCAGCGTCGGCAGGGCGTCGCCGGTCTGCTCGTTGAAGCGCTTGATGTCGTCCATGGAGGCGTCGGCGATGCCGAGGAACACCGTCGGTGCCATCGACGGATCGGCGCGGAAGCCCTTGAACGCGCCGGCCAGCTCGCGCGTGAACGGAGCGCCGGGACGATAGAAGAGGATGGCGACCGGCTTGTCCTTCAGGTTCCGGAGCGGCAGCCAGCCGCCGACGGGAGGCTCGCCGACGAAATCGGGGGCGGGCCGGCCGACCATCGGATGGCCGGTGCCTTCCTGCGGACCGACGGCGGGACGGCGGTCATCGCCGCCGCAGCCGGTGAGCGCGGCGATCCCCAGAAGCCCCAAGGCGAGGAGAAGGGAAGTCCATCCGGAGCGGGAGGGGAGACCGGGCGCGCTTGGCATCGAATCCTGACTGGAGTCCTGACCGGAATCCGGCGGTCCTGCCGCGGGGAAGGCTCTGGTCCGGGACCATCCACGGAAGGCTTCTCCGCCGCGGGCCGGGGAGTATAGGCTAGGTTCCCGCGGACTCCCAAGGTCCGCCGGGAGGGGGCATCAGGACATGTCGGAGAGCTTCAAGGTGCTGAACGCGGCCGACCTGCCGGAGGGGCAGGCGAAGGTGGTCGAGGTCAACGGCCGGTCGATCGCCCTCTACAACGCCGGCGGAACGATCCACGCCTTCGATTCCTTCTGCGCGCATCGCGGCGGCCCGCTCGCCGAGGGGAGGTTCGACCGCGACAGCGTGGTCTGTCCCTGGCACGGGTTCCGGTTCACCCTCCGCGACGGCGCCTGCAGCACCAACCCGGCCCTGCGGATGCAGTGCTATCCGGCCCGGATCGAAGGCGACGACATCGTCGTGGAGGTCGATCCCGTCCCCTGAAGCGGACCTGATGACCCCCGCCGAGGTTGGACGAGGGCGGGCGGGAACCCTATAATCGGCGGCGCTTCCGGGAGGGTGTGACAGTCGTGTCGAGGTGTCGGAACAGTCTTCTTCGAGCCGGTCTGGCCCTTCTCGTGGGGGTCGTGGGGGCTCCGCTCGCGAGGGCGGAGATTCTTTACAACCCGCAGGGGTGGAAATTCCCGAACATCGTCACGGCGGCGAAGGAAGCGATTCACGTCAGCGACCGCACGAGCGAGATCCCGGGCAAGGAGACCCTCAACAAAGGCTACCGGCGGACCAACGGCACCCGCGTCATGACCTACGAGATCGAGGGGAAGATCTTCGGCGTGGACATCGACGAGGACGGCAAGGCGCCGTTCGAGTACGGCATCATGGACGCCGACGGCGACGGCAAGTTCGAGACGAAGATCGTCTACGCCAAGGGGAACAGGGATCACTTCTACGTCCCCGCCTGGGTCATCGACTACTACTTCAAGAAGCATCCCGAGACGCAGCGCGGCCCGGGCGGGAACCCGGCGATGCCGAACCTCAACGCCACAGCGGCGGCCGCGCCGCCGTCCGCGCCGACTCCACCGGGCAAGAAAGGGGCGCCTCCGCCGTCGAAGAAGAAGGCCCCTCCGCCCGCGACTTCGCCCACCGAGCTCGCCAACCCCTAGCCCGCATTTCTCACCGGGGTGGCGAGGGCTCGGCGACGGTGTGATAGCGGCCCGGGGCGAGATCCTTCAGGTTCTGGGTGCGACCGGACGGCCAGCGGATCTCGGCTTGCACGGGACCGGTCGTCGTGCCGAGACCGAAAAGAAGCCGCGTGTCTCCCGAAGAGTTGTGGGACGAGCCGGCGTGCACCTCCTCCACCTGGCGGAGGCCGGCGGCGACGACGGTCACCTTCGCTCCGAGGGCGGCGCGGTTCTTCCGGCCGCCCTGCAGGCGGAAGCCGATCCAGCGGCCGCGCGGCCCAACGTTTCGCAGCAGGCTCGGCGTCTCGTCCATGTTGTTGACGACGATGTCGGGGTCGCCGTCGTTGTCGAGATCGCCGACCGCGGAGCCCCGGGCGCTGTGCTTCTCGGCAAAGCCCGGCCCTGCGAGCGAGGTGATCTCGCGGAAGCGTCCGTCCCCTTGGTTCCAGAAGAGCTGGCTCGCCTGCGCCCAGGTGGTCCCGAGGTTGAGCGCGTCGATGCCCGGGTAGACGTGCCCGTTCGCCTCGAAGAGATCCTTGCGGCCGTCGCCGTCGACGTCGACGAAATCCACGCCCCATCCGAGCGAGGGCATGGTGGCCGGTCCGACTCCCGAGTCGAGCGCGACGTCGAGGAACAGCAGCCCGCCTTCGTTGTGGTACACCGTCGTGTAGTCGTGCGAGAAGTTGGTCGTGACGAGATCGATGCGGCCGTCGTTGTCGTAGTCGGCGGCGTCCACCCCCATCGACGCCTGCGCCCGCCCGTCCTCGCTGTAGGCGATGCCCGAGGTCGTCCCGACGTCCTGGAAGCGGCCGTGGTCGTTGCGGAACAGGCTGTTGGGAGTCGAGTCGGTGGCGAGGAAGAGATCGAGGTCGCCGTCGTCGTCGAGATCGCTCCACACCGCTCCCAGACCGTACCCCGGAAACGCCGGCACCATCCCGGCGGTGGCGGTCACGTCCTGGAAGCGCCCGCCGAGATTGCGGAACAGGCGCCCCGCCTGCGGCTTGAGGCCGCGCGGGCCGCACATCACCGGGTGGCCGCGGTACATGCAGTTCGGCCCGGTCCCGGCCTTCGGCAAAGGCGGGCTGTTCCGGTCGTAGTCGACGTAGTGGGAGATGTAGAGATCGATCCAGCCGTCGCCGTCGTAGTCGGCGAAGGCGGCGCCGGTGCTCCAGCCGCGGCCGCCCGCGAGTCCCGCCGCCGCGGTGACGTCGGTGAAGCGCCAAGGAGCCGTCTGCTTCAGCAGCCAGTACCGGCCGAAGCCCGTGACCAGCAGATCGATCCGGCCGTCGGCGTCGTAATCGGCGGCGACGCAGCCCTGCGCCCAGAAGCCGGCGAGTGCTGCGCCCAGTCCCTCGGTGCGATCTTCGTACGTGCCGTCGCCGCGCGCCCGGTACAGGGCGGAGCGGGCCGGCCCGTCTTTCGCCGGCTGGCCGTTGGGGAGGAAGATGTCGAGCCAGCCGTCGTCGTCGAAATCGGCCAGGCAGACGCCGTTGCCGACCGTCTCGTTGATGGTGTTTTTTTCGGGGCTGCCGCTGCGGTTGAGGAGGGTGAGCCCGGCCTCCTTCGCCGCGTTGACGAAGCGGACGGCTCCGGGGCCTGGACCTGTGGCCTGTGCTGTGGGCGCCGCCTTCGGCGCGGCCGGTTTCGCCGCGGGGGGCGTTTCTTCCATGCCCTGCCCGGGTATAGTCGACGCCGCCGCGGCGAGGCCGAGGGCGAACGCCATCCCGGCCAGCACGCCGCGCCGCAGCCGCGTCGTCAAGCGTCCGCCTGGCACGACCGGCCGCTCAGTCAAGGGTGGAGGTGCCGCTGACCCGGCTGCCGCGCAGCTGCTCGAGCATCCGGGCGTGGAGGGAGAATTCGGCCTGCGCCTCGTCGCCCCGCCCGGCGCGAAGGTAAGCCTGTCCCAGCGCGTAGTGAGCCTTCGGATTGATCGGATCGAGCTCCAGCGACTTGCGCAGGAGGTCGATGGCCGGGTCGAGGCGGCCGTCGTCCGCGTCCATCGTCCCCAGATAGAAATAAGGATAAGGGTCGGACGGGGAGAGGTCGTGCCCCGACTCGAACGCGGCGCGCGCTTCGTCGCGGCGACCCATCAGGAGGTAGGTCTTCCCCAGCTCGAGGAAGGTGGCGGCGCGCTTCGGATCGAGATCCAGCGCCTTCTTGTACGCCGCGACCGCGCCGTCGTAGTCGAGCGCCTCGCGCGCCTGCCGGGCGCGCTCGGCCGGGATGGCGGCATCGTTGAGCCGCCTGGCGGCGTCCTCGAGAAGCGCCGTCCCTTCCTCCGCGTGGCCGTAGGCCAGGAGCGCCCGGGCGTGCGTCACGAGCAGGTCGGCGTCATCGGGGGCGAGCTTCAGCGCCTCGCGTTGCTGCGCCAGCCCGTCCTCGGTCCTGCCGTTGTGGAATGACACCTCCGCGAGATTGCGGTAGGCGCGCGCGTCGCCGCGGCCGTCGGCGGTGGCGCGTCGCAACCGATCCTCGGCCTGCTCCCACTGGCCGGTTCTCAGGTAGTACATGCCGAGCTCGGTGAGGGTCAGCGCGTCGTCCGGATCGATCTGCAGCTCCTTCTCGAACTGATTCACCGCCGGCCCGAACTTGCCGGAACGCGCCAGGATGATCCCCATGGCGCGGTGCACGCCTTTGCGCCGCGGCTCCGCCTGCGCGAGCTGGCGCAGCATTCCCAGCGCTTCCTCATCGCGTCCGGGGAGGGCTCCGACAATCGAGGCTTTGAGGAGCCGCGCGTCGAAGAGCGCCGGCTCCTTCGCGAGCACGGTGTCCACGAGCTTCAGCGCCTGGTCGGCGTGACCGGTCTCCTGGAGGTGGCGCGCCTCCGCGAGATGGCGCGCCGGATCGGCGCGGCATGCGCTGACGGTGACGGTGGCGGCGCACAGGACGACGAACAGCGTGCGCGCGTCGGGTGGCATGGCGGGCGATGGTAAACGAAAACCCCCGGGGGGGCACCCCGGGGGTCGAGTGTGGTCCTCGTCGTGCGAGGAGGGAGGTTCAGACCTTCGAGACGTTGGCCGCCTGAAGACCCTTCGGTCCCTGAGTCACTTCGAACTGGACCGACTGGCCCTCGTCGAGGGTCTTGTAGCCGTCACCCGAGATGGCGGAGAAATGGACGAAGATGTCCGTTCCGTCCTCCTGCTGGATGAAACCGTACCCCTTGCTGTTGTTGAACCACTTCACTTTACCTGTAGGCACTGAACCCCTCTCCTTTCGTGAAAAACGCGGCGATGGTACGCGCGCGCCGCCCGCGCTCATTCGTCGAGCAAAAAAAAAGCCACAGGAAAACGGCTTCCTGTGGTTCTCGACGCATCCAAGCGATAGCAAAAACTCCTGAAAGCCAACGCGCAGTGGAATTGTATGCACAGGCCGCGCTTCCGTCAACATCTTTTTCCCGCAAAAACCGGACATATCGGCCACGGAATGAATGCGATTGGGGAAGAAACGCAGGTCAGGCTGCGGATTCGTACGGAGCTCTCTCGACCGTGGGCGCGCGCAGGAGATTGCGCTTGCGCTCGCGGGACGTCTGCACGCCCCCCATCACCTGGCGGAGAATGACCATTCCCCCCTCGGGATTGCCTCCTTCGAATTCGCGCGACGCGAGG
The DNA here is from genome assembly GCA_036005805.1 of Candidatus Polarisedimenticolia bacterium. GTDB lineage: Bacteria > Acidobacteriota > Polarisedimenticolia > Gp22-AA2 > Gp22-AA2 > DASRAU01. Next base: position 30,298 of record DASYQE010000071.1, on the reverse strand, counting down.
CGCACCTGCCCCTCGATCGCCTGCAGCGCGTTGAGGTCGTCCTCGACCCGGTCGCGCAGCGAGCGCGCCAGGCCGTTGAACTGCTCCTCCAGCTCGCGGAAGTTGTCGTTCTTGCGCAGCGTCACGCGCGTGCTCCACATCCCCGCCTCGAGGTTCTTCATGCCGCGCGTCACCTTGAGGACCACGCCGGCGGTCTTGTGCGTCTCGAGGATCTCGATGACGAACACCGCGGCCACGAAGACGATGCCGGCCGCCACCAGATAAAGCACGGTCCGCGCGTCGCCGGCGCGGGCGCCGCGCGAGCCGAGCGCCGACTCCATGCCGACGAGGTGGAACAGCACCGCCGCGAACGCCAGCAGGAACACCATGCCGAGCACCGCCACGATGGCGGTCTTGACCTGGTAGGCGCTGTCGATGAGATAGCTCCGGCGCCGTCCGAGGAAGCGGCCGGCGAGACCCGCGTGCGGATCGATCCCGGCACGGGTCGACCCGGCCATGATGGTCGGAATCGGCTCGGCGTCCGGATCCGCGGGAGGGTGGAGCATCGAATCGCAATATAGGTCCCGCGGCGCCCCGGGTCCAACCATCGGGTAGACTCGCCCCCCGAATGACGGATTTGCAACCGGGCCTGCTCCTGCAGGGGGTGGTGCTGGGCCTGTCGATCGCCGCCCCCATCGGCCCGGTCAATGTCGCGATGATCCAGCGCGGCCTCAGCCGCGGCTTCACCGGGGCCTTCCTGCTCGGGCTCGGCTCCACCGCCGCCGATCTCATCTACATCCTGCTGGCCTACGCGGGCGCCGATCCGCTGTCGCACCAGGCGTGGGCGCGCATCCTGCTCTTCGCGGCTGGGGCGCTGGTGATGGGCTGGCTCGGTTACGGGGCGCTGCGCGCCGCCTTCGCGGCCGCCCCGGCGGGTGAGTCCGGAACCCCGGAGCGCCGCTCGGCGTTCGTCTCGGGGTTCCTGATCACCATCGTGAACCCGATGACCATCGCCTTCTGGCTCGGGATCCTGTCGGCCAGCCTGGCGTCGCGGCAGCGCGGCTCGGTGCTCCTGGAATCGTTCTACATCCTGGCCCTCGCGGTCGGGTGCATCCTGTGGTGCTTCGCGTTGTCGCTGGCGCTGCACTTCGGGCGCCGCGTGGCGCGCGGCTCGGGGCTGCGGATCGTCTCGTTCGCGGCCGGGTTGATGCTCGTCTGGTTCGGCCTGCAGTTCGCCTGGAAGGCGGTGCGCGAGGTGGTCCCTGCCGCCCCCGTGGCGGAGACGGAGGCGGCGCGGACGATGGACGTGGTGAGGACGGTGAGGATGACGGAGGGATGATGAAATCGCTGCTGGCGTTGTGCGCGATCTCGGCGGCGTGCGCCGTCATCGGGGTCGCGCTCGGGAGGGGGACTTCGGCCGCCCTCGATGAGGGGGACATCCGGGCGCGCCTCCAGGCCTACGCCCCGGTGAAGCTGCAGGCGGCTGAGCTTCTGACGCTGCCGGCCTCCGAGCGCGAGGCGCTGGAGGCGCTGGTGCGCTCGGTCGAGGCGGTGGACGACATCTACTGGAAGCAGATGGGGCCGCAGGCGCTCGAGGCACGCGCCGCCACGTCGCCCGGCGGAGGGGCGAAGGAGCAGGCCGCGCTCCTGTCCCTCTACCGCGACTTCGTGGCGATCAACTACGGGCCGTTCGACATCCGCAGCGACATGGAGCGCTTCCTCGACACGCCCACCGGCGGCGGGCGGCTCCCCGGCGTCGGGTTCTATCCGCCCGATCTGACCAAGGAGGAGCTCGAAGGGTACCTTTCGAAGCACCCGGGGCTGCGTCCCGAGTTCGAGAAGATCGACACGGCGATCCGCCGCGTCGACGGGACGCTCGTGGCGATCCCCTACGAGCGCCTGTACCTCGAGCATCTGGAGACGGCGTCGGACGGGCTCAAGAAGGCGGCGGCGCTGGTCGGCAGCCCGAGCCTGCGCAAGTCCCTGTCGCTGCGCGCCGAGGCGCTGCTCACCGGCGACACCTACGCGTCGGATCTCGCCTGGCTCGACGTCCGCGACAATCTCATCGACGTCGTCATCGGGCCGATCGAGACCTACGACGACCGCCTGCTCGGGCTGAAGGCTTCGTACGAGGGGGCGGCGCTCGTCAAGGACGCCCGCGGAAGCCGGGCGCTCGAGGTGTATCTCAAGAACTTCGACGCGTTGGCGTCGGCGCTCCCGGTCGAGGAGCGCTTCCGCAAGGCGTCGGCCGGGCGCGGCAACGTCCTGGAGATCGTCAACGTGGTGCGCTTCGGCGGCGACTTCAACGCCGGCATCAAGACCGTGGCCGCGTCGCTTCCCAACGACGAGCGGGTCATCGAGGCGAAGGGGGCCAAGAAGCAGATCTACCGCAACGTCCTCGAGGCGAAATTCGATGCCATCCTGCAGCCCATCGCGAGAATCCTCCTCGCGAAGAAGGGGCCGGAGGTGACGCGCGAGGCCTTCGTCACCAACGTGCTGTTGCACGAGCTGTCGCACACGCTGGGGCTCGATTACGTCGCCGGCACGAAGGACCGCACGGTGCGCAAGGCGCTCAAGGAACGTCACAGCGCCATCGAGGAGGCCAAGGCGGACGTAGTCGGCCTCTACAACCTGACGACGCTGCGGGGTCTCGAGGTCTTCGCCGACGAGGAAGTGGAGGAGTGCGATGCCACCTACCTGGCCGGCCTGTTCCGATCGGTCCGCTTCGGGACGGAAGAAGCGCACGGGCGCGCCAACGCCCTCCAGGTGGGCTTCCTGATGCAGGAAGGAGCGGTCGTCCTCGACCCGAAGAAGGGAGAGTTCTCCCTCCATCCCAAGAAGTTCGAGCCGGCGATCGCCGCGCTCGCGAAGGAGCTGCTGGAGATCGAGGGAACCGGGGACTACGACCGGGCCGGACGGCTTCTCGATCGCTTCGGCACCCTGTCGCCGGAGGTGACGAAGGCGCTGGGGGCGATTCAGACGGTGCCGGTGGACGTCGTCTTCACCTACCCGATGTGAGCACCGCCGGCACGGGGAGCGCCGGCATGCGCATCGTCGAGGCGGACGAGGCGGGAGCCTCCGCCGTGCTGCGCCGCAGCTTCGAGGTGTGGGGCGAGGGGGCGACTTTCGAGGACTACGTCGCCGGGAACCTCGCGCAGCTGACGACACCGTGGGCCCGGACGAGCTACCGGTTCCTCGCCGCTCGCGATGAGGGTGGCGCGCTGCTCGCGAGTCTGAAGTGGTTCACCTTCCCGGCCGTCATCGACGGTGCCGCGGCGCGGGTGACCGGTCTCGGCGCGGTCTTCACGCCGGAGGAGCAGCGCCGCCAGGGTCATGCCGCCGCCCTCGTCGAGGCGACGCTCGAGCGGGCCCGCGCGCGGGGTGATGTGGCGGCGCTGCTGATGTCGGAGATCGGCGGGGCGTACTACGAGCGGCTGTCGTTCCGGGCGGTGCCGGCGATGGAGGAAGGGTGCCTGCCGTTCCTGCCGGTCCGCTGGCCCAAAGAGCCAGCCTGGGTGTCGGAGCCGGCTCCGCATGGCCGGGTCGAAGGACTGCGGCCGATGCGCCCGGACGACCTCGACGCCCTCGTGGCGATGCACGATCGGCCGGCGCCGGAAGAGCGCTTCCGGCTGCGTCGCGATCGCGCCGGCTGGGAACAGGCGCTCGTGAAGATCGAGGCGGGTCACCGGATGTGGCCCGATCAGCGTCACCGTCTCCACGTGATCGAGGCGCGCGGGGAGCCCGTGGCCTACGCGGTCGTGCGCGATGCGCCGCAGGCCGTGCAGTGGCGCGAGCACGGAGCGCATCCCGGGCACGAGGAGCGCCTGGCCGATCTCTTCTGGATCGCCGTGGCGGAGGCGCGCGCCCGCGGCGTCAACCGTCTCGACGCGTGGCGCTTCCCGGAGCTCGTCGCGTCGCGGCGCCTCTATCCGGTGGCCCGCCGCCCGCAGCGCGACCCGGTGGTCATGCTGCGCGGCCTGCAGGCGGATCGTCCGCTGCCGGAGTTCGTCTCACCCGACGACGTCCGGATCTCCTGGCTCGATCTCTTTTAGCGCCCCATCGCCTTGCGGGCTTCGACGAGCTGCTTTTCGACATCGGTCTTGCGCGCCATCAGCGAAGAGACGTCTCCGGTGGTGTCCATGCCGGTCATGCCGGCGGCGCGGCCGGCCGAGGCCATCTGGCTGTCGATGGACGCCAGCTCCTGCTCCAGCTCATGAACACGCTGCTCGGCCGGGCTGCCGGCGGACGGCAACAGCGCCAGGTGCCCGGTCCGCGCATAGTTGACGCCCAGCCAGACGGCGACGACGGCCACGACGATCAGGATCAGCTTCTTCATCGAAAGGCCCCCCTCTCGCGGCAAGAAGATGAGTCGGAAAACGCCGGGTGGCAAGCGGACCAGGGTGGTTGGCGGAAGCGTGTGGGAATCGAACCCACCGGAGCCGGGTTCCCCCGGCTCCCGACGGATTTGAAGTCCGCGCAGGACACCAGCCCCGAGGCGCTCCCGCAATCGCGGGCAGTATAACAAGGAGCATCGCACCCCGTCCGCGCCCCCGGGCCGCGCTCGCACGCAGGTATAATCACCTCGCGAATGACCGACCCGCAGCGCGAGACACTCGAAGTCGATGTCCTGATCGTCGGCGGCGGGCCGGCCGGGCTCGCGGCCGCCATCCGCGTGCGGCAGCTGCTCGCGGCCCACAACGCCCGCCTGCAATCCGAAGGCAAGCCGCCGCTCGAGCTCTCGGTCGCGCTGCTCGACAAGGGGCGCGAGATCGGATCGCACGCGCTGTCGGGGGCCGTTCTCGATCCGCGCGGCCTGCGCGAGCTGTTCCCCGGATTCCAGAAGGAAGGCTGCCCGATCGAGGCAGAAGTCAGCGGCGACGCCGTCTGGTTCCTCACGGAGAAGCGCCGCCTGGCGCTGCCGATCGTCCCGCCGCCGCTCAGGAACCACGGCAACTTCGTGGTCTCGCTCGGGCAGGTGGTGCGGTGGCTGGCGCAGAAGGCCGAAGCGGCCGGTGTCGATCTGTTCCCCGGGTTCGCCGCCGCGACGCCTTTGCTCGAGGACGGGCGCCTCGCGGGCGTGCGCACCGGCGACCGGGGTATCGACCGGCACGGAAAGCAGAAGGCGAACTACGAGCCGGGGATCGACATCCGGGCGAAGCTGACCGTTCTCGCGGAGGGGCCGCGCGGCACGCTCACCAAGGTGCTGGTGAAATCCCTCGACCTCGATGCCGGCCGCAGTCCTCAGGTCTATGCCATCGGGATCAAGGAGCTGTGGCAGTGCCCGAAGGGCAGCATCGAGGCCGGGCGGGTCATCCACACGATGGGCTGGCCGCTCGACACGAAGACGTTCGGCGGCGCGTTCCTGTACGGCATGAAGGACGACGTGCTCGACATCGGGCTGTGCGTCGGGCTCGATTACGAAGACCCGCGCCTCGACCCGCACAAGCTCTTCCAGAGCCTGAAGACGCATCCGGCGATCCGGCCGATGATCGCCGAGGGGAAGCTCCTGGCCTACGGCGCCAAGGCGATCCCGGAAGGCGGCTGGTATTCCATCCCGCGCCTGGGGGTGGCCTCCGGACTCATCGCGGGGGATTCCGGGTCGCTTTTGAATCCGATGCGCCTCAAGGGCATCCACACGGCGATCAAGTCGGGGATGCTGGCGGCGGAGACCGGCTTCGAGGCGATCCTCAAAGGCGACACGTCGGCCGCGTTCCTGCAGCGCTACGAGGAGCGGGTGCGCGCCTCGTGGATCGGCTCGGAGCTGCGGCGGGTGCGGAACTTCCACGCCGGCTTCCGCCACGGCCTCCTGGCGGGTCTCGTCCACGCCGGGCTGCAGCAGATCACCGGAGGCCGCGGGCTCATCGACCCGCTGCCGACCGAGGCGGGGCACGAGCGGCTGCGGCAGCTGCGCACGCTCCCGCAGGGCTCCGCCAACGGCGCCGGGTTCCGTCCCGACGGGCGCCACACCTTCGATCGCCTCACCGACGTGTTCCATTCCGGGACGCGGCACGAGGAGGATCAGCCGGCGCACCTGAAGGTCGCCGACACGGCGATCTGCGAGACGCGCTGCACCGTCGAGTACGGCAACCCGTGCCAGCGCTTCTGCCCGGCGGCGGTGTACGAGATGGTCGCGAAGCAGGGGGGCGGGCTGCGGCTGCAGATCAACGCCAGCAATTGCGTCCATTGCAAAACCTGCGACGTGATGGACCCCTACCAGATCATCACCTGGGTCCCCCCCGAAGGCGGGGGCGGCCCCGAGTGGGTCAAACTGTAGATTGGACCCTCACTCCAGTCCCTTCGACCTCCTCCTGGCCTTCCTTCTCGTCGGCGGGAACGCGTTCTTCGTCGCCGCCGAGTTCGCCATCGTCAAGGTGCGCCTGACGCGCATCGAGGAGATGGCCCGCTCGGGGCTCCCGGGCTCGAAGATCGCGCGCGAAGTGGTGGGGCGGCTCGACGAATACCTCTCCGCCTGCCAGCTCGGCATCACGCTCGTCAGCCTGGGGCTGGGCTGGGTGGGGGAGCGCGCCTTCGCCGGGATGTACCAGCCGCTGTTCGCGGGCTTCGGCCGGATGGCGGCTCCGGCGGCGCACAGCGCGGCGCTCGCCACGGCCTTCGTCACCATCACCGTGCTGCACATCGTGCTCGGGGAGCTGGTGCCGAAGTCCTTCGCCATCCGCCGGCCCGGGCGCATCGCGCGGCTGGCGGCGCCGACCCTCAAGGGCTTCTTCTACGTCTTCTACCCGGCCCTGTGGCTCTTGAACCGGGCGTCGCTCGGCGTCCTGCGCCTGCTCGGCGTGCGCCAGTCGCACGACACCGGCCTCTCCGAGACGGAGCTGCGCATCCTCTTCGCCGAGTCGTTCAAGAAGGGGGTCATCACCTCGAGCGAGGCGGAGAGCATGGAGCGGGCGACGCGCGTCTCCGACCGCACGGCGCGCGCCGTCATGGTGCCGCTCGACAAGGTCGCCCTGTGGTCGCTCGCCCGCACCGTGGACGAGAACCTCGACATCGCCCGCGCCGAGAAGCACACGCGCTACCCGGTCTGGGATCCGCAGAGGCGCGACCTCGCCGGGGTCATCAACATCAAGGCGCTCGCTCTCCTCAGCGACCGCGAGGCCGACCGGGTGCAGGAATCCGACGTCATCAAGGAGCTCCTGCGCGTCCCCGCCGACCGGCGCATCGACGCCGTCCTGGCCCAGATGCGCCGCCGCCGCCAGCACATGGCCGCGGTCGTCGGCATCGACGGCCGGGCGGTCGGTGTCCTGACGATGGAGGACATCATCGAGGAGATCTTCGGCGAGATCGAAGACGAGTTCGACGAGAACCCTCTGCCGGCCGGCGCTCCCGCCGCCCCGTCCCGCTGAGGCCCATGGCCCCGGCTCCGCTCGCTCTGATCTAGACTCCCGCCTTCACGGACCCGGAGGGGGACCCATGTTCGCAGGCATCGTGCTGGCCGCCGTCGCGGCCGCGACCCCGGCGGCGGAGATTCGCGCCGCGGTCGAGGCGCTGACGCCGGCTCTCGTGGAGACGCGGCGCGACCTGCACCGCCATCCCGAGCTCGGCAACCGCGAGACCCGCACCGGGCAGCTGGTCGCCGACCGGCTGCGGCGGCTCGGTCTCGAGGTGCACGCCCCGGTCGCGAAGACCGGCGTCGTCGGCATCCTCAAGGGAGGCAAACCAGGGCCGGTCGTCGGCCTGCGCGCCGACCTGGACGCGCTGCCGATCCAGGAGAAGAACGACGTCCCGTACCGGAGCGAGAACCCCGGCGTGAAGCACGCCTGCGGTCACGACGCGCACACGACGATCGTCCTCGGCGTGGCCGAGGTGCTCGCCGGGCTCAAGGCGAAGCTGCCGGGGACGGTCGTCTTCCTGTTCCAGCCGGCCGAGGAAGGGCCGCCGGAAGGGGAGGAGGGGGGCGCGCTCCTGATGATGAAGGAGGGCGCGCTCGACACCCCGAGGATCGGCGCCCTCTACGGCCTGCACATGGACCCGCTGCTCGACGTCGGCAAGGTGGGCTGGGCCTCAGGCCCGATCTGGGCGTCGACGGATCGCTTCGTCGTCACCGTGACCGGCAGGCGATCGCACGGCGGCTATCCGCACACCGGGCTCGACCCGGTGCCGGTGGCGGCGCAGATCGTCGACGGCCTGCAGCTCATCGCGTCGCGCCAGATCGACGCGCAGAAGCCGAAGGTCATCACCATCGGATCGATCCACGGCGGCAACCGCTTCAACATCCTGGCGGAGGACGTCACGATGGAAGGCACCGTCCGCTCCCTCGACGAGCAGGTGCGCGCCGACATCAAGGAGCGCATGGCCCGGACCGTGAAGGGGATCGGCGAGGCGAACGGGATGCCGGCGGCGCTGCGCTTCGTCGGCGAGGGAAACCCGGTGACCCTCAACGACCCGGCCCTGACCCGCGCGGCGCTCCCGGCGATGCGCCGCGTCTTCGGCGACGCGGGCGTGGTCGAGGTGGCGCCGCAGATGGGGGGCGAGGACTTCGCGTACTTCGCGAAGCAGGTGCCGGCCGCCTACTTCAAGCTCGGCGTGCGCAACGAGTCGCGCGGCATCACCGCGATGATCCACACGGAGAATTTCGATCTCGACGAGGGGGTGCTGCCGCTCGGCGTGCGCGCCTTCTGCGAAGTGCTGTGGGACCACCAGGTCGGACGAGGGGAGGGACGATGAAGGCTTCGGTTCTCGGGGGCGTCGCAGCAGCAGTCCTGGCGTGTCTCGTGGCGGCGGCGGGGACGCCGGCCCCGGCGGCGGAGAAGAAGGCGCCCGTCGGGGCGAAGCTGCCGGAGGCCGCCACCTCGGTTTTGCCCGCGCCGATGACCGAGGCGAAGAAGGCCGCCCTCGCGTCGATCGACAAGCACCGGGACGAGATCGTCGACCTCAGCCTCAAGGTCTGGCGCTTCGCCGAGACGGCCCTCAAGGAGACGAAGTCCTCCGCCGCCCTCGCCGACTACGCGGAGGCGCAGGGGTTCCGGGTGACGCGCGGGGTCGCCGGCATGCCGACCGCTTTCGTCGCCGAGTTCGGCAGCGGCGCGCCGCACATCGGCATCCTCGGCGAGTTCGACGCCCTGCCGGGGATCTCGCAGAAGGCGACCTCGACCAAGGAGGCGCTCGAGCCGGGCGCCCCCGGCCACGGCTGCGGGCACAACCTGTTCGGGGCCGCCAGCCTCGGGGCGGCGCTCGCCGTCAAGGAGCAGATCGCCTCGGGCCGCCTGAAGGGCACGGTCCGCTTCTACGGCACCCCGGCCGAGGAAGCGGTCGGCGGGAAGGTCTACATGGTGCGCGAAGGGCTCTTCCGCGACCTCGACGTCGTCCTCGCCTGGCACCCGGCGACCAAGATCGAAGCCGACACGTCGTCGAGCCAGGCCCTCGTGGACCTCAAGATCGAGTTCTTCGGCAAGGCGGCGCACGCCGCCTTCGACCCCTGGAACGGCCGCAGCGCCGTCGACGGTCTGGAGATCTTCACGCACGCCCTGAACATGATGCGCGAGCACGTCAAGCCGACGGTGCGCATGCACTACGTCATCCAGGAGGGCGGGCAGGTGCCGAACGTGGTGCCGGAGAAAGCCTCGCTGTGGCTGTGGCTGCGCGACAGCAAGCGCGCCGGGGTCGAGGAGGTCCTGGCGCGGGTCCGGCCGATGGTCGAAGGGTCGGCGATGGCGGCCGGCGTGACCGGGAAGCTGACGGTCCAGAGCGGCGACTGGGAGATGCTGGTCAACCTGAACGGGGCGCGGCTGCTCTACTCCAACCTCAAGGCGCTGCCGCCCCTTTCGTTCACGGCGGAGGAGCAGGACTTCGCGCGCGCCATCCAGAAGGCCACGAACGTGGAGACGAAGGGCCTGCGCACCGACGTCGTGCCGCTGCCCGACAAGCCCGCCGCCGACCCCGAGGGGGGATCGACGGACGTCGGCGACGTGTCGTGGGTCGTCCCGACCATCCATCTCGAGGTCACCACCGCCCCGGACGAGGCGCCGTGGCATGCGTGGCCGGTGGTGGCGTGCGGCGGGATGTCGATCGGCCAGAAGGGGATGATCTACGCCTCCAAGGCCCTCTCCATGACGATGGTCGATCTCTTCGAGCGCCCCGCCGATCGCCAGGCGATCCGCGACGAGTTCCAGAAGCAGACTCAGGGCGTCACCTACAAGGGCTACATCCCCGACGGTCCGCCTCCCCTCCCCGACACCACGCCGGTGAAGCCGTGACGCCGGTCGTGCGCGCCTCCGCCGGCGCGCGCCCGCGGCGTGGTCCACGGGCGACACCGCTCCTGGCGGCGCTTCTGGCGGGGAGCCTGCTCGCGGGCTGCGTCGTGACGCGCCCGGGGCCGGCGGACACCGCGGGGGCGGGCGGAGGCGGCCGCCTCGGCGCCGAGGTGATTTCCGCCGGGGTGCTCGCCACCATGGACCGCAGGGTCGATCCGTGCCAGGACTTCTACCAGTACGCCTGCGGCGGGTGGCTGCGCGACACGAAGCTGCCGCCCGACCGGCCGCGTCTCGGCCGCGGCTTCGCCGAGGTGGAGGAAGGCAACCGCATCGTGCTCCGCGACATCCTGGAGAAGGCCGTGCAGAGGCGCGGCGCCGATCCCGGGACGGCGCGGCTGGGAGATTTCTACGGGGCGTGCACCGACGAGACGGCCATCGAGCGCCTCGGGGTCGCGCCCCTGCAGGTCTTTTTCGACGAGATCGGCAGCATCGGCGATCCGTCCACGCTGATGACCGTCCTCGGGCACCTGCACGTCTCCGGGGTGGAGGCGCTGTTCGGGACGGCGGTGGACGCCGATTTCAAGGATCCGAACCTGACCATCGCCCACTGGTGGCAGGGAGGGCTCGGGCTGCCGGATCGCGACCACTACCTCAAGGACGACGAGAAGAGCCGCACCCTGCGCACGCAGTACGAGGCGCACGTGGCGCGCATGCTGGCGCTTGCCGGGGCCGCCGGGGACGAGGCGAAGAAGCAGGCGGCCGCCATCGTGGCCTTCGAGACCCGCCTCGCGAGAGCGTCGATGTCGCGCGTCGAGCTCCGCGATCCCGACAAGATCTACCATCGCATCGATCGCGCCGGCCTCCAGGGCGTCTCGGCGGCGCTGCCGTGGAACGGCTATTTCGCCGCCGTCGGCTTTCCGGACGTCCAGGCGATCAACGTCGGCATGCCGGAGTTCTTCACCGCCCTGTCCGACGCCGTCAGCTCGACGCCGATGGAGACCATCCAGGCCTACCTGCGCTGGCACGTGATCGACGACATGGCGGACAGCCTGCCGCGCGCCTTCGCCGACGAGCACTTCGCCTTCTTCGGGAAGATCCTCGGCGGGCAGCAGGAGATCGAGCCGCGCTGGAAGCGCTGCGTGGACGCGACCGACGAGGCGATGGGGGAGCTGCTCGGCAAGACGTTCGTCGAGCGCCGCTTCGCGGGGGACAGCAAGACCACGGCGCTCGAGATGATCCGCGGCATCGAGAAGGCGCTCGACGACACCTTCCCGACGCTCGCCTGGATGGACGACGCGACGCGCGCCCGCGCCCGCGAGAAGCTGGCCGCGGTCGCCAACAAGATTGGCTATCCGGACGTGTGGCGCGACTACTCCTCCCTCCAGGTGCGCCGGGGGGAGGACTTCGGCAACCGCCTGGCGGCCTCCCGCTTCGAGTTCCGGCGCGAGTTCTCCAAGGTCGGCGGCCCGGTCGATCGCAAGGAGTGGGGCATCACACCGCCGACCGTGAACGCCTTCTACAGCGCGCTGCGCAACGAGATGGTTTTCCCGGCCGGGATCCTGCAGCCGCCCTTCTTCCACCGCGACTTCCCGCGTGCCATGAACTACGGCGCCATGGGCATGGGAATGGGCCACGAGCTGACGCACGGCTTCGACGACCAGGGGCGCAAGTTCGACCCGCAGGGGCAGCTGCGGGAGTGGTGGGACCCGGCGGCCTCCGCCCGCTTCCAGGAGCGCGCCGGGTGCGTCGAGACTCTCTACGGCGGTTACGAGGTCGAGCCGGGCCTGCACCTCAACGGCGCCCAGACCCTCGGCGAGAACATCGCCGACCTCGGCGGCATCAAGGAAGCCTACCGCGCCTACAAGACCTGGGAGAGCCAGGCCGGCGCTCCCGCCCCCGCGGTGCCCGGGCTCACCAACGACCAGCTCTTCTTCGTCGGCTTCGCCCAGACCTGGTGCGAGCTCATCACCCCCGAGTATTCCCGCCTGCTCGCCGGCATCGACTATCACTCGCCCGGGAAGTTCCGGGTGCGCGGCGCGGTCTCGCAGTCGCCGGAGTTCGCGAAGGCGTTTGCGTGCGGGGAGGGGACGCCGATGAACCCGCCCCACAAGTGCGAGGTCTGGTAACCCCCCGAAAAGTCCATCGCCGGAGGTTGTCGGGGGGCGACAACGCTCCGGCGATGGTCACTTCCCGTGTGCTCTGAGAACCGGCCCGGACGGCGCCCCCCGCAGGGGGGTTGGGGGGTCGGCGGGGAGCGCCGTCCTTCCGATCTCCCGGTCTAGCCTCCGACCGAGAGGAGAACCTCACGGCCGCGGAACAGATCCGGATCGAGGATCACGAGGCGGGCGCTGCCGCTCCCCTCGCTCGTCTCGACCGTGAAATCGCGGCCTTCCTGATAGATTTCCGGAAGCAGCCGGACCTTGCCGATCTTCGCAAGGCCGAACGTGTCCGGGGTCAGCGTGATGCTCGTGTCACGGCGCAGGTCCAGCGCCGTGTCGTAGTCCACGCCCTTCACATCCTTGACCTTCTTCAGCACCGACGACAGCACGCCCCTCTCCTTGAGGGAGTGCTCGTTCTCGGCGTGGTAGAACAGCGAGTTCTGGCGGAACGACAGGTCGCGCGACAGCCGGTCGACGTTCGACTCGAGGTCGGCCTTGTTGGCCTGCAGCACGGCGATGTCGGTCTCGAGCTGCGACTTGCGGTCCTGCAGCGACGCGACCTCGGCCTCGGCCGCCTGGCGGCCCGTCGCCTCGGTGTCGCGCTGCGTGCGGGCCTCGTCGCGCTCCTGCAGGAGCTTGCGCGACTGGGCGCGGCGCACGGCGAGCGGCGTGCGGCCGGCCTCGCCCTGCGTCACGTAGGTGCGGAAGGTGTCCTGGTTCGGGTCGTAGAAGAACCAGACGTGGTTGCCCGGGATCAGGATCTCGCTGCGGTCCACCTGGTCGACCAGGCCCTTGGCCTTCGCCTCGTCCAGCTTGGCGTCGGTGGTCAGGTAGTTCATGGCCAGCTTGGTGTGGCTGTCGCCCTTCTTCGCCACGACGAAGGAATCGGGCAGCCGCTGCTCGAGCTGGAGGACCTTCGCCTGCAGGTCCTTGATGCTGTCGCGGTCGGTGATGATGGTCTGGATCAGCGAGCGGTAGGAGACGTCCTTCTCCTCGGTCAGCAGCTGGTTCAGCACGTCACGCTGCTCGCCGGTCAGGTCGTCCATGAAGATCTCGCTGAACTGGATCGTGCGCTCGCCGGGCTTCCGGCTGGCGTTGAAGGTTTCGATCTTCTTGAGCATCCCGTCCGTGGTCTGGTCGATGCGGGCGCGGTCGCTCTTCAGGGCGGTCAGCAGCTCCTCGGGGGTCGAAGGGGCGCCGGACAGAGCTTGACGCATCCGGTCGGTACATCCCGAGAGGGCCACGAGCGTGAGGACTGCGGCGAGGGCGACCCCGCCATTGAGAATCCGCCGCGGGCGGGGCCGGGCGGGGGAAATCGAGACCTGGGACCTCACCTGGGTCATTCAGTTGCCTCCTGAAATTGCCTGCGGATTGTTTCCGGCCAAGGCCGGCGTCGTCGGACCAGCAGGATTCATGCCGAGGCGGCCTTCGGTCGGATCCCGAGGGAAAGGACAGGAGATGTCTCCCCGACGGCTCCGCTCGCGACTGCCCGCCGTCATGTTCGGCGGACAGACATCCGGGTGGTGCCTCGCCGGGCTGGCGCTTGCGGGGGACGGTCGTCCCGCGCTCGAGACAAGAACTCCCGACCGGAGGGTCGCACCGGGATCAGCAGGGCGCTCCGGACCAGGGGCCCGAGGTGCTCGCTATAATGCCGCGATGTCCGTCGGCCCCCGCCGCAGCACCCATCCGATTTTCCGGACGAAGGCCACGCCTGGGGTGGTCGTCCTGCTCCTCGCCGCCCTCGTCCTGCCGGGCTGCCCACGGGGGAATCAGCCGGCCCCCGCTTCGTCGGCCGGGGCCGAGTCGGCCGGGCGGGTCGTCGTCTTCGGTATCGACGGGGCCGACTGGCAGGTCATCGACCCCCTCATCGCCGCCGGGCGAATGCCCAACATGGCCCGGGTCGTCCGCGATGGCGCGCGAGGGGTGCTCCTGTCGATGGAGCCGTCGGCCTCTCCGTCTCTCTGGACCACCATCGCCACAGGGGTGACCCCTGATCACCACGGCATCCACGGGTTCATCACTGAAGAGGGGAAGGGGCCGGGCCCGGCGACGCCGGCCGCCAGCCATCCGGGCGAGTCGGCCCATCCGGTCGAAGGAGAGGGAGCCGCAGGGGGCCCCGGGATCCGGCCGGTCACGAGCGGCATGCGGCTCGCCCCCGCCTTCTGGAACATCCTTGGCGGCTATGAGAAGAAGGCGGGAGTGGTCGGCTGGCTGGTCACCTGGCCGGCGGAGCCGGTGCAGGGCTTCGTCGTCAGCTCGTACCTTCCGTATGTCTACAACTGGTCCACCGGACGGCCGCTGAAGGGGACGATCGTGTCGGGGATTCCGCACCAGACTTTCCCCGAGGGGCTCATCGACCAGCTCGAGCAGTTCAAGGTGCGGCCCGCCGACCTCGACCCGGCGCTGGTCGCCCGTTTCTACGATCGCGGCACCCTGTCGGCCCTGACCCCGCTCGACCGGGAGTGCGTCGTCGGCTTCGACTGGAGTCTCGCCAGCGACGAGACCTATCGCCGCGTGGCCCGGCACCTGTTCGACTCGTACCCGGTCGATCTCTTCGCGGTCTATTTCGGCGGCGTGGACGTGGCCTCGCACCGCTTCTGGCGCTTCGCGCACCCCCGGGAGTTCGAGGGAGTCGAGCCGGAAGAGGCGCATGCCCTGGGCGGGGTGATCGACGCCTACTACGCCTGGATGGACGAGGCGCTCGGAGAGTACCTGCGCGCGCTCGGTCCGCGTGACACGCTCGTGGTGCTGTCCGATCACGGCTTCAAGACCGTGCACATCCCCGATCAGCCGGCGACGTCCGGCCACCACCGCCTCGACGGCATCATCGCGATGATGGGGCGGGGGGTGCCGCGCGGAGGCCGGATCGAGGGGGCCCGCCTGGTGGACGTGCTGCCGACGGTCCTGACGCTGCTCGACGTGCCTCTGGCCCGAACGCTCGAAGGCGCCGTGCCGCGGGGGGCGCTCGAGGCCGGTTTCGCATCGACCCACGGTCGCAGGCAGGTCGCCGACTATGCCGGCACGCTTCCCGCCGCGGCCGAGGATTCTTCCGACGTGGACGCCAACGTGCTGGAGCGCTTGCGCTCGCTCGGTTACATCCGCTGAATCGTGCTAGAGTTCGGCTTCCTTCAAGACCGCGCGTGGGGCGTTAGCTCAGCTGGGAGAGCGCAAGGCTGGCAGTCTTGAGGTCGGGGGTTCGATCCCCCCACGCTCCACCACGCGATCCCCCCAAACAAGACGCCGTGGAAGGCCACCCACAAGTGCGCGAGCGACCGCGTGCCCATCCGGCCTCCCTCGCCGGACCTGCTGCGCGCCGCGGGCGTCGGTCGACGCGGGCCGCGGCCAGGCGGCCTAGCGGGTGCTGCCGCGGCGATCTTCGGACACTGCCCGCGGCTTGGCCCGATCGCGGCGGCCCTTGGCAGCGTCGCGCGACTTGCGCGTCTCGGCTTCGACCATGGCGTTCGGGGCGAGGACGAGGGGGCTCAGGGCGGCGGCGAGGACCTCGGCGATGTCCTTGACGAAGATCAGGGTCAGCCCCTTGCGCAGGTGCTCCGGGACGTCGGCGAGATCCTTCTCGTTTCTGGCCGGCATCAGGACCGTCTCGATGCCGGCGCGGCGCGCCGCGAGGATCTTCTCCTTGATGCCGCCGACCGGCAGGACCTTGCCGCGCAGGGTGATCTCGCCGGTCATCGCGGTCTGGTGCCGCACCGGCCGGTTCGACATGAGGGACGCGATGGCCGAGGCGATGGTGATGCCGGCCGAGGGGCCGTCCTTGGGGATCGCCCCTGCCGGGACGTGGATGTGCAGGTCGCACTTCTCGAAGGCGTCCGCTTCGATCTTCAGCTCCACGGCGTGCGCCTTGACGAACGACAGCGCCGCCTGGGCGGACTCCTTCATGACGTCGCCGAGCTGCCCGGTGATCTGCAGCCCGCCGCCGCCCTTCATGCGGGTGGCCTCGATGAACAGGATGTCGCCGCCCGAGGCGGTCCAGGCGAGGCCGGTGGCGACGCCGATCTCGTCCTCGCGCTCCGCCATCTCCGGGATGTAGACGACCGGACCGAGGAACCCCTGCAGGTCGGCCGGCGCCACCTGGCGCGGCTTGGCCTTCCCCATGGCGATCTCCTTCGCCACCTTGCGGCAGATGGTGGCGATCTGCTGCTCGAGCTTGCGAAGACCCGAGTCGGCGGTGTAGCCGTGGATCATCTCGGCCAGGGCCTCGTCGGTGATCCCCAGCTGCTGCCCGGTGAGGCCGTGCGCGTCGATCTGCCGCGGGATCAGGTACTGGCGCGCGATGTCCATCTTCTCCTCCTCGACATAGCCGGGGAGGTGGAGGATCTCCATGCGGTCGCGCAGCGGCTCCGGGATGGTGTCGAGCCGGTTCGCGGTGGTCACGAACATCACCCGCGACATGTCGAACGGCAGGTCGAGATACAGGTCGGTGAAGGTGTTGTTCTGCTCCGGGTCGAGCACCTCGAGCAGGGCCGAGGCCGGGTCGCCGCGGAAGTCCGACCCGATCTTGTCCACCTCGTCGATCATGAAGAGGGGATTGCGGGTGCCGGCCCGCCGCAGGCTCTGGACGATCTTTCCGGGCATGGCGCCGACATACGTCCGGCGGTGGCCGCGGATCTCCGCCTCGTCGCGCATCCCGCCGACGCTCATGCGCACGAACTTCCGTCCGAGCGCCTCGGCGATGGACCGCCCGAGCGAGGTCTTGCCGGTCCCGGGAGGCCCGTAGAAGCAGAGGATCGGGCTCTTCATGTCCTTCTTGAGCTGGCGCACCGCCAGGAACTCGAGGATCCGGTCCTTCACCTTCTCGAGGCCGTAGTGATCGCGGTCGAGGATCTTCGCCGCTTCGCGCACGTCCAGCCGGTCCACCGTCTCGGTGGACCAGGGGAGGGTGGCGAGCCAGTCGAGATAGGTCGTGATGACGGTGTACTCGGCCGAGGCCGGGTTCACCATCTCGAGCCGCCCGAGCTCCTTGTCCGCCTCCTTGCGCGCCTCTTCCGGCAGGACCGCCCGATCGAGCTTGTCGCGCAGGTCGCGGACCGCCGCCGCCGTCTCGCTCTCCTCGCCCAGCTCCTTGCGGATGACCTTCAACTGCTCGCGCAGGAAGTACTCGCGCTGCGCCTTGCGGATCTCGTCCTCGGTCTGCTCCTTGATCTCCTGCCCCGCTTTGGCGAGCCCGATCGACTTCTCGATCAGCCGGATGCCGACCTTGAGCCGGTCGATCGGGTTGATCGTCTGGAGGATCTCCTTCTTCTCCTCGAGCTCGAAGTTCAGGTGGTTGGCCACCTGGTCGGCGAGGTTCCCGGGGCCCGTCAGGTTGTTCTTGATGAGGTTCAGGATCTCGCCGGGGACGCGCGGGTCGAGCTGGATGAGGTTCTCCATCAGGTGGAGGGCGTTCCCCATCAGCAGGTTCGCCTCCATCGACTCCACCTCGCGCTCGTCGATGCAGGCGACCCGGGCCTTCAGGTACGGCTCGGTCTGGAGGTACTCGGCGATGCGGAAGCGGCGCAGGCCGAGGAGGATGATCTGGATGGTGTTGCCGGAGACGTTCAGCTTGTTGACCAGGCGCGCGGCGACGCCGATGCCCGACAGCTCCTCGATGGGCGGCACCTCGATGGAGGTGCTCTTCTGCACCACGAGCCCCAGGATCGACTCGGGCTCCATGTCGCGGATGAGGCTGAGGTTCTTCTTCCGGACGACCTGGAGGTTCACCACCATCTGCGGGAAGACGACCGTCGAGGCGAGCGGGATGATCGGCAGCTCGGCCGGGATGTCGCATTCCAGGAGCTCCGGAGAGGGCCTCACGGACGCAGACGTGATCTTCTCGCCCGCCAGCAGTTTCGGATCGGCGGGCCCCTTGCCTTTGGGAGCTGTCATGGGAACCTCAGGAGCCTTTGCGGCCCTCGGCGAAGAACCGGTAGGCGATCACCTTGTAGACGAGCTTCGCCACGAGGAAATCGCTGGATGCGTCGTGCTGGAGCGGTCGCAGCTCGTTGACGTCGAAGCCGACGACCGTCTTCTTCCGGCACAGGGCGCGGATGAATTCGAGCGTCTCGTACCATCCGGGCCCTCCAGGCTCCGGGGTTCCGGTCGCCGGCAGAATCGACGGATCGAAGTAATCGACGTCAATCGTAAGGTATATCTCGTCTGTCAGGTGGTCAACCTGTTTCAGGGCCGTTTCGGGGCTCCGGATGAACTCCCTGCCCGAGACGATCCGGAGCTTTTTCGCGGCGATGAACTCCGCCTCTTCCTGGCAGTAGGAGCGGATGCCGACCTGCAGGGTGGGGATGCGCCCGGCGAAGTGGCGCATGATGCAGGCGTGGTTGAACTCCGACCCCTCGAACGACTTGCGCAGGTCGCCGTGGGCGTCGAGCTGGACGACCGACAGCTTCGGGTACCTCTTCTCGTAGGCCTTGATCGCCCCGATCGAGACGCTGTGCTCGCCGCCCAGGACGACCGGCATCTTCCCCAGGGCGAGGTAGCGCGAGACGACCTCCTCGACCTTGCCGGCCATGACCTCGGGCGGGTCGTCGTTGCCCGAGACCGGATCGGCCGTGTGGATGCCGATGCCGGTGGCGTCGAGGTTCAGCTCGTCGTCCCACAGCTCCATGTGGCGCGAGGCCTCGATGATGGCCGCGGGCCCGTCGGCGGTGCCGTGCTGGTACGAGCAGGTCCGGTCGTATGGGACCGGGACCATGACGATGCGGGCGTTCTCGAGGGCGGCCTGGGAGGGCTCGAGGGCGCCGAATCCCGGCGCGACCCCCGCGTCGCTCACGGAATGAGGACCGCGGCGCCCACCACGGTGGTCCACCAGCCGCGCTTGTCTCCCACCGCCGACTGGCTCACGTTGATGGTCCGGTAGATGTCATTGCTGATCTTCCAGATCTCCTTGCGCTCATCGTAGGACGAGTCGGGATCGAATTCGACCCCGGTGATCGTCGCCAGCATCTGCGCCGCCAGGTCCTCGGCGTAATCCCCGGCCACCTCCTCGGTCTGACCGTAGGAGTGGTGCTCGCTGAGGTAGCCGTGGTGCGTGGACTTCGACGGGATGGCGATGCCGATCGAGGCGGCGATGAGCCGGTGCGGCTCGTTGGTCTCCGACTGGCTCATGACGCAGAAGACCACTTCGCCCGCGCGCAGGAACTTCAGCCCCTGCGACTTCGGGATGATTTTGCAGCCGGGCGGGAAGATGCTGCTCACGCGGACGAGGTTGAAGTTGGCGATGCCGGCGTCGCGGAGCGCCATCTCGAAGGAGTTGAGCTTCTCCTTGTGACGCCCGACCCCTTTGGTCAGGAAGATCTTCTTGGACACGAACATCCCGGTCGAGCCTCCATTGTGCGTGGATTGGGGGGGACCCCCCCGTTGCGCGCGCCTTTATACAGAAAGAGGATGGGGATGACAATGGCCGCTTGACCTCCAGCCAGAGGCCCGCTTACCCTCCGCGCCACCACAAGGACGCCACATGCCCCACGCCAGGACCCGGGAAGAGACGAGGCTCGGACAATGATCTCCGACGAGCAGGGCTACGGCCTCAACCTCGAGCCGGACCGGACCAGCCGCCACAGCCTCGGCATCCACGCCTCGCCGGCCGAGGTGTACCGGGCGCTGACCGACCCCGACGAGCTGGTCCGCTGGTTCGTCTCGGAGGCCAGCGTGGACATCCAGCCGGGCGGGGCGTTCCGATGGGTCTTCGGACAGGCCAGCGGCGACCCGGGGCCTTCGCCGCTGGTGACCACCGGCCTGATTCTCTCGGTGGCGAAGCAGGAATCCCTCAAGATGCGGGCCCTCATCGAGGACCTCGAGACCGAGATCGAGTTCCGCATCGACCCGTGGCGCGACGGCGCGGTCCTCACGGTGGGCCACAGCGGCTTCCCCGGCGACGCGGAGTGGGACGACACGTTCCGCGCCCTCGACCGCGGCTGGCAGACGGAGCTGCACGTTCTCAAGGTGTACCTCGAGCGGGCGCGCGGCATGACGCGGCTGGCTGAGCGGCACGAGCGCCGCGTCAAGGCGGCGCCCGAGACGCTCTTCGACGCCTTCACCACCCAGGCCGGGCTGGCGGCGTGGCTCGCCGATCGGGCGGCCATCGAGGCGACGCCGGGTGGAGAGTTCCTCCTCGAGTGGGACGGCCGCAGTCCCCTGCGCGGCCACCTGGCGGCCTGCGACCCGGATCGCTTCCTGCTCCTCTCATGGGAAGGTGAGCGGCCTTCCCTCGTCCGCGTCCATCTCGACTCCGAAGGGGACGGCGACACCGGGCCGGTCGAGCTGACGCTCGATCACATCCTCTTCACACCGGTCGGGGGCGCGCCCGAGCGCTTCGACTGGGAGGCGGCGCTGCGCCGCCTCGAGAAGAGCCTCTAGGCTCCTCGACCGGCCGGCCGGGGACGGGCTGGCCGGACGCCGGGGGTTCCGGGCCGGCGGCGGGCACCTCGACCACCACGCCGGTCCGGATGAACAGCACTTCGCCGCGGACCTTCTCGCCGGGCAGGACCCGCGCCAGCGCCGCGACGTACAGCCCGATCTGGGCATGGTAGGGAAGCGCGGCCCGGGCGGGATCCCCGTCCGGGACCTCCGTCTTGTAGTCGGCGACGACGACGCCGCCGGCATCCCGGAAGACGACGTCGCACGTGCCGCTCCACGCCTGGCCGCCCTCGTCCCGGTGCAGGATCGGCGCCTCGCGCAAGAGGATTGCGGCGGACGACAGCCGCGCGGGAAGAGTCGAGCGGGCGAACCCGAGGACGATGTCGCGGATCTCCCCATCGACGCGCGCGGCGAGGCGGTCGCGGCCCACGGGGGGGGACTCCTGCGCCAGGGCGAACCGCGCGATCCCCGTCGCGGCGCGGAGCACCGCGTCCGTGTCCCCGGGTCGGGGAATCGCGGCGAGCGCTGCGTGCACCGCCGAACCCGCGAGACGCGCCACCAGGCGCGGATCCGAGGTTCCGCGCCGCGGCCGGCGGCGCGCCGTCTCGCTCGCCGTGTCGCGCGGCTCCGCGGCGTGTGCCGCTTCGATGCTGCCCGAGGGGGAGGCGAGCGGGGACCGGCACGCGGCGGCGAACGCGGCGGCGGCCGCGTCGTGGCGCCGCGCGGCATCGACCAGCGCGATCGGATCGACGGGCGCGGGCTCGGCGCCCGGCGCGCGCGCCGGGCGCACGATGCGGTGCTCCACCTCGCCGTCGAGACGCCGCCCCTCCGGGGCGAGGGTCCCGTCCGGCCCGGGCGCGCAGTCGAACACCGCGAGCCGGTCGCGCCAGGGAGCCGCCTTGCGGTCGCGGCGGCTGTGGACGACGACCAGTTCCTCGCGCGCGCGGGTGCACGCGACATAGAAGACCCGGCGCTCCTCCGCCTCCTCGTGTCGCTCCTGCTCGATCTCGTAGAGCGCGCGCGCCGAGCTCACCCGGCGGTCATCCAGGACGATCGCCGCAGCGATTCGGCCGTCGAGTTCGAAGCGGGCCACCCCCCCCCCGGACGGGCGCGCGGCGCTTTCGGTGCGGCCGAGATCGGGGACGAACACGACCTCGTACTCGAGCCCCTTGGCCTTGTGCACCGTGAGCAGGCGGACGGCGTCGAGCGTCTCGTCGGCGAGCGGCCCGCGGTCCTCCTCGTTCGCGAAGGAGATCTCCAGCTGCGCGAGGAGGTCGCGAAGTGTGAGTCCCTCGGTGGCGAGGGCCCGGGCCCGGTCGGCGCAGCGGCGGAGCCGGGCGACGCGCTCCGAGCCGTCGTACGCGGCCGCGTGCAGCGCGAGCATCGGGGTCTCCACGAGCGCCCGCGCGATGACTTCTTCCGGGGGCAGGTGGACGGCCTGGCGGCGGAAGGCCTCGAGGCGCGCGAAGGCGCGATGCAGCGCCGGGAACGCCTGCGCGTCGGGCAGAGAGGCGCCGGCCTCGCGGGGTGCGAGACGATGTCCCTCGGCGGTGAAGCGCTGCAGCTCCCGGTCCGGCACGGCGCCGAGGCCCGACCGCAGGACCGCGAGGAGCGCCGGGGCGTCGTTCGGTGACGCCGCCGCGCGCAGCCACGACACCAGGTCGATGACCTCCGGCCGCTGGGCGAAATCGCGCGCCCCCTCGACGAGACAGGGGACTCCGGCCTGGTGCAGCGCGCGCGCGAAGACATCGATGTGGGTCGAGGCGCGGAAGAGCAGGGCGAAGTCGCGAGGCCGGCGCACAGGATCCGCGCGGCCTTCGAGCCGGGCCCGGATCGACTCCGCGATGGCCAGAGCCTCCGCCCGGCGCCCCGCGTCCGCCCCTTCGGCTCCGGGATCGACCGACCAGACCGAGACGCGCGCGGGGGCCCCGGCCTCCTCCGGCGCCAGCGCGGATCGGAGCGGCACGTAGGGAGGCGAGTGATCGTCGGCCCAGAGGAGGTCGCCTGCCGCGCGCGCCTCCCGTCCGAGCCAGCCGACGAACAGCCGGTTGATCGGCCGCAGCAGCCGCTCGGGACTGCGGAAGGAGACGCTCAGATCCAGGAGCACGGCGCCGCTTCCCCGCAGCCGCTCGACGGCGCGGCGGAAGGCGGCGATGTCGGCGCCGCGGAAACGGTAGATCGACTGCTTCGGGTCTCCGACGATGAACAGCCGGCCGGCCTCGATCTCGCCGCTCCAGGCGTCCACCCGAGCCGGAGTCGCGGGACCGGGGGCGTCGTCGTCGGAAGCATCGTCCGCCGCAGGCTCGCGCCGCGCCAGGAGGAACAGCACCTCGTACTGCAGCGGGTCGGTGTCCTGGAACTCGTCCACCAGGATGTGCCGGAAGCGGGCCGCCGCCTGCCGGCGCGCGTGCGCATCGCGCGCCAGAAGGTCGCGCGCCAGGCGGAGCATCGCCTCGAACGGCACGAGGCCGCCCGCGAGGGCCTGGGCGCGAGCCAGCTGCGCGAACGGCGCGGCCACCCGCTGCGCCCGCTCGACGGCGACGTCATCGACACGGGCCAGGATCTTGAGGAGGTCGTGCGCTCGGCGCGCCGTCTCGCGGATCTCCGAGGCATCCGCCTCGGTCAGCTTCGCGCCAGCCGCCGGGACGGCGCGCGTCCCTTCCAGGAAGCGGGCCACCGAGGCCGCGAAGGAGTCGCGCTCGTCCTGGAGGACCGCCGCCAGCTCGCGCGCCGCCGCCTCGAGGAAGCGGGCCATGCCCGGGGCCATCGGCAGCGCGCGTCCCTGGAGCGATCGAAGGGAGGCGAGCAGGGGCGCGATGACGCCGGCGAAGATCCGTCCCCCGGCGGCAGGCACGGAAGCGAAGGACTCGTCCGGAAGAGGGGACTGCGCCAGGGCGCGGCCGAGATGCAGGATCGCGCCCGGACCGACGTCGCTCTGCATCGCCTCGTTCCACGGCGACGCTCGGCGGCCGGGGCCGTCCGGGCCGCGCAGGAACCGATCCCACGAGACGTCGAGCAGGCGCTCGAGGGAGGCCTCCTCGCCGACCGCCGCACGCGGATCGATGCCGGCGGCGCGCGGGTGCCGGCGCAGCAGATCGAGACAGAAGGCGTGGAGGGTGCCGACCGAGGCGGCATCGAGCCCGGCCAGGGCGGCGAGCACGCGGGCACGGACGTCACCCGGCGCTTCTCCCCGGCCGCGCAGCCACGCCCACGATCGATCGGCATCCTCGCCCGGGTCGATCGGATCGACGCAGCCCGTGGCGCGTCGGAGCAGCCGGTCGAGCCCGGCGCCCAGGCGCAGCCGCAGCTCGGCCGCGGCCTTCTCGGTGAAGGTGATGAGCGCGAGCGATTCGAGATCCGCTGCGCCCGCGCCGACGAGATTCAAGGTGCGCTCGACGAGGATGGCCGTCTTGCCGGTGCCGGCGCCGGCGGTGACCACGATGTTCGGCGCGAAATCGGTCGTGGCGCGCCTGCGGGCCTCGCCGTCGGGCACCTCCGGCCCGTAGCCTCTGGTCGCGCGCGGCCCAGGCGCGTCGGGGTGCCGGCCGGTCATTCCGTGTCTCCGTTTTCTTCCCGCGCGTCGATCCGGGCGAGCAGCGGCGCGCTTTTCGTCTTGCGGCGCACGAGGGCGAACTCCCGCAGGGCGGGATGGCGGGCGAGGCGCTCGAGGGTGGGGCCGTGGGTCCGCCGGCAGGCGCGAACGAAGCGGCAGGACTCGCACGACGGGCTCGTCGGATCGAGCGGGTACGACCCCTCGTCGGCCAGGCGCAGCAGGACCGCCAGCGTCTCGAGGAAGCCGGCGCGGGCCGGGCCGAAGGCGGTGGCCTCGAGGACGGCGCGCCCTTCCTCGTCCGCAGCGAAGCGCGGGCCGACTCCGAGCACCTCCACCTCGATGCGCGGCGCCGGCGCGCCGATCGGCTGCCCCGTGGCCCGGAGCGTGCCGGCCTCCGCCATCAGCGCATAGAGCGGCATCTGCAGCCGGCGGCCCTTCAGGAAGTCGCGCGGCAGGACGAAATCCCCGAGCGTGCCGCCGGTCTTGTAGTCGCTGATGACGACGGCTCCGTCTTCGTGCCGCAGCAGCCGATCGACACGGCCGAAGAGACGCAGCGGCTCGGCGCGTCCGGGAATCGTCAGCGCGGCATCCACCTCCGCCTCGAACGCCACGCTTCCGCCCGCCGCACGCAGCGCCGGCAGGTCGCGCTCGACGAACCGGACGATGGCGTCGCGCCACGCTCCGCCGACAAGATCCCAGAGACCGGCGTACGGCTCGAAGCGCGCCGCGAGGCGCGCGGTCGCCGCGCGCCAGGCTTCGCCGACGAGCGCCGCGATCCGCCCGCGCTCGTCGTCGGGCCGGTCAGAGGCCTGCTCCGCGAGGGCGCGGGCGTAGACCTGCGCCAGGGTTTCGTGCACCGCGCTGCCCATCTCGCGCGGGTCGATGGCATGCGGAGCGACGTCTTCAACCCATTCGTCGAGCCGCAGCCGCTGGCGGAAGAAGGCCAACTGCGGACAGGAGCCGAGCTGCTCGAGCCGCGAGGGCGACCACGGACGCGGGGTCGTCTCGGCGGGGCCGACGATCGCGTCGAAACCGCTCTCCTCCGGCGACTCGATGGCGCGCAGGTACTCGAGTCCCGGCGCCAGCGCGCCGGCGCCGTCCCGGAGAACCGGCGCCAGGGATCCGAGCCGGCGCAGCAGCGCCCCCGGAGCGCCGCCTTCGAGCGCGACGGCGACCAGCGCGTCGGCTCGGGACAGCAGCGCGTGCCTCAAGACGGCATCGCGCGCCGCGAGCCGCACGTCTCCCGGGATGCGGCGGGCCTCGCGCTCGACCTCGGCGAGATCGGGGCTTCCGAGGGTGATGCGGGCGATCTCGCGCAGCGCCAGGCTGGGGGAGAGAGCCCGGCCGGCGTCGTCGGCGCGCTGCCAGCCGACGACGAGGCGCCGCCGGGCGCTTCCGAGGGCGAGCGCGAGCAGCAGGTGCTCCTCGAGGCGGGCCGCCTCCTTCGACGGCATCGGCCGCCCGAGCGCCTGCCGCAGCCGCGCGCGGTCGGCCTCCGGCAGGAATGGATCCGGACGAGCCGGCCTGGGACAGAGTCCCGCGTTCAGGCCGAGGAGGATGACGGTATCGAACGAAAGGCCGCGCGCCTGCATCAGGTCGAAGACCCGGATCCCACCGCCATCGCGCTCGCCCCGGGATCCATCGGGGGCGATCGAGCCCAGCGGGATCGTGTCCGCGGCGACGGCGCTTTCGAGGCGTCCGAGCGCCGCCGCCGGCGATCCGAAAGGAATTCCCGCCGCGCCGAGGGCCTCCAGATCGTCGAGGGCGGCCAGCACGCCGTCAGCGCCCGGGTCGATCTCTCCGCCGCCGGGACCGAAGCCGTCGAGGCGCGTCTGGAGAAGAGCGCGCCCGGTCGCCGCGAACGCCTCCCAGGTCGTGCTCGCCCGCAGGTCGGCCGATTCCTTTTCGAGCGCCCGCACCAGGCGGGCGAGGTGCACGGCGGCGGCCACCGCCGCGGCCCTCCCGTCGAACCGCGGCGGGCCGCCGGGCGGCGGCGCCGGCCGTTTCTCCTCCCCGGCCCAGCGGGGGAGATCGCGCGTCAGGAAGGCCAGACCTCCCTTCACCGCATGCCGGCGCAGGAGCCGTTCCCAGGCGTCGGCCGCCGCGGTCGGCTCGGTGCCGGCGGGAGCCACCAGACGGCCGCCGCGCGCCAGGTCGACGATCGCCTGCCCCGGGAAATCGAGCAGCACCACGCGCAGAAGGCCGAGCCCCGCGATCGCCGCCGCGTCGGCGCGCAGCGGCCGCGTGGCGCTCGTGGTCGATGCGAGCCCATGGTCACGCGCCAGCTCGCCGAGCCGCGATCCGTACGGCTCGATGTTGCGCGCCAGGACGGCCACACGATGGGGCGCCGTGTCCGGCGCGCTCGCGAGAACCTCCAGCGCCGCTTCGCGCAGCTCGCCGGCGCTCCCCTGGGCATGGAAGAAGCGCACGCCAGGGGGCGAGCGCCGGCTCTTCTCTTCGTCATAAAGAAGAGGAAGCGAGGATCCGAGCAGACGCGGGTCCGCCACGGCGGCCCCGTCGGGCGACGCTTCCGGAATGTCCTCGAGGAAGCGCGGCTCGACTTCGAGCGCCTCGCGCCAGAACGAGCGCGCGTAAGCGAAGGCGGGCGCGTCGGGATGTCCGGGCGCGAGAGAGACGGTCTCCACCCCGGAGGAGGCGGCGGCGCGCAGGAGATCGAGGTTCATGCCGACGAGCTCGTAGGCGCCGTAGTGGACCAGGAGCCGGAAGCGCGACGCGAAGCCGGGGAGGTGCGGCAGCGCCGCCGCCACGCGTCCGGCCCGATCGGCGAAGCCCTGCGCCCGCAGGCGGTCGAGCGCGGCACCGTAGGCCGCATGAATCGCCATCAGCCGCTGACCCTCCTGGCTCAGCCCCGCGACGCGGGCGTGCGGCGGAACGCCCGCCTCGCGCAGGTCGTCGATGGTCGCGAGCAGGGCGCCGATGCCGGACGGGACGGCCTCGAGCCAGGGCAAAAGCGACGAGCCGGCGCGGGTCACCGCCGCCTCGAGGATGGCCTCGCGGGCGGTGTCCGAGAGCGGGCGCGGAGAGGGAGGGCCGCCTGTCGCGGCGGCCGCTTCGATCGCGGCGGCGGCGAGGCCGTCATGGTGGAAGAAATGCACCTCGACGAGCGTGCCGACGCGATCGGCGAGGCGCTCCTGCAGGTGCGCGCGCAGCCGCGACGTCGGGACGACGACGGCGGCCGGGGCGAACGGGCCGTGCTCCTCCTTCAACGCCCGCAGCAGCTGCTCGAGCCTGTGCTCGAGGACGGCAAAGTCGTGGTGGATTTCGACGCGAAGAGAGGCGGACACCCGGCGCGATGGTATCAGACGGGTGGGATCACTTCTCCGGGTCGGTGTCGGGCGCGAGCGCGGTGCCGCGCAGGTTCAGAAAGTCCTGAATCTCCTCCTCGAGACTGCGCTGCGGCTCGGCGGTCTTGCGCGGCCGCGGCTTCCGGCGTGGCCCCTGTTCTTCTTCGACCTCCCGATCGCGCGCCACGGCGCGCTCCCCGGAGGCGAACAGGCCGCCTTCCGCCGCGGCCGGATCGGCCACGGGCGCCGGAGGCGCGGGCCGGTGCAGGGCGGACGGGATCGTCTCGGGGGCCGGGAGGAAGGCGTCGAGGAGCAGGCGCTCCGCCGGCGTGCGCAGCTCCCGCTCCAGCTGGGCGTAGAGATCCTCGGCGGTGTTCCCTTTCACCTCGTCCTCCGCATGGCGCGGCCGCGATCAGTTGGCCGCGGCATCCTGCTCGTACATCCTGAGGCCGCGACGCGCGCTCTCGTTCATCGGATCGAGATCGACGGCGCGCGTCCAGGCCTCGACCGCCTTCTCGGCCTGCTTCATGGCGTAGAAGGTGTTGCCCAGATTGGCGTAGGCGATGGACGAGTCGCCGGCGTTCTCGATGGCGAGACCGAACATCTGCGCCGCACGGTCGAACTGCGCCGTCGTGTGGTACAGGAAGCCGAGGTTGTTGTACGCCTCGCCCATCTTCGGATCGGAGGTCAGGGCGCGGCGGAACGACTCGACCGCTTTCTCTCCCTCTCCCAGCCGGGAGTAGACGAGGCCGAGGTTGTTGTGGGCCTCGGCGTAGTCGGGCAGGAGCTCCAGCGCTTTGAGGAAGGCGTCGCGCGCCGCCTCGAAGGCGCCGCGGTAGTAGAAGGCCACGCCGCGGTTGTTGGTCAGGACCGCCTCGTCGCGCCGCCGCGCTTCGAGATCGGCCTGGTCGCGGTGTCGCTGCGTCTGAAGCGATTCGAGGATGCCGGCGGCGTGGTCCTCCGAACGCTGCAGGCGCTCGGCCAGCACGCCCATGGCCGCCTCGGTCTTCTGGCCGCGGGCTCCGAGGAGCGACATCTCCTCCAGCAGGCGTCCGGCCGACTGCGCCTGGGTCTCGGACAGCGAGACGACGCGGGTCAGAATGTCGCCGAGGACCATCTCGGTCGCGGCGAGGCGCGCTTCGAGCGAGGCGAGCCGCGCCGCCGTCCCCTCCGCCTGGGACGCCGCGGCGGCGACGGAGCCGGCCTGCCGCGCCGCGTCGGAGGCGAGGCGGGCGGACGCCGCGGCGGCGAGCGACAGGGAGCAGTCGCGCGCCTCGCGGTCGTAGAAGCGGCACGGCTCGAGGAGGCACTCGCGGTTGACGGGCTGCCCCGCCGCGTCGGTCGCGGGAAGCGCCTGGAGCATGGGACAGATCGGTCGGGTCATGCCGTCACTCCTTCGCCGAAGGCGGGGACGGTCTCCGCCACCAGGCGGCGGCTGCCGCCCAGCAGGTCCGTCGCCACCATGTCGCGGTAGGTGCGCGTCAGGAGCGCGCGCGTGCGCGGGTCGGCATCCCGCGCGGCGAGCGCTTCGAGCGTTTCGATGGCCAGGGGATAGTTGCCGGCGCGCAGCGCGCCGAACGCCAGGAGCGGCGTGGCGCCGAGCGGGCGCAGGAGGTCGGCGGCGCGCGGGAAGTCCCCGCGCGCGAGGGTCACCGCGGCGCGCAGGCGGCGCAGGACCTCGTCGGAGCCGAGGGCGTTCGCGTGCGTCTCGATCAGGCGCTGCGCCTCGTCCACCTGTCCGAGGTCGAGACAGGCCGAGGCGGCCGCTTCCAGGTCCGCCGGTGTCACCTTGCCCCGCTCGAGGCGTCCGCGGGTGACGGCCAGCCGCCGCCGGATCGCCGCGAGGTGCAGCTCGTGGACGCGACCGAGGAAGTCGTTGCGATCGGTGGCGAGGGTGGCGGCGTCGGCGAGGTGTTCGCGCGCCGCGGCGTCGTCCTGCCGCTCGGAGGCGCAGCGCGCCAGGCGCAGGCGCATCTGCAGCCGCGCCGGGCGGGACGACACGCTGGCGACGCGTTCCGCGAGCAGGGCTTCGGCTTCGCTCGGGCGTCCGGCCGTGTTCAGGAGATCCGCCTGCAGCAGGGTTCCTTCCACCCAGGTGGAGCGTTCATCGACGAACGGCGCCAGTTCCTCGAGGATTTCGGGGATCCGGCGGGGGGCCAGGCGGGCCGCCTCCTTCAGGTCGGCCAGCGCGGGGTCGCTCTGCGAGAGCCGGAGGCGGGCGCGGGCCCGCATGACGCGCGCCCCGGCGTGTCGCGGGTTCGCCGAGAGGATCGCGTCGAGGCCCGGCAGGGACGCGGCCGCTCCTTCCAGATCGCGCGCCGCTAGGCTTCCATAGGCCTCCGCGGCGTGGTCGTGCTGTCCGAGCCGCAGCGCGGCGTCGGCGAACAGCGCCAGGATCGGCGCCTCATCGGGATGGGCGCGGGACAGCGTCTCGAGGCGGCCGAGGAGGCTCGCGGCGTCATTCGGGGCGCGCGCGATCGCCTCGGCGAGCCGCTCCGCGGCCTGCACCGGCTGCCCGCGCGATTCCAGGATCTCGGCGCTCGACATCCAGGCGACGAGGCACTCCGGATCGGCGTTGAGAATCTCCTGGAGGCGTCGCAGCGCCATCGGCGCGAGCGCCGCGTCCAGCCGCGCCGCGTGTCCGAACCGGTCGGAGGCCCGGGCTTTCCCACCGAGCAGAGCCAGGGCGCGGCCCAGCTCGTAATGCGCCAGCGGATGGTCCGGCTG
>DASYQE010000070.1:0-32811 GCA_036005805.1 Candidatus Polarisedimenticolia bacterium | reverse complement strand
TCAGGAGGCCGCAGCGTCACGAACTTCAGCACCGCGCCGCACACCTTCAGGATGTTGACGTGGTACGAGTAGAACGGCGAGAAGATCACCACCTCGTCGCCGGGATTGATGAACGCCATGCAGGCGTTCACGAACGCCCCGGTCGCCCCGATGGTCACCACCACCTCGCCGTCGGCGTCGCACGCGACCCCGTTGTAGTCGCGCATCTTGCGGGCGATGCGGCGACGCAGCTCGTCGATGCCGTCGAGGCGCGTGTAGATGGAGTGGTCCGCGCCGATGGCGCGGAGGGTCGCCTCCTTGATGACCGGCTCGATCGGCTGGTCGCAGATCCCCTGCCCGAGGTTGATGCCGGAGTACTTGGCGCACTCGATCGACATGCGGCGGATCTCCGACTGCTTCAGCCCCTCGATGCGGTCGGCCGTGTATTTCTTCTTCATGCGTTCCCCCCGGCAGCGGCGCTCGCGGCTCCCCGGGTCGGCGCGCCCGCCAGACCTGTATGGACGCAGACGATGCCTCCGGTCATCGATCGCCAGGAGACCCGCTCGAATCCCGCGGCCTCCATGGCGGCGCCGAAGTCGGCGGCTCCGGGGAACTCGGCCACGGAGTGGGTCAGGTAGCGGTAGGCGCGCTCGCGCCCGGTGAGGAGCCCGCCGATGCGCGGCAGGACGTGGAAGAAGTAGTAGTTGTAGGCACGCCACAGGAGCCGCGACGGCGGCGTCGAGAACTCCAGCACCACCAGCCGGCCGCCGGGGCGCAGCACCCGCCGCAGCTCGCGCAGCCCCGCCCGGAAGTCGGGGACGTTGCGGATGCCGAAGCCGATCATGGCGGCGTCGAAGGCGCCGTCGCCGAAAGGCAGCGCCTCCGCCGGTGCGTTGACGAGCGGGAAGGCCTGCGCGGCGATCTTCGGCTTCGCGAGCACCAGCATCTCGCGGCTGAGATCGGCGCCGGCGACGCGGGCGTCCGGCCGGCGGCGCAGCAGCTCGAGCGACAAATCGCAGGTGCCGCACGCCAGGTCGAGCACCCGCCCGCCGCGCGGCAGGTCGGACAGCGCCTGCACGGCCACCTTGCGCCAGTGCAGGTCCACGCCGCACGAGATCACCCGGTTGGTGAGGTCGTAGCGCCCCGCGATGGCGTCGAAGTTGGCGCGGATCTCGCGGTTCCTGTCGGTCAGGGTGTGCGGGCTGGTCCGGGGCATCGAGCGCGCATTATAGGCCCCGATCCGCGCTAAACTGCGGCCCATCGCACCCAACGGAGGGCCCCTGTCATGAAGAAAAGACTCGTCATCGCCGCGTCCGTCCTGACCCTCGCCGTCGGCGCCTTCATCGCGCTTCGTCCGGCCGAGACCGCCGACAAGCTGCCGAAGTGCTCGGGCCAGCTGTGCCAGAAGTCCGGCTGCTCCGCCGACACGCTGTGCGCGCGCGGTGCGGCGGTCGTGACCTGCGCGGACGTCTGCGCCGGCCACTGAGCGGACGACAGGAACCGGTTCACCGGCGGGGCCCGAACAGGCCCCGCTTTTTTTTCAGCGGGACGGCGGTGACGCCGCGGCCTCATACACGACGCGGCCGCCGGCAATGGTGGTCACGACGCGCGCCTCGTGGATGCGCTGCGGCTCGGCCTTGAAGATGTCCTGGCTCAGGACGATCACGTCGGCGAGCATTCCGGGGACGAGCCGCCCCTTCTCCTTTTCCTGGAACTCGGCCCAGGCGGAGCCCTGCGTGTAGGCGGTCACCGCCTCCGGCAGGGTGATCTTCTGCTCCGGCACCCAGCCGGACGGGTTTTTCCCGTCGAGCGTGGCGCGGGTCACCGCCGCCTCGAGCCCGAGGAGGGGATTCAACGGTGCGACATCCCAGTCGGTGCCGAACGCCAGGCGCACGCCGCGATCGAGGAAGGTCCGGAAGGCATAGGTCCGCTTGATCCGGTCGGGGCCAATGCGCTTCTCAGCCCAGCGCCCGTCGTCGATGGCGTGGTACGGCTGCATCGAGGCGATGACGCCGATCGAGGCGAAGCGGGCGAAGTCCTTCTCCGCCATGTGCTGCGCGTGCTCGATGCGGAAGCGCCGGTCGGCCGGGCCGTGCGCCGCCACGACCGCCGCGAACTGGTCGAGGATGAGCGAGATGCCCTGGTCTCCGATGGCGTGGATGCACAGCTGCAGTCCGGCGGCGTCGGCCCCCATCATCCGCTCCAGCATCGCGGCGGGAGGGGTCTCCTCGTCCGACAGCAGCCCGTGGTTCCCCGGCTGGTCGCTGAACGCGTCGTAGAAGAAGGCCGTCGAAGATCCGAGAGAGCCGTCGGCGTAGCCCTTGAGCGCGCCGATGCGCAACCAGGGCGACCCGAAGGCGCGCCCGACGCCGATCGAGGCGTAGTCCTTCCAGCGCATGAGATAAGGCGCGGCGTAGATGCGGGTCGTCAGCTCGCCGCGCTTCAGCAGGTCGTCGTAGACCGCGATGTCCTCGCGCTCGGGGTTCATGTCCTGCACGCTCGTGACGCCGAGCGAGGCCGCGTGCTCGAGCGCCTTGCGGATGGCGCGCAGGCGGCGCTCGTGCGTCAGCGGCGGCATCGCCTTCCCGACCAGGTTCATCGCCGCGTCGCGGAACAGTCCGTTCGGCTGCCCGTGCGCGTCGCGGCCGATCTCGCCGCCGGGGACGTCCTTCGTCGTCGCGTCGATCTTCGCCAGGCGCATCGCCGCGGCGTTCGCGAGGCCCATGTGCCCGTCGTAGCGGTAGACGAACACCGGCACGTCCGCTTTCCCGGCGGCGCGCAGCGCGTCGTCCACGAGCGCGGCGTCGGGCATCACCGCCGGGGTCCAGGCCTGGTCGTCCCAGTTGCCGCCGGTGACCCACTCGCCGGCCGGCACCGAGGCCGCCTTCTCGGTGATGCGCCGGGCGAACTCCTCGCGGCTCGGCGCGTCCTTCAGGTTGATGTTCTCGAGGTCCATCCCGCCCGACAGGAAGTGCACGTGCGCATCGTTGAAGCCGGGGAGGATGAGCCGGCCCGCCGCCTCGACGACGCGCGTCTTCGGTCCGCGCCAGGCGTCCACGTCGCGGCTGCCGCCGACGGCGACGAGGCGGTCTCCGAGGATCGCCAGCGCCTCCGCGAGCGGCTGCCCGGCATCGCCGGTCCAGACGACGCCGCCATGCAGGATGAGATCGGCCGCCGGTCCATCGTGACCTCGCTGCGCGCAGCCGGCCGGCGCCGCCAGCGCCAGGGCGAGGACCAGCGCGGCGCCGACTCGCGGGGGAATGCCGGGAGCCGGAGCGTCCGGCGGCGCCTGGGGAGGCTGCATCGGGGGGACGCGGGGATCGAGCGGAGTCGTTGGCACCGGCGGCACCTCCGGAGGAGTCAGCGGTTCCGGTCCCGGCCCGGGATCTTCAGGAGGACGCGGCGCGGGCGCGCCCGGAGGAACGGGTGGATCCAGGGGACCCGACGCTCGCACGGCTGGCTTCATCAGAGCCGGGCTCCGGCTCTAGGTGTAGTGATCTCCGAGGCCGCGAGGTCGCGGCTCGCCGCGATCCCCGCCGCCCTGGGAACCACCGCCCTGCCCACCGCCCTCGCCGCCACCGGATCCGCCCCGTCCTCTGCCGCCGCCGCGGCGCCGTCGCCGGCGCCTCCGGCCGCCTTCTCCCTGCGCTCCCTGGGCGGAGCCTGCGCCGGATGAGCCACCGGATGCCGCCTGGCTCGAACCGCCTTCGCCCTGGCCGCCGCTCGAGTGACCGCCTCCCGACTGGACGCCGCCGGAATGACCGCCGCCATGCCGGCCGCGATCTTCGCCGTGGCGGTGACCGCCCCCGCGGCGGGCCTGCCCTCCGCCGTGCCGGCGGCGCTCGCCGCCGTGGCCGCCAGGCTCGCGGCGGCCGCCTCCGCCGCCGCCGTGCCCCGAGCCGCCCCCTTCGTGCGCCTCGCCCGGCGCGTCCCCGGCGGCCGCGTCGTCGTCCGGCAGTCCCGCCTCGTCGAGGACGCCGCGCGCCGCCTCCTCCTCGAAGTGGGCCTTGAGGAGGTAGGCGACGATGGCCACGCGATCCTCCTGGTCGAGGATCCCCTGCGCCATCACGTCGAACTCGGCGCGCTCCTCGGCCGTCAGCTTCCCGGCCTGATCCTTGAGGGTGTCCACGATCCGCCTCACCTCCCGCTGCCTGACCTCCTCGTCGGAGGGCAGGTCGCATTCGTACGCCTTGAGATTGTTCGCCCGCACCAGGCGGTTGAAGTTCATGAGATCGAACCCGGAGACGAGCGAGATCGCCTTGCCGGTCTTGCCGATCCGCCCGGTCCGGCCGGCCCGATGGATGTACTGGTCTGACGACTCGGGCGCCGAATAGATGAAGACGTGCGACAGGTCCTCGATGTCGATGCCGCGCGCCGCCACGTCGGTCGCCACCAGGTGCTTCAGTTCCTTGTTCTTGAAGCGGCGCATCACCTGCTCGCGCTTCTTCTGCGGCAGGTCGGACGAGATCATCGCCGCCGGCAGCCCGTAGCGCGCCAGGGACCCGAACACCAGCCGCACCTCCGCCTTGGTGTTGCAGAAGATCATCGACGAGGTCGGGTTCTCCCACTCGATGAGCTTGTGCAGGGCGTCGGATTTTCCCATGCGGGTGACGATGTAGAAGAGGTGCAGGACGTCGGAGACGTAGACGAAGTCCTGCGACAGCATCAGCCGCTCGGGGTCCTTGAGGTAGCGCGACGCGATCGCCTCGATCTCGGTGGGAATGGTCGCCGAGAAGAGCAGCGTCTGCCGCGTCTTCGGCACGCGGTCGAGGATCTGCTTGACCTCCTTCTCGAACCCCATGTCGAGCATCTGGTCCGCCTCGTCGAGGACCAGCGTGTGCACGGCGTCGAGCTTCAGCGTCCCCTGGCGCAGGTGATCGAGCAGCCTCCCGGGGGTGCCGACGACGACCTGCGCGCCGCGCTTCAGCCCGTCGAGCTGGCGGGTCATCGAGTCGCCGCCGTAGATCGCCAGGGCGTGCACGCCGGCGTGCTCCCCGAGACGCTCCATCTCTCCGGTCACCTGAAGACACAGCTCGCGCGCCGGCGTCAGGATGAGCGCCTGCACGGCGGGGCGGGAGGCATCGGTCTTCTCGACGATCGGGATGCCGAAGGCGGCCGTCTTGCCGGTGCCGGTGCGCGACTGCACGACCAGGTCACGGCCGCCGCGCGCCTTCGGGATGGAGGCCGCCTGCACCTGGGTCGCCTGCGTGTACCCCATCCCTTCGAGCGCGCGCAGCAGCGTTTCCGGGAGATCCAGCGACGCGAACGGCACCGGCTGGTCCGGGAACGCGGACAGGGCCTTCGCCTCCGCGCCCGCGGGCCGCTCCGGCATGGCGGGCGGCGGGTCCTTCGGTGTGCCGCGCGGGCGGATCTGGACCACTTTGATCTGCCGCAGCCGGCCCCCTTTGCGGGGCGGCGGTGGTGGACCCTGGGGAGGGGCGGGAGGTTCCTGGTCCATCGAGAGGCGGATTCTATGCCCCCGGGGAAGCGCTGGTCAACGAATGCGGGTTCCGTCAGGCCCTTCCCGACCATCCGACAGCCTCTCGGGGTTTCTGCGTATTTCCGGGGCCATTCTGCCGGCGTATCGTCCAGCGCTCACGATGAATACCGGGTTGTGGGGTGCAGGCACCCATAAGGAGAATCGGATGCTCAGAGCACGCACGATCATTCTGGCCGTGGCCGCGGTGGCGATCTTCGCGTCGGCTCCGGTCCTGGCGCAGGACAATACCTCCAAGATCTTCCTGACCATCGACTACGTCGCGCCGAACGGCGACGACAACATCACCATCAACACGGTGACGGACGCGGTGAAGGGCAGCAGCGATTACGGCTACGAGATCGGGTACGAGCAGCGGCTCGGCAAGATCGTCGGGCTCGAGGGGAGCTTCCTCGTCGGCAGCAACGAATTCGACTTCGGGGACACCACGCTCGGCGATCTCGATCAGCGGGCCATCACGGCCGCCATCAACTTCCACATCATCCCGGCCAAGCACTTCGATCTCTGGCTCGCGCCGGTCGCGTCGTGGTACAGCTTCGGCGACCTCGACCAGATCCCCGACGGGGACAACCTCAACGACGAGTGGGGGTACGGCGCCCAGCTCGGCTTCGACATCGGCTTCAACAAGACCTTCGCCATCACCGGCGGCGTCCGCTACGTCAAGATCGACATCGGCGACGTCGCCTTCAACCCGGTGATCGCGCGCGTCGGAGTGGCCTTCCGGTTCGGCACGCGCCATTGAGATCCGCCCGCCGCGGAGGGGCTCGCCCTCGGCGTCGGTCTCCGCATCGCCGCAGCGGCGCCGGGGGTTCCCCCGGCGCCTTCCATTTTCCCTCTCTTTGCCATCGACCTTCCTTCAAGGAGGAACCGCATGTCCAAAGCACGCACTGCCTTTCTGTTCCTGGCAGCAATGGCTTTTCTCGCGACGGCTCCCGCGCTGGCACAGGACCACAAGCACCGCGCGTTCATCACGGCCGACTGGGTCTCCCCGCTCGCCACGAATGACATCGACTTCGAGACCGTGCAGGACGCCGTGCAGGGAACCGATGACTTCGGGTTCGAGGCGGGATACGAGTACCGCTTCTCGCACCTGGTCGGTCTCGAGGGAAGCTACATGATCGGGAGCAACGACTTCGACCTGCAGGACGCCGACACCCGCCTGGGCACGCTCGATCAGCAGGCGGTCACCGCGGCGCTCAACTTCCACGTCCTGGACAGCAAGCGCTTCGACCTGTGGTTCGCGCCGCTTGTCTCGTGGTACTCGTTCGGCGATTTCGACATCGACGACGCCATCGACAGCGAGGACGTGAGTCTCAACACCGAATGGGGCTACGGAGTGGGCGTCGGTTGGGAGGCCGGGCTCGGATCGAAGCAGACGGTCGCCATCACCACGGGCATCCGCTACGTCAAGGTCGAGGTCGAGGGCGAGGACATCAGCGGCATCGACTTCGATCCGATCATCGCGCGGGTCGGTCTCGCGTTCCGCTGGGGCACCTAGAGCCTCTTCTGCGGCCACGGAGGCACGCCGCGGTCGCCTGAGTCTTCCGGTTCGAAGGGCGGGTCCCGTCGGGATCCGCCCTTTTTTCGTTCCGGAGTGATAGATTCCCCTCCCTTTCACACGTCCGGGGCGGGGGTCCCGGCACAAGGAGGACGAGGCGAATGTTCAAGGCCCGCAGTGTCATCCTGGCTCTGGCCGTGGTCGCGGTGTTCGCGTCGGCGCCGGCTCTGGCGCAGGACCACTCTTTCCGTGTCTTCGTCACGGCGGACTGGGTGTCGCCGAACGGCGAGGATGACATCACCGTCGGTTCGGTGACCGACGCCGTTCAGGGAAGCGACGATTTCGGCTACGAGGCCGGGTTCGAGTGGCGGATGAACAAGCTGTTCGGCCTCGAAGGGAGCTTCCTCGCCGGCAGCAATGACTTCGAATTCGGCAACACCGATGTCGGCTCACTCGATCAGAAGGCGATCACGGCCGCCCTCAACTTCCACATCCTGCCCACCACGATCTTCGATCTCTGGATCGCCCCGGTCGCCTCCTGGTACAACTTCGGCGATCTGGACGACGGCGCCGGCGGAAACATCAACATCGACAGCCAGTGGGGCTATGGCGCCCAGGTCGGATTCGACATCGGGTTCGGCAAGACCTTCGCCATCACCGGCGGCGTCCGCTACATCAAGATCGACCTCCAGGGAGACGGCAGCAGCGACAGCGCCGCCTTCGACCCGATCATCGCCCGGGCGGGCGTCGCGTTCCGCTTCGGCAGCCGTTAGCCTTTCCGCTTCCATCGGGGCGGGTCTCCGGCGACGGGGGCCCGCCTTTCGTTTTTTGAGGGGCCGCCGGCGCCCGAAGGTCTCCGCTCGCCGGTGCTCCGCCTCCGCTGGCCGAATCAGGCGCGACACCCCCTTCCCTTCCTCGTAACCTCCGCCTCGATGACGCGGCCGGACCGCGTCGGGAGGAGAAGATGCAAGGGATGGATGAAGAACGCAGCACGCTGAACGCCCCGCGGCTCTTCCTGGGGCTCGTGGTCGTCACGCTGGGGCTCATCGCCCTGCTCGACAACCTCGGCGTGGTCCACGTCGAGAGCGCCTGGCGCTTCTGGCCGCTGTTCCTGATCGCCTTCGGGACGGCGCGCCTGCTCCGGCCGGCGGGCTGCCCGGGCCGCTGGACCGGCTTCTTGATGGTCGTCGTCGGCCTGTGGTTCCTGCTGCAGAACCTCGGGGTCATGCCGTACCGGCTCATCCACTTCTGGCCGGTGCTCATCGTCCTCGTCGGCCTGCGCCTGGTCTGGGGCGGCATGCGGCAGCGGGCGCGCGAGGCGGCTCCGTCCGAGGGGTCGGCGCGGATCTCCACCTTCGCCATGCTCGGCGGCTCGGAGCACAAGAGCAACGCCGCCGATTTCCGCGGCGGCGACGTCACCGCCATCCTCGGCGGCTCGAAGATCGATCTGCGCAACGCGAACATCAAGAGCGGCGACGCGGTGATCGACACCTTCGCCATGTGGGGCGGGATCGAAATCATCGTCCCGCGCACCTGGTCGGTGTCGGTGCAGGGCACCCCGATCCTCGGGGCCTACGAAGATAAGACGGAACAGCATCCCGAGACGGCCGGCGCCCCGCGCCTGGTCATCCGCGGCGTCGTCCTGATGGGCGGCGTCGAGATCAAGAATTAGGAGGGGATCATGGTCGCCACCCAGGAGCAGAATCGCATCACCCCGGGCGTCGGGGCCGCCCTGTTGGCCTTCGCCCTGTTCCTCCTCATCGGTCTCGGAGCGCAGATGTTCTGGCAGCGGCACGAAGGGCTCGACCGCCCCGACGCGGTGACCAGGGAAGAGTCGGGAGCGCGCATGGAAGCGCTGGCCGCCTTCTCGCAGCGCCGCGCGGTCAACACCACGGCGGCCTTCGAGCAGGCCGACGCGGCCGCCCTCGCCGGCCGGCTCGAGCTCGACCTGACCTCCGCCGGGCTCGCCGAGGGCGCGCACGTCGACGCGCTGGTGGTCGGCGGCAAGCTGGAGATCCGGGTGCCCCAGGACTGGACCGTGGTGCGCGGCGAGCAGGTGCTCCTCGGGACGTACCTGAATCGCACGCTGCGGTCGCAGGCCAACCCCGCGAAGGTCCTGCGCATCGAAGGGCTCGTCCTCGGCGGCGCCATCGTCGTCACGCACTGACCGGCCGACAGAGGAGGCTTCCATGGAAACGATGGTGGTTCGAAACGAAGTGGTGAAGACGGGCATCACGTTCGGGACCGCGCTGGCGATGGCGATCTCGTTCAACGTCAACCACTCGGTGCTGTGGGCGATCCTCCACGGCATCTTCTCGTGGTTCTACGTCATCTACTACGTGCTCTTCGTCCGCGCGTGAGGATCGGGCTGTTCCTCGCGGTCGCGCTCCTCCTCGGCGGGCTCGCGGCCACCATCCTGGCGCTCGGCGGAGGGACCGGCTGGGAGGAGGCGATCTGGCTCGGCCTGCCGATGGGCCTCGTGGAGGGCGCCATCGTGCTGGCGGCGCGCTATCCCTGCCAGTCGGCGCCGATCCGCGAGGGGCTGGGCCGGGCGCTCGCGACGCAGGCGACCGCCGCGCTGGTCTCCGCCGGCTTCTGGGGCGTCCTCGGCCAGATCCTGGCGCACATGCTCGAGAGCGTGCCGCGCTATGCCGGGGCGACGCTGCGGTACCGCGGAGCGGCGCCGATGCTGGTGGTCGTCGGAGCGCTGGTCTTCCTGCTCGCCGCCGCGGCGCACTACCTCGTCCTGGCGCTCGAAGCGGCGCGGGCGGCGGAGGTTCGCGGCGTCGAGGCGCGCGTGCTGGCGCGCGAGGCGGAGCTGCGGGCGCTGCGGGCGCAGATCGATCCCCACTTCCTCTTCAACAGCCTCAACTCGATCGCCACCCTCACGGGCGAAGACGCGACCGCGGCGCGCCGCATGTGCCTGCTCCTCGCCGGCTTCCTGAGGCGGAGCCTCCAGCTCGGCGGCCGCGACCGCGTCACGCTCGGGGAGGAGCTCGATCTCGTGGAGGAATACCTGGCGATCGAGAAGGTGCGCTTCGGGGCTCGCCTCGAGGTGGGCCGCGAGGTCGATGCCGGCTGCCGCGACGCCCTCATTCCGCCGCTCCTCCTGCAGCCGCTGGTGGAGAATGCGGTGCGCCACGGCATCGCCCAGCGGGTCGAAGGGGGCACGCTCGGCCTGCGCGCCGTGCGCCGCGGCGAGGAGGTGGTGGTGACCATCGACAATCCGAAGAATCCGGAGCGGACGGGACGGCGCGGCGCGGGCCTCGGCCTCGAGAATGTCCGCGGCCGGCTGCGCAGCCTCTACGGCGAAGGCGCCCGGCTGGAGATCGCGACGCCCCCCGACGCGTTCCGCGCCACCGTGGTGCTGCCCTACTCCGCCGCGGTCCCCGTGGTCCAGGAGGCGGGCCTTGGCGGCTGACAGGCTGCGGGTGCTCGTCGTCGACGACGAGGAGCTGGCGCGCCGCGGGCTGCGCCGTGACCTGGCCGCTCTCGGGGGCATCGAGGTGGTCGGCGAGTGCGCCGACGGCTTCGAGGCGGTCCAGGCGGCGGCCGAGGAGAAGCCGGACCTCGTCTTCCTCGACATCCGCATGCCGCGGCTCGACGGCTTCGAAGTGCTGAGCCTGCTCGATCCCGGCATCGCGGTCGTCTTCGTGACCGCGCACGACGACCGGGCCGTGCAGGCGTTCGACGCCAACGCGGTGGACTACGTCATGAAGCCGGTGGACCCCGAGCGCCTGGCGCGCGCCGTCGAGCGGGCCCGCGAGCGGCTGCGGCGGCGCGAGCCGCTGCCGCTGGCGGCGATCGGCGCGGCGGCGCGGGCGCCCGGGGAGCCGCTGTCGCGCCTCCTGGTCAGGGATGGCGCGCGCGTCCACGTCATCCCGGTGGACGACATCGACTCCATCGAGGCGCAGGACGACTACATCGCCGTGCACGTGGCCGGGAAGACGCACCTCAAGCAGCAGACCATCGGCGACCTCGAGGCCGCACTCGACCCACGCCGCTTCGTGCGCATCCACCGCTCGTGGATCCTCAACCTCGACCGGCTCGACCGCATCGAGCTCTACGCCAAGGACAGCCGCGTCGCCATCCTGAAGGACGGCCGCCGCCTGCCGCTGAGCCGCGCCGGGCACCAGCGCCTGCGCGAGCTGCTCTAGGACTCCCCTCGACAATTCGCTCTCGATCCGGCGGGCGGGGAGGGGCTATCCTCTAGGGGGTCCATGAAGACGCGCTGCGGGTGGGCGGGGAACGATCCGCTCTACATCGCGTACCACGACGAGGAATGGGGGGTGCCGGTGCACGACGACCGGAAACTCTTCGAATTCATCCTCCTCGAAGGGGCCCAGGCCGGACTCTCCTGGATCACCATCCTGCGCAAGCGCGAGGCCTATCGCGCCGCCTTCGCCGGCTTCGACCCCGCGAAGGTGGCCCGCTTCGACGCCCGCAAGGTGAAAGGCCTCCTGAAAGACGCCTCGATCGTGCGCAACCGGGCCAAGGTGGCCTCGGCCATCGGCAACGCCGCCGCCTTCCTGGAGGTGCAGGAGGAGTTCGGCTCCTTCGACGCCTACATCTGGCGCTTCGTGGACGGGCGCCCGAAGCGCAACGTCTGGAAGAGCCTCAAGCAGATCCCGGTCGACACGAAGGAATCGCGCGCCATGAGCCAGGACCTGCGCGGGCGCGGCTTCCGCTTCGTCGGGCCGACCATCTGCTACTCGCACATGCAGGCGACCGGGATGGTGAACGACCACATCCTCGACTGCTTCCGCCACGGCGAGGTCGGCCGGTGAAGGGAGCGCGGCCTCTGCTGCTCGCGGGAGGGATCGCGCTTCTGGCGACCGCCCCCGCGGCGCCCGCGGTCCCGGAGGGGCAGGCGGCGACAGAGTCGGCGCGCCGGGCCCAGATCGACTACTTCCGCGACGACCCCTTTTCGCCTTTGCGCGCCGTCCGCCGGTTCGATTTCCCGGAGCCGGCCTCGGAAAAAACCGCGTCGACGGCGGTGTTCGGCTCGGGGAAGGACGCCGACCTGCGCCTCGACGGCCCGGGCATCCCGGCGCGCCTGCTGCGCCTGACCGTCCTGCCGCCCGCAAAGGAAGGGGATCCGTCCCGCTTCCGGCTCGAGCGTCTCGCGGATCAGGACGACCTGCGCCTCGCGGGCGAGCCCTTCAAGGACAAGGAGCGGACCGTCCCGGAGGAGACCCGCATCGAGGCGGGCCCCTTCGCTCTCCGCCCCTACGTGCAGGCGGATCGCGGCATCGTCATCCTCT
Source organism: Candidatus Polarisedimenticolia bacterium (assembly GCA_036005805.1). GTDB lineage: Bacteria > Acidobacteriota > Polarisedimenticolia > Gp22-AA2 > Gp22-AA2 > DASRAU01. Next base: position 20,573 of record DASYQE010000070.1, on the reverse strand, counting down.
TCGACCGCCGGCGGACGGAGGGGAAAGAGTTCGTGGCGCCGGCCTTCTTCCCCTATGACGAGCGCTGGTCGTTCCGCCTGCCGCTGCACCGTCACGAGCATCCGGACACGATTTCCGTCGCGACCTCGCTCGGGCGCAGCAAGGACTACCGGCGCGCCGGCTGGTTCGAGATCCCGGTTCCCGCCGGCGCCGGGGCCCCCGCGCGCACCCTGAAGGTGCAGGCGTACCAGCCCCTGTTCACGTCCCAGGCCGAGGAGACGCTGTCGATCCTCTTCACCGACGCGACCACGGGCGGCGAGTCCTACGCGACCGGGCGCTACCTCGATCTCGGCAAGCCGACGGCGGAAGGGCTGTACGCGATCGACTTCAACCGCGCCTACAACCCGCTCTGCGCCTACACGACCGTCTACAACTGTCCCATCCCGCCGCAGGAGAACGCGCTGCCGCTGCCGGTGCGTGCCGGCGAGAAGACCTGGCCCGGTCACGCCGCCAGGGATCACGCCGCGCTCCCGTCCGGGGGAAAGTCGGCGTTCGTCGTCGCGGCGCGGGAGGATCCGGTCCGCACCGGGGCTGCGGCCGCGCCGCCGAGCGATCTCTTCGCCTCGGGGCTGCGTGACTTCCTCGACTGGGCGCATCCGCCGGAGGAAGGCTGTGTGGCCATCGATCGGATCGAGATCGTCAGCCGCTTCGCCGGCGGACTGCGGGCGCGGTACGAAGTCGCCTGCGGCGCCGAGCGCCGGCGGCTCGAGGGCATCCTCGCGACGCGCGAGGCCCCGGGCGTCTGGCAGGTGGCGGCGGGCTTCGAAGCAGAGGAAAAGGACGTGAGCGAGGCGATCCGCTCGCACCTGCTGCGCATTCCCAGGGAGCCCTTCGAAGGGCCGGGCCCGCCGCCCCCCCCCCGGCTGAGGGGCCCGAGTGCGCTGCAGCCGCCGCCGGACAATCCGGGGCTGACCGGCCCGCTCGATGCCGTGGCGCCGCCTCTGCCTGTGCGCGAATCGCCGCCGCAGTTCCCCGAGGAGGCCGGGCGCGCACGCCTCATCGGCGAGGCGCGCGTCGAGCTCCTCGTGGACGTGTCGGCGCATGGCGAGCCGCGCCGGTCGCGGACGCTGCGCGGTCCCGACCCCGACCTCGGCATGCGCGCCGCGGCGGGACAGGCGGTGCGTGGCTGGCAGTTCCGTCCCGCCATGCTCGGCGGACATGCGGTGCGCTACTTCGCCCCGGTCGAGATCACCTTCACCGGCCTGCCGCCCGAGTCGCGCACCTGGTCACACCGCGCCCTCTTCCAGGTGCAGGCGCTGTCGTTCGACCAGGCCGGCGCGGCGCAGGAGGGGGCCGCTCGCCTGCGGTCGGGCGCCACGCTCGAGGAGGTCTCCCCGGAGAGCGCCCTCGACTCCGACTGGGGGCTGGTGGCGGCGGCGGAGCTCCCCGGGGCGCTTCGCCAGGCGCTGCACGACGCGCGCGTCGGCGCCTGGACCGGGCCGGTGGCCGCCGACGGCCGGCAGTACGTGCTGCGCAAGTCGGGCGAGGTGTACTACGCCATCCTGCCGCCGGGCACCGGGCCCGAGGTGCAGTACCAGATCGTCCACCAGCGCGGCGTCGCGGAAGGCGACGGGTTGAAGCAGGCGATCGACGCCGACGTCGCCGACTTCATGGCGGAGCGTCACCGCCGCGACTACATGAACGAGGCGGCGCGCCTCATGGGGATCCGCCAGGCGCGCACCGAGCTGGGGCAGCTCGTCATCCACAGCGACATGCTCACCGCCGATGAGACCGCGGTGCTCGGCCAGGTGGTGAACTCGGCGGTTCGGGCCCACCAGGAATTCTGGGCCGGCGTGACGACCATGCGGCTCTTCCGCCAGCCGGTGTACGTCTACGCCTTCGGCAAGCGCGGCGACCACGTGCGCGTGCAGCAGCTCTGGCGCGGGCGGCGGCCGGCCGGAGCCGCGGCGACCGCGGTGGGGGAGTACCTGCCCGCGTCGCGCATCCTCGCCTTCCCGTGCGAGCCGATCGGCGGCCACGTGCCGATCCCGATCGTCGTGCACGAGGCCATTCACATGCTCGACTACGAGCGCGTCTACCCGCCGCGGTCGCAGCCGAGCAAGTGGTTCGAGGAGGGGCTGGCGAACTACTTCGGCTTCTCGCGGCTCGACGGCGACCTGCACCTCGACTCCGGATCCATCCGCAGCAGCGCCATGATCGTGATCGGCAGCGCGCGGGTGCAGTTCGATCCGCGCGCCGAGCTGCGCGAGCACCTCCGGCTCACCCGCGTCGAGGGACCGATGCCGCTCGAGCCGCTGCTCGCGGCCGGCCCCGACGACGAGCTGTGGGCGGGAGGCCGGTCGGCGCGCGCCTACGGCGCCGCGTGGACGCTGATCCACTTCCTGCGTCACGGCGACCGGGGACGCCGCGAGGCCGCCTTCGAGCAATATGCGGCGCGCGAGGCGGCCGGCCACGGCGGCCTGGCCGCCTTCAAGGAGATCTTCGGACCCGACCTGGCCGCGCTCGAGACCGCATGGCACGACTACGAGGCAACCTTGTGAAACCACCCGATGAAGAGGAGGTCCCGGTGGACGAGGCGCGCGACGACGACCCCGGTGGAGCGCAACCGCACGACGACGATCCCGGCGAGACCGCGCCGGATCGCGACGACGATCCCGGGCTGCACGCGGGCGACGACGAGCCGTTCGACGATCACGGCGACGAGGACGAGGAGGACCAGGGGCGCGACGAGCTGGAGCCGGGTTATCTCTGGACCTTCGCGGAGCAGGAGGAGCGGCTCGGGGGGGACCACGGCCGCCACATGGAGATCCTCGACGACCTCGAGGCGCGCGAGATCCTCGGCCTCGACCTGGCGCAGGCGGGCGACTATCTGCTCTGGGCCGCGGCGCAGTCGCTCGAGGAGCAGGGCTGGACCGGCGAGGCGCTCGCCGTGCTGCGGCGGCTCGACGGCAGCGGCCAGCCGCACCCGGCCCTGTCGTACGCCGAGATCCGCCTGCGCCTGCACGATCTGTTGCGCGAGCGCGGGGAGTACAACGAGGCCCTCCAGGTGCTCGAGCGCGTCGAGCAGGAGGACCCCGCGCGGCGCGACGCCTGCCGTGAGCGGCGCGCCGAGGTCCTGGTCCTGACCGGCCGCAAGGAGGAGGGGCTGCGGCTGTACGAGAAGGTGATGCGCTCGGTGCCGGACGATCCGTGGCCGCCGCTCAACGCCGCCTGGGCCCTCATCCGCGCCGGCGACTACGACCTGGCGCTGTCGTGGATCGGGCGCGGCGAGCGTGCCGCCAACCGTCTCGAGGACGAGGACGAGGCGCAGCCGGCGGTCAACGAGATCGAGCGGCTGCGCAACGAGTCCCGCATCCGGCGCGAGCGGCGCCAGCGCGCCACAGGCGAAGGGCCGGAGGCGCTGAAGCAGGCCATCCTCGCCGACCTCGACGCCGAGGAAGTGCGCCTGACCCGCGAACCGCCGCGCGAGGAGGCCGACCGCGAGGCGGCCCTGTCGCGGCTCGTCGAGCTGCACCGGCGCGCCTCCGCCGCCTGGGACGACGCGGTCGAGCGCCACGACGAGGCCGCCATCTCGACCTTCGATGACCTGGGGTGGGAAGTCGTCGAGGTCGCGGAGCGCTTCGGACTGCGGATTCCGGGGACCGAGGAGGAGGGGTGAAACCGGCGGCGGCCTGCCGCCGGTTTCACGCCCCGTTTGCCGTTACTTGCCCGAGCGATCGAGCTCGCGGTCGATGATGTCGGAAAAGCTCGCGATGTCCCGCGCGCCGACCATCATCACGCCGTTGATGAAGAAGGTCGGCGTGCCGGAGACCCCCGCCTTCTGGCCGTCCTGGAAGTCCTTCTGCACTTCCGAGCGGAACTTCCCGGTGTCGAGGCAGGTCTTGAACTTGTCCTTGTCCATGCCGAGCGTGCCGGCGGTCTCGACGAGATCGGTGGCGGCGAGCTTCGCCTGGTTGTCGAACATGGCCTTGTGCATCTCCCAGTACTTGCCCTGCTCCTTGGCGCATTCGCTGGCCATCGCCGCGTTCTCGGCGTTGGGGTGGAAGGAGAGCGGGTAGTCGCGGTACACGAGGCGGATCTTGTTGCCGTACTTCTTCATCACGTCGTCCACGACCGTTTCGGCGCGGCTGCAGTAGGGGCACTGGAAGTCGGAGAACTCGACGATGGTCACCGGCGCCGAGGCGGTGCCGCCGCGCGAGGAATCGTCATCCACCGAGACCTCCACCCGCGGCGGCTCGATCATGACCTTCACGCCGTACTTCTGGCGCAGCGACTTCATGTAGTCGGCCTGCACGCCGGCCATCTTCTGCTGCTTCAGCATGGCCTTGATCTGCGGGCTGATCTGCTCCTTGGTCTGCGTGCCCATGCGGGCCTTGTTGGCCTCGTAGTACGCGTCGACCTCGGCCTGCGAGGGATCCGGCGCCTTGCTGGCGATCTCGGTCTCGACCAGCTTGTCCTTGGTGACCCCCTTCGCCTTCGCCTCGCGGTCGAGCAGCTCGTCGTTGATCATCTGGTCGAGCGCCTGCGAGCGCACCTCGAACTCCTGCTGGCGCACCTTCATGAGGTTGCTGGCCGCCTTGTCATCGAGCTCGGCGAGGGTGATGGTCTTGTCCCCGACCTTGGCGGCGACGCCGCTCGAAGCGGATGAAGCGCCCTTGACGGCGGGCTTGCCGGCCTTGGTCTCTCCCGTGGCCGCGCCGCAGGCGAAGACCGTGGCGGCGCAGCACAGCACCACGGCAGGGAAGTAGGTGCGCAGGGGGCGTTCCATTCCGTTTCCTCCTCGAGACCCTTGAATTGGGGGCGGCGATTCTACACCAGTCCCACGGACCCGGCATCCCGGGCGGCCCTGGGGTCAGCCGCCGCAGGCGGCGCCGAACTCGGGGGGCGGGGCGGCGGTCCGGACCGGGGCGGGGACGCGGTAGGACTCCTGGATCTCCGCCGTGGCGGCGTCGAAGGTCTTCGCGTCCAGGATGACCTGGGCCATCTGGCCGTTCGGCTCGAGGACGATGCGGTGGAAGTCGCCCTCCGGGTGCTTGAAGGCCTCCTCGGCGGCGGCGATGGAGTCGATCGGGCGGCCGTTGATCTCGAGCACCGCCACGTCCGAGAGGCCGTGATAGCCGATGTTGTAGGCGTGCGGCAGCACCGACGACAGGACGACGATGCGGCGCGCCCCCGGCTCCTGGTCCTTCGAGTCGAGCCAGTAGCGCAACTGGAGACGTATTGGCGCCTTGCGCCGCCAGTCGTCCCCCCAGGACCTCAGGTAGTTCCCGTCCAGCTCGCGCAGCACCAGCCCCCCGGCGACGAGATAGGGGGGCGGCTGCTCGGGCACCCGGTCCGGGATGAGGTCGCCGGGCGTGTGCGCCGCCTTGAGCGGCAGGTCGAGCTTGACGTTCTTGCCGTCGCGCCACACCTCCGCCTTGATGGTCTCGCCGGCGCGGTGGCCGTCGGTCGTGATGGTGGTGAAGCGCAGCAGCCCGTAGCGCGGGTGACGGTAGTAGCCGCTGGCGTCGATCTCGTGGCCGTCCAGCGACAGCAGCAGGTCGCGCGGCCGCATGACACCGCAGGCCGATCCGCCCCAGTTCGCGCCGGTGATCAGCACGCCGCGGGGGTCGCCGGAAAGCCGCAGCGACGCCGTGAGGACGGGGTCCTCGTTGATCTGCCAGCGCAGGCCCAGGTTGGCGAAGCCGGGATACGGCTTCCCACCACGCGCCATGTCGAGGAAGTTGTTGATGATGTCCACCGGCAGCACCCGCGCCACCTGGTCGTCCTGCGACACCGTCAGCCCGATGAACTTGCCTTCGGCGAAGACCGGTTCGGCCCACCCTCCGCCGCGCAGGTCGGTCGTCACCAGCAGGAACGGGTGCTCGAGGCCGCCGAGCGAGGTCACCTGCACCTCGACGCGCGACACGCGGCTGGTGGAGGCCTCGATCTGCCGCAGGCGCCAGCGCACCGACTGCACCGCCCCTTCCGTCGGCACCGACGAGGCCATCGGCACCGGCTTCAGGTCGTCGAAGAACTTCGGCGCGTCCACGCCGAGGATCGCCAGGTCCACCTCGGGATCGACCAGCACCACCCGGGCGGGGACGCGCACCGAGCCGCCGAGCTTCTCGGCCTCGATGAGGGTCGCGTCCGAGACCATCTGCGCCGAGGTCAGCAGGTACGGGCCCTCCACGACCGTGGCGAGAGCCATGCGCGCCTGCGGCGCCCCCTTGGCCCACGGGCGGTCCTGGTCCCAGCCCTGCGCCGAGACGGTCAGACCGACGATGCCGTTCTCGAACGACTGCCGCCCCCCGGCGCGGTGCGCCGGCTCGGCCATGGCACGACCGGCCGTCGCGCCCCCGAGGGCGAAGACGACGAGGAACGCCGCCAGCCTCCGGACCGTCATGGGTTGCGGTCCTTCTCGACGCCGTAGCGTTCCAGGATCTTCGGGCTCGCCTCGTCGGCGCCCTTGCGGTCGAGGACGATGAAGCGCCCCGGCTCGCCCAGCTCGAGGACGTGGAATGCAGCCTTGTTCGACTCGATCGCGTCGATGAGCTCGCCGAGCGAGTCGATGTCCTTGCCGTTCGCCTTCGTCACGAGCTGGTTGCGGTACCAGGCGATGTTGATGTTGACGGGATCGTCCAGGCGGCGCAGCAGCACCACCGGCTCGCGCAAGAGCGCCTTCGGGTCGGACAGCGGGCGGAAGATCTGCTCCTGCACCAGGCGCTTGTCGGCGCTGACCACCCAGTCGCGGCCCGTCGTCTCCAGCATCTCGACGTTGAGCGGCTCGAACACCAGGCCCGCGTAGATGAAGTAGCGCGGCATGACGTCGTACTGCGACGCGTAGCGGCTCGTCCCCGGGTGGGCGACCAGCGGCACGGTGATCTCCTTCCGCTCGCCGTCGCGCAGGAGGCGCAACCTCAGATCACTTCCGATCTGGTGCCGGTCGACCATCAGGCCGTAGTCGAAGCGCAGCCCCTCCATCAGCACCGAGCCGTCGTTGGCGATCGGGCTGCCGTCCACGGCCAGCAGCACGTCGCCCACCTTGAGCAGGCCCTCGGCGCTGCCGCCGTCGTTGACGAAATCCACGCGCACGCCGCTCTCGTCGTCGCGCATGCCGGCGCGGCGCCGGGCGGCCGGGTTCTCGAGGTTCGATTCGAGGATGGCGAGGTCGGGGTAGCCGTCGTACTTGCCGTCCTCGGCGTCCGTCAGGAAGTGCTGGATCACCTCGACCGGGATGCCGAAGCCGGTGTTCTCGAGGGCGTCGGTGCCCTGGAACGCCACCCCCACGACCTTGCCGTCCTGGATCATCGGCCCGCCGCTGTTGCCGGGGTTGATGGCGGCGTCGGTCTGGATGGCGACGTGGCGATCCACGCCCGAGTGCGCGTAGACCTGCGTCTCGATGCGCGACACCACGCCGCGCGTCGAGGAGATCTGGTCCCCGCCGGCGGGGTAGCCGTAGGTCTCGACCATGGTGCGCAGCGGCGGCAGGCGGCCGAGCTCCAGCACCGGGATGTTGCGCAGGAGTCCCGGCTCGTCGGGACGGACGAGGGCCAGGTCGCAGTCGTGCCCGAGCATCACCGCGCGCGCCTTGTGCGGCGTCGGGTCGCCGTGCAGGTACAGGAGCAGCAGCCGCGCGTCGCTGACCACGTGCGCGTTGGTCAGGAGCAGCCCGCCGTCGATGACGAAGCCGGTGCCGCTCGAGGCGCGCACGCCCGTGACGTCCCAGGGGGAGAACCAGTCGCCGCGCTGCGAGTAGTTGATGATGCGCACGACCGACTTCTCGAAGCCCTCGTCGAGCATCGGCTCCGGAGCCGCGGCGGGAGGCTTCGCGGCCGGCTTCGGCGCGGCAGACTTCGCGGCCGGCTGTTTCGCGGTGGGCGGCTTCGACGCCGGGGGCCTGGGAGCGCCGGGGGTGGCCTGCGGCGCGGCCGCGGCCGGTGCGATGGCGACTCCGGCGACGAGCGCGAGCAGGAGCGCACGGCCGAAAGAGGTCAGGAGCCTTGCCGGGGAATCGAGGGGTGCGCGCATCCGGCGCATTCTACGGGACGAAGCGGCGCCGGAAAAGCCGGTGAATCGTGCTAAAGTAGCGGCCTCCCTCGCACATCCTTTCCTGGAGGCAGAGCGTCCGCATGAAGTACCGCCAGCCCGGCTACCGCGACAGCGAGTTCAAGGAAGAACGGGAAAAGAAGCATCGCGACAACGACGGGCCCCGCCCGCCGCGCGGCCCGCGCGGCATGGAGCGCGAGGCGCGGCTGGTGCGGCGCTGCTTCCAGTGCGGGCACCAGGAGACGACGGACGTCGTGGACACCACCGCGCGCTGCCCGACCTGCACGGCGGCCGTGCACTGCTGCCGCAACTGCGTGCACTTCGATCCCGGCGCCCGCTTCGAGTGTCGCGAGCCCATCCCGGCCAAGGTGATGTCGAAGATCGTCGCCAACGAGTGCGTGTCGTTCCGCCCGTCCACGGTTCTTGACGCGACCGGGCGCCGCATCGCCGCGGGTCCGCCGCCCCCCACCGGCGAGCCCGCCATGAGCCCGGGCCGCGCCGCGTTCGAGGCGCTTTTCAAGAAGAAGTAAGCGGCCGGATCGGCCGTCCGCCGCGAGCGGACGGCGGCACCGCCCGGGTCTCCGCCCGGATCCCCAGCCTCAACCCGCGGGTGCGCGGCGAACGGTAGTGGATGCGCCGCGCGCGCACCTGCACCACCTGGTGCTCCGGCCAGCGGAAAGCGGTCAGCGCCCCGCCGTAGCAGCAGCCGGTGTCGATGTTGAGCGTCGCTCCCACCGATTCGGGCTCGCGCACCGCCGTGTGCCCGTAGATCAGGAAGGCCCGCCCGCGATAGGACCGGGCCCAGTGCACCCGCACCGGGAGACCATAGCGATCCACTTTCGGGACCGTCGCCCCGTGCACAGCGAAGCGGCGCACCGTCTCCGAGTCGCGCCCGACGTGCTCCGCCAGGAGTCCCGCGTGCGCCACCGCCAGCCGGCCCCCGTCCAGGAGCAGGTGCGACGGCAGCCGGTCCACGTAGTCGGTGAAGCGCCGGCGGAAGATGCGGCGCAGGTCGGCTGGTGCCGCGGCGATCTGCGCCAGCGACAGCACCGTGCCCGGTCCGGGAACGACCGAGGCGCCGCGCAAGAGCGCCGCGAGCTCGACGTCGTGGTTCCCCGGCACGGCGAGGGCCGCGCCGTCGGAGGTCATGTCCATGGCGATCATCGCCGCGTCGATGACGCGCGGGCCGCGATCGACGAGATCGCCGAGGAAGAGCGCCCGGCGGCCGGCCGGATGCCCCCAGCGGCCGCCGCGCCGGCGGTACCCGAGGCGGCGCAGCAGGCTGAGCAGCTCCGAGGCGCAGCCGTGCACGTCGCCGATGGCGTCGAACGGGCCGCGCTCCGATCGCCTGTCGCACGGCAGCGGCACCAGCGCCACGCTCGACGAGTGGAGATCGCGCCGAGTGTGGAGGTGGTGCACCTCCGAATAGCCCTCGCGCCCGAGCGCCCGTCGCACCGCGGCCGGCGCGTCGATCGCCACCGCGATGGCCGGCAGGTGATGGCGCTCGGCGATTCCCCGCGCCGCGCGCCGGTGGTCCGACGCCAGACCGCACGCGTCGAGGACCGCCAGCCGGCGCCGGCGCAGCCGCGCCTCGACGCGCTCGTGCGCGAGACGCGATGCGGCCTCCTCGCGGCGGCGGGCACGGAGCACGGGGAGCGCTTCGCGGCACTCGTCGAGGGACACCACGGAAGCGGCAGGGAAATGGCGGCGGCAGAAGTTGGAACCGGCGCCGTCCGGGCTCACCAGGACCACCAGGGAGGGGGTGGGGATGTTCAGGACCGTTTCCTCGGTCACGACGCCCTCGTGCCCGCGCCCCCCACCGGACGCAGGCGTTCAGCCGATCGAAATCAATACGTCAGCAGTTCCCGGATCGCCGCGGCGATCTCCTCCACGCTCGGCAGCACCGCCGCCTCGAGGTTCGGGGCGAACGGCACGAACGAGTCGCGCGCCGCGACGCGCCGCACCGGCGCATCGAGGCAATCGAAGGCGACGTCGGCGATGCGCGCGGCCACCTCCGCCCCCATCCCCGCCAGCATCGGCGCCTCGTGCGCCACCAGCACCCGGCCGGTCTTGCGGACCGAGGCGTACACGGTGTCGAGGTCGAGCGGCACGATGGTGCGCAGATCGAGGATCTCGACCGAGGGCTCGGTCCCTTCCGCGGCCAGCGCGCCCAGCGCCTGCTGCGCCATGTTGACCGTGCGCCCCCAGGCGATGACCGTCAGATCGCTTCCCTCGCGCACGACCTTCGCCTGGCCGAACGGCAGCACGTACTCGGGCCCGGGCTCCAGCGACTTGCTGTAGACCTGCCGGTACAGCCCCTTATGCTCGAAGAAGATGACCGGGTCGTCCATGCGGCACGCCGTCTTGATCAGCCCCTTGGCGTCGGCGGCGTTGGACGGATAGGCGATGTACCAGCCGGGTGTGTGGGCGTAGAGCGTCTCCGGGCACTGCGAGTGGAACGGGCCGCCGCGGATGTAGCCGCCGGTGGCGACGCGCACGACCATCGGGGACGTCCACGCGCCGCCCGAGCGCCACCGCAGCGTCGGGATTTCGTTCCGCATCTGCATGTAGCCGGGGAACGAGTAGTCGGCGAACTGGATCTCGACGACCGGCTTGAAGCCGCCGACGGCCATCCCGCTGGCCATGCCGACGATGGTCGCCTCGGCCAGCGGCGAGTTCTCGACGCGGCCGGGAAACGCCTCGGTCAGGCCGCGGGTGACTCCGAAGACGCCGCCCTTGGGATCCTGGATGTCCTCGCCCCACATGACGATCTTCGGGTTGCGCGCCATCTCCTCCTGCAGCCCGTGGTTGATCGCCTCGACCATGGTCACCGGCTTGTCGCTCAACGGCGTCGGGTCGGTCTCCTCGACCACGACGCGGTCGGCCGAGAAGATGTCGCCGGTGGCGCTGGCGTCGGGCGGGAAGGGCAGGGCGTCGATCTTCCGCGCCGCCTCTTCGACCTCGGCCTTGGCGCGCGCCCGCCACTCCTCCATTTCCTTGTCGGTCAGGAGGCCCATCTGGCGGATGCGCATCTCCGTGTGCGTCATCGGATCGCGGCGGCGTGCTTCTTCCATGTCCTGCTCGTCGCGGTACTTGGTCTGGTCGTCCGACGACGAATGGGAATCGAGCCGCACCACCATCGCCTCGACGAACAGCGGCCCCGCGCCGCGGCGCATGGCGCCGACGAGCGGGGAGAGGGTGCGGTGCATCTCGGTGAAGCGGGTGCCGTCCACGCGGACCGACTTCATCCCGAAGCCGCGCGCCACCTCGTGCAGCTGCGAGGAGGTCTGCTGCTCCTGCGGCACGCTGATGGCGTAGCCGTTGTTCTGGATGACGAACAGGACCGGCAGCAGGTCGCACTGCGCCTTGTTGAGCGCCTCGAAAAATTCCCCCTCGGACGTGGAGCCCTCGCCTCCGGAGACGTAGACGATCTCGTCCTTCTTGTCCGCCTGAATGGCGCGGGCCAGGCCGACCGCCATGAGGAACTGGGTGCCGGTGCAGGCGGTCGGCGAGACCACCCGCAGCTCGCGCGACGAGTAGTGCTCGGACATGTTGCGGCCGAGCGAGTTCGGGTCGCCGTCGCGCGACAGGAGCCCCTGGAAGACGTGCTCGAGGGGCATCCCGAGCCCCACCATCAGCGCCTTCTCCCTGTAATAAGGAAGGAACCAGTCCTTGCCCGGCTGAAGGAGCATGGCGCAGGCGATCTGCAGCTTCTCGTGGCCTCGGGTCGAGGCGTAGAAGGAGCACTTGCCGGCCCGCACGAAGAGACGGCCCATCTCCTCCACGTAGAACGTCCTGAGCATTTTTTCGTAGAGGGTGAGGAAGAGCTCGGGCTCGATGCCGAGGTTCTTCGCCGCCGCCTTGTTCACAGCCATGCGTTTCCTCCGCGCCACTCCGCGCCATGCTAGCACCGGCGCGCCGGGGGCTCCAAGAGATGCGCGCCGAAGACATTCGTTGCGTTTTCCAAAAGTGAAATGCGCGCCGCCCGGAAATGCTTGAGGGGCCATGTTTTGCGTCCTCGCTTCACCTTGACCGGGGCCGGCGCGGTCCTCATATTGAGCCGCGGCCGGAGACGCGCCGCCGCGTTCCACCGGGCCCGGAGACGAAGCGGTGATCGGACGAACGCAGCGACTGGGTGCGGCCATGCTGGTCCTCGGGCTGTTGGCCTCGGGCCGCCTCGAAGCCGGGACGGACAGCGGCGAAGCCGCCAGCCTGAGGCTCGTGGTGCGTCATGCGCTCGACACCGGGCGCCTGATCGTGCGCATCGGCGAGACGGCCTTCTTCTCGACTCCGCTCGCTCCGGCCGAGGCGAATCCGGCCGGGAGCGTCGAGCGGCTGCTGTCGATCCCGTCCGGGCTGCAGACCCTGATCGTCGAGCTGCGTAATCCGCGCGGCAAGGTGACGGCCCGCAAGGAAGTGCGCGGCCTGCTGGTGCCAGGCTCAGCCGCCGTCCTGGACGTGGCCGCGGCCACCGAACAGGATCTCAGCCTCGAGCTGAGGGCGGCGCCATGACGAAGAGATCGCCGGGCCGCGTGCGCACCGCCAACCGCCAGGTCATCCGCAAGGAGCGGCCGCAGCCTCCGGCGAAGCCGCCGGCCCGTCCTCCGTCCCCTTCGGGCATCCGCGCCCCGGGGAACGGCGCCCCGGCCAACGGGATGATCTGCCCGGGCACGAACCGCTAGCGCGTCGCGGGCTTCGTGACCTTCACCCCCGCGATGGCGCGATCGGCGAGCTTCTTCGCACGGTCGCCCGCATCGCCGGCAATCACCACGACCGTCTCTCCCTTGCGGCGCACCGTCGTGCCCGGGGGAAGAGTGAGTCCGGCCTCGAACTCGCGGGCGTCCTTCTCGGTGTCCCACGACGTCGCGAGGACGGTCACCGCCTTCTCCCCGTTGCGGTAGAGATTCCAGCGATCGCCTCCCCAGCCGGACGAGGCGGCGTTGGTCCAGCGCTCGAGCGCCCGATCGGGTGACGTCGCATCGCCCGGGTCGACCCCGGTCAGAAGCCCGAGCGTCAGCTCGCCGAGGTTCCCTTCGCCCTTCCGCGCCCAGCCGGGCCCGAGGTCGGCCGCGAGGTCCGGCAGGGCGACGCCGCGCGGGAGGTCCCGCTTCGCCGGGTCCCAGTACTTCTCGGGGTGGAGGATCTGCTCGGTCGAGCGCGGCGGGTCGGTGAAGGCGTGATCGAGATCGGAGGGGGTGATCCCGCCCGTCTGGATGCGAATCAGCTCGCCGCGCAGGAGGAACGCCATCCCGAGGATGTACGGCGCGATGAGCGACCGCTGCACGAACAGCGGAGAGGCCTTGAGGCGCTCCGCCTTGCCGACCTCGCTCTCCTGGAAGGCGAGAAGGGACTTCGGGTCGAGCTTGCCCGCGACGATCTGGCGGTGGATGAACACCGTCATGACGACCGTGCCCGAGCCCTCCACCACCGCTTCGAGCGCCCCCGATCGATCGTCGTCGTCCTGCGCCTCGGCGAGCAGGCGATCGATGCCGAAGCGCTGGTCGTCGAGCGCGTGCGTCAGCTCGTGCGCCACGATGATCGGCGCCGCGGCGCGCGGCATGTCCCCGAGCACGAAGAAGGTGTCGCGGTCCGGGTCGTAGTAGCCCCCCGCCTGCTCCTCGAGGACGTCGAACACCTCCTCCTGGAGGTCGGTCTTCGGCGGAATCAGCCCGAGCTGCGTGTCGACGGTTTCCTCGGCGCGGCGGTCCTGCTCGGGCCAGTGCTCCTCGAGCCGGCTCTTGAAATGCGCGCGCGCCGCCTGGTCGTCGACGATCTCGACCGGCACCGGGTGCGCGAACTTCGCGCCGCGGATGTCCTCGACGATCGGGCTCACCTCCGCCGCCAGCGCCGCCGCGTCCTCTTTGGACAGCGCCGCCGCGTTCTCCGCCGGCGCCGGCCTGGGCGCGCCGTTCTCCTGCGGCTTCGGCGTCCCGTTCGGCGCCGGTGGAGCGGCGAGCGCCGCGAAGGTCAGCAAGAGCAGAAGCGAAGCGCCAAACCCCACGCACCGTGTGTGTCGCATGCGGCCGCCATGATAGCCCGCGCGTGATAGCCTTGCTCCATTCCGGAGATCCCCGTGAGCAGAGAGAACCGCCTGGCGCGCGAGACGAGTCCGTACCTGCGGCAGCATGCGCACAACCCCGTCGACTGGTACCCGTGGGGCGAGGAGGCGCTGCAGCGCGCCAAGGCGGAGGACAAGCCGATCTTCCTGTCGATCGGCTATTCCGCCTGCCACTGGTGCCACGTGATGGAGCGGGAGTCGTTCGAGAACGCGGCGATCGCGACGCTCATGAACGAACGCTTCGTCAACATCAAGGTCGATCGCGAGGAGCGCCCCGACCTCGACGAGATCTACATGGCGGCGACGCAGATGCTGGCGCGCCAGGGGGGCTGGCCCAACTCCGTCTTCCTGACGCCCGACCTCAAGCCGTTCTTCGCCGGGACTTATTTCCCGCCGGAAGCGCGCTACGGCCGGCCCGGCTTCCCCGACATCCTGAAGGGGGTCGCCGAGGCCTACAGCACCAGGCGCGAGGAGATTGGCCAGGTGGCGTCCGAGGTCGCCGAGCAGATCCAGGCGTTGTCGGAGATGACCGCGTCGAAGGAGCCGGTGGGGCCGAAACTTCTGTCACGCGCCTTCGGAGACCTCGCCGGACGCTTCGACCCGGCGCACGGCGGCTTCGGCGGCGCCCCGAAGTTCCCGCACAGCATGGACGTCTCCTTCCTGCTGCGCTACCACAAGCGCACCGGCAACGCCGAGGCGCTGCGCATGGCGGTCGTCTCCCTCGATCGCATGGCGCGCGGCGGCCTGTTCGATCAGATCGGCGGCGGCTTCCACCGCTACTCGGTCGACGCGCAGTGGCTGGTGCCGCACTTCGAGAAGATGCTGTACGACAACGCGCTGCTGGCGCGCACGTACGCCGAGGCGGCGCAGGCGATCGCCCCGCTCGGGCCTTCGCCCGCGCTGCCGGATGGCGCCGCCACGGCCGCGTTCTTCCGGCAGGTGGCGCGCGACACCCTCGACTGGGCGCTGCGCGAGATGCTCCTGCCCGAAGGGGCGTTCGCCTCGAGCCTCGATGCCGACAGCGAAGGCGAGGAGGGGCGTTTCTACGTCTGGACCCTCGAGGAGATCGAAGCGGCCGTCGGCCGATCGGAGGCGATGTTCGTCGCCGGCACCTGGGGGGCGACGCGCGAAGGGAACTTCGAGGGGAAGCGCAACGTCCTCAGTCTCCCGGTGGGCCTCGTCGAACTGGCGCGCGAGCAGCGCTCCGACGAGGCCGAGGTGCGGCTGCGCCTCGCGGGGGCGCGCGCCCGCCTGATGCAGGCGCGCGACCGGCGCGTCCGGCCGGGGCGCGACGACAAGGCGCTCGCCGACTGGAACGGCCTGATGATCGGCGCGCTGGCGTTCGCCGGCCGCGTCCTGGACGAGCGGCGCTACGTCGAAGCGGCGGTCAAGGCCGCCGACCTCGTGCTCGGCCGCATGCGCAGGGACGGACGCCTGCTGCACTCCTTCCTGGGCGGCGAGGCGCGGCATAACGCCTATCTCATCGACTATGCCGCGATGATCGCCGCCTGTCTCGACCTTTCCGAAGCGACGTCCGACGCGCGGTGGGTCGCCGAGGCGGAGGGCCTGGCCCGGCAGGCGATCGATCTGTTCCGCGATGCGGACACCGGCGGGTTCTTTTTCACCGCCAGCGATCACGAGAAGCTCATCGCGCGCACCCGCGAGGGGAACGACGGCGCGCTGCCGGCCGGCGCGTCGATCCTGGCGCTGGCGCTGCCGCGGCTGGCGGCCCTCAACGGCGACGAGACCCTCGTGCCGATCGCGCACGCGCTGCTGCGCCTCTACAAGGAGCGCATCGAGCGCTTCCCGTCGGCGTTCGGCGCCATGCTGTGCGCCGTGGACCAGGCGCTCGATCCGCCGCGCCAGATCGTCCTCGCCGGCGGCGACGACGCGCCCGGGATGCGCGCGCTCGAGGCGGTGGTGCGCGAGCGCTTCCTGCCCAACACGGTGCTGGCGCGCAGCCGGCCGGCCGGCGAAGCGATCGCCGTGGCGCGCGGCAAGGACGCGGTGCAGGGCCGCGCCACGGCCTACGTCTGCGAGTCGGGGGCGTGCAAAACGCCGGTCACCGACGCCTCCGATCTCCTGCGCCTGCTCGCCGACGCGCCGATCGCGAAATAGCCGATAGCGCGATGACATATTCACCCGGATCGATTTGCGACCATCTTGACACCGCCCCTGACCGCGCCGACAATCCCACGCGAGCGAACCTTGCACGTGCAGGGTTGTGCAGTCTGAGGTCATCATGGCGCGTGGCACGATTGCGAAGCTGGTCCGCGACCGCGGGTTCGGTTTCATCCGCGGCAACGACGGGAAGGACGTCTTCTTTCACCGCTCCGGTCTGGCGAATCTGAATTTCGACGACCTCGAGCAGGGGACGACGGTCGATTTCGAGGTGGAGAACAGCCCCAAGGGGCCGCGGGCGAACCGCGTCCGCCTCGCCAACGTCCAGAACGCCGTCGAGTAGAGCGACTTTCGCCGGCTGGCCGGTCCGCTCAGTACAGCGGACGGAGCCGGCGCGTCCAATCCTCGTAGCCCGCGCGCTCGCGCGTCACGCGAGCGAGGTTGTACCCTCCTCCGGAGATGCCATACACCGCGTAGCGCGGTCCGCCCTTCGCGGGTCCAGGCCCTGCGGTGAGCAGGAGGGTCCCTTCCGCGGCCGCCACCGGCTCGCCCGCGCCGTAGGGCAGCGTCGCCGCTTCGGTGATCTGCCGCGTCACCGGCCCGTGCTCCCCGAAACGCACAAGGTAGATCTGCGAGGCCGCTCCGGGAAGCGATCGCGCGAACAGGATCGATCCGTCGGGGAGGCAGGCGGGGGCATCGTCCGTCGCTTCCGCCGGCGGCAGGAGCGGCGCCACCGTCGTCTCGGGATCCTGGGCGGCGGAATCGAGACGGTACAGCCGCCGCGTTCCCTGCCGCGCCGACGCGAAGACGATGGTGCGTCCGTCCGGCAGGGCGCACGGAGCGCCGTCGTCGGCCGGATCGCGCGTCAGGCGCCGCAGCCCGCGGCCGTCGCGACCGGAAAGGTACAGATCGCGGTCCGCCGTGACCGTCGGCGCGCCGGTCGCGCGCGCGAACACGATCCGATCGGTTCCGCAGGGGGCGGGGTCGGAGTCGGCGACGCCCCGCGTCTCCTCCGGTGCGGAGAACAGCGGCCGGGCGGATGCAGCGCCGCGATCGGCCAGGTACAGGGCCTCCGTGCCGTCGCGATTGCTCGTGAAGACAATCGTTCCGTCGGGGAGCCGCGCCGGCTGCCGATCCTCGTACGCAGGATCGTCGGCGCGCGGCGAACCGATGAGGCGGGCGCCGCCCTCCGCCGCCAGCTCGTACACGCGCCAGGCGCCGCCGCGGTTGGAGACGACGAGATTGGCCGCGGCGATCGCGCCCGTCGCGCCGTTCCGCACCTCGCCGCCGGCACCGCACGCGACCCCCGCCGCACCGGCGAGCAGGACGAGGAAACCGCGCAGGCGCCGCACGCGCCGCATCCTATCCGGAACCGACGTGCAGACGCTGCTTGAGACGATCCTCGGACTGACGCTGCTGCTCCTGGTGTTCCGCGTGTCGCTGACGCGCCGCCGGCACGCCATCAAGCTGCGCGGCGGTCTCGTGGCGCTCAACATCCTCTCCGGGCTCCTGGGCGCGGCGGCGGTCGCCTTCGTCGTCCGGGATCGCCTCCGCGCGCTTCCCGGAGGTCCGCCGCGGGAGCCGCTGGCTGCGGCGCTGCTCCACCTGCTCCCCGTGACGGCGGCGGTCGTCGGCGGCGTCGCCGGGTACCTTCTCCTCGGCGCGGTCTGGCGAACGCTGTTCCAGGATGGTCCCGCCTCGGCGCGCGGCTGGCTGCGCCGCGCCGAGTTCATCGTGGCGATCGTCGCGGGGCTCCTGCTGCTCCTGCGCCTGTTCCGCTAGCGGACGGCCGGGGCCAGGCGCGCGATCGTCTCGACCAGGGCGGAGGTGTCGATCGGCTTGGGGATGTGCGCCTGGAAGCCGACGGCGAGCGCCCGGATCCGGTCGTCGGGTGACGCGAAGGCCGTGAGCGCGATCGTCGGGGCGTGGATCCCGCGCCGGCGCAGCTCGACGATGAAGTCGTAGCCGTCCATGCCCGGCATGGCGATGTCGCTCACGATCACGTCGAACCGGCCGCGCCCGGCCAGCGCGAGCGCGCCCGCCGCGTCGGCCGCCGTCTCGACGGTGGCGCCCTGGTCTTCGAGAATGCGCCGCACCATCGCGAGTGCGTCCGGATGGTCGTCGATCGCGAGGACGCGGAGGCCTTCGATCGCCCGGCACGACGGCTCCCCGGTGATGGCGCCGGCCGGCGTCGAAGCGGCGGGTTCCTCTGCGGCCACGAGCGGCAGCGCGATCACGAAGGTCGCGCCCCTGCCGCGCCCCTCGCTTGAAGCGCGCACGGTCCCGCCGTGCAGCTCGGTGAACTGCTTCACCAGCGCCAGGCCGAGGCCGAGCCCGCCGTGGCGCCGCGCGTGCGAGGCATCCGCCTGGCGGAACCGTTCAAAGAGATGCGGCAGGAACTCGCCGTCGATGCCCTCCCCGTCGTCGGTCACGCGGATCTCGGCCTGGTCCCCGACGCGGGTGAGCGAGACGCCGACCCGGCCGCCCGACGGCGTGAATTTCACCGCGTTCGACAGCAGGTTCCAGAGCATCTGCTGCAGGCGCGCCGGGTCGCCGCTGACGGACCGGCCGACCGGATCCAGGCTCCGTTCGAGGGCGATGTCCTTCGACGCGGCGGCCGGCGAGATGGAGTCGAGCGCCGCCTCGATGACGCCCGCCAGTGGCACGACCTGCCGTTCGATGAGGATGTTCCCCGAGGCGACCCGGCTCAGGTCGAGCAGGTCGGTGATGAGGCGGGCCTGGAGCACGGCATTGCGCTCGATCACGTCGACAGCGATCGAGACCTGCGCGGCGTCCGACAGATCCTTTTTCAGGATGCGGGCCCAGCCGATGACCGCGCTCAGCGGCGTGCGCAGCTCGTGCGAGAGCGTGGCGAGAAAATCGTCCTTCAGGCGCGTGGCCCGCTCGGCCTCGGCGCGGGCGGCCCGCTCGCTCTCGATGAGCTGGAGCGCCGACACCGCGGCTGCGAGCTGCGCCGCGACCAGCCGCAGGAAATCGCTGTAGGGCGCGTCGAGCCGGAGCCGGGCGTTGAGGCCGATCAGCAGGGCGCCGCGCGGGTTCGGCCCGAGGTTCGAGCGCGACAGGGGCAGCACGACGCTCTGCGTCGTCGGCTCGGCCCAGACTCCGCCGGGCACGGGATCCGCCAGGGAAGAGGGCGCGATCACGGCTTCGGCGCCGGCTTCCGTGCGCAGCACTCGGGCGATGCCCCAGGCGTCCTCGACCTCGAGATTCACCGCGCCCGGGAAGCGCTCGGCGTCCACGCCGGCCCACGCGATGGCGCGCGCCCGCGTGCCCTCCGCCAGGTACAGTACGGCGAAGGGGACGTCCGGGTTCCGCTCGCACAGCTGCCCGACCAGCGTGCGACAGACATCCGCCAGGGTGTGCGATGCCGTGGTCGCGTCCACCGTGGCGTGCGACAGATCGCGCAGGACGCGCTGGCGACGATCGCTCAGCACGTGCGCGGTCGTCTCGCTCACCACGGACAAGACGCCGACCACGTCCCCGCTCGCATCGCGGAGCGGGCTGTGCGAATACGTGAAGTAGCACTCCTCGAGGAAACCGTGGCGGTCGCTTGCGAGCAGCAGGTCCTCGAACCAGCTCGCGATGCCCCGGAGCGCGTTCTCGAACTGGATGCCCACCACCGGCCAGGTCTCGGGCCAGGACTCCCGGCCGGGCCGTCCCAGCCCCGCGGGGTGCTTCGTGTCCCCGAGAATCGGCTGCCAGGCATCGTTGTAGAGCATGAGCAGCCGGGGTCCCCACCAGACGACCATGGGGAAGCGCGAGCTCAGACAGGTGGCGATCGCGAGCTTGAGCGCGTCGGGCCATCCCGCCGGATCGCCGAGCGGCGATCGGCGCCAGTCGTGGGAGCGCATGAGCGCGCCCATGCGGCCGCCGCCTTGGAGGAAGGCGGTCTTCGAAGACGAGCCGTTCCCGGGCATCGAGGCCCCATTAGAACATGGTCGCCTCCGACGCTGTTGACGCGGCCGACCGCGCTCTGCAATAGTCCCGTCGCCGTTCGGGGTTCCCGTGCTCCGATCGGCCGCGCGACGAGCGCGTCCCGCACCTTCCGAACCTCGACCACGATCGACCCGCCGGGGAGTGCACCCCCGGAAAGGAGGCAGACGGGCAGGGCCCAGATCCTGGCGCGGCGGTCACGGCCGGCGGAACGGGAGCCGGCGCTTTCCACTCTTCCGAACGGAGGACTCTCGATGCAGTCGCCGAAACGGAACGACCCGAAACGGATGCTGGCATGCGCGGCCGTGGTGGCGGGTCTCGCCCTGGCCGCTTCGGGGAGCCCCGCGATGGCCGCGGGGGCCGATTACAAGGGATTCTTCGTGGCGCTGGATCTCGCCACGACGCAGCCGAC